>JAQUEZ010000205.1 GCA_028684915.1 Desulfobulbus sp.
TCCGATCTGCTAGCACAGAATTCGGAGGGGACTCCAGGTTAGTTCTCAGCCGGAAAAATCTTGGTCCAACCTTGACCATAATCTCATGAAAAATCTTAGCTAACTAGAACATGCCACGCGCCCAATTTCGTAGGTAAGACGCTTGTACAACTGTTCTTTGCGTTCGTCATTAAGATCCAAGAATTGAACGGCAAAGGTTTCATGGTTTGCTCGCGTAACCATTGCTGTAGTAATGAATTCTGAAATTATTGAATCGTGTTCTTCGAAATAAATAGTTATAGATATATTTTCACTTTTCGATACAGGCACAGTCCAAGATTGAACAGCACATCCGCTGATAGATATGTCAGTAACTAATCCTTTTCCACATTCATTATTCTTGCGATATTCAATATATTTTCCAATAAGTTTAACTCGAATACCATCTCTTAATATTGAATTTTCTATCAAATTTTCTGCTTCATCTAGGCTATATGCATACATTATTTTATAGCATTGCATGCTTTCTGTAAATCTTTCCACCTGTTTGCATCCAACAGTATCTTTTTTTATTATTCGTACAATTGATCCGATTCTATTATCTACAAGGTATTGTATTATTTTTTTATAAACAGGAAAGCTGACAACATAAATAATGTTACATTGGGAGATGTCGCTAATTACGTTAAATCCTGGCTTAAGGTCTGCAACGCAAAATCTTATATCCGTGTAGAGTTTTTCTAATAATTTCAAAGTTATGTTTCCAGCTATTGTAACATATAGTCTGTTTTTTGAAATGTTAGCAACGGCTTTTATCTTTGGTTTGCAGTCAGCCATTTTTGTACCAGACCCATTTTTATCATATTTTGTCCGACTCCAGCTTTATCCTGTCCCGTTTTACTTAAGGGAATCTTGAACAGTAGAATGACATCGTAACCCTTTGGCCTAACATTGGACTGTCGATTCTTGTCCCGGGCCTTTTCGAGTGCCGGGCGAAATATCTCCCACCCAACCGTCTCGTTGATCTTGCCAATCGGATCGCTATTCTTGTCGATTTTATGCAATCCTTTCTTCAGATCAAAAAAGCCGGGTTGAATCATGGCCGGTCTCCATCGGGTAAGGTTGTCGCGAGTATCCTTAAAACGATGGGAATGTAATATATTTGCGATAAATCAAAAATTTGTACATCATTCAATTGCAAAAAAAAATTGCATTTAATTCTCAAGAAACTCTTAGCAGTATTCAACGGATGTTGCTGTTTGCTGATTTCAATTTTCGAAGTGAATTATGGAAGTACGCATTTATGACCGACATTACATGTACGTAGAACACACGCAAGCGACGTCTTTGCCCAAAACCGTTATGAACTGGTCTGCAACCCCTTGGTTGAGCCACATTCAAGCTGCTCATTATTCCTTGCATGATGGTGGCGGATTACCCGGTTGCGACCAGTGCGCTTTGCTTGGTACAGGGCTTCATCTGCATAGCTGATTAATGTTTGTTTTTTTATTTCCCTGACGGCAGGATGGGCACTGGCAACTCCGATGCTCACCGTGATGCGGATATCGGCAGTGCCATCGTTAAACACATGGTTCTCTATGTTTTTCCTGATTTTTTCAGCGACGGTAACCGCATCCTCTGGTGCCGTTGCGGGGAGAATGGCAATGAATTCTTCCCCTCCATATCGGGCAAGGAGGTCGTAGTCCCTGATAATATTCTTGGTAATACTGCAGAACTCCTTAAGGATGAAGTCTCCTGTCGGGTGCCCCCAAGTATCATTGACCTTTTTAAACCAATCAATGTCCATCATTAAAATGGAAATGGTACCTTCGTTGCGCGCAGAACGGTTCAATTCCTGATCGAGGATCGTCTGGAAAAACCGGTGATTGGCAATTTCTGTCAGATGGTCGACATTAGCAAGATCTCTTAACTGGTTATTTTTTTGTTTTAGTTCTGCCGTCAACTGCTCAAGTTCCCTTTTCGACTTAATGAGTTCTCGATTCAGCTCCTCGTAGGAAAGATTCAACTGGTTGAGCCTGGAGTTAGCTTCCTGCAGGATTTCGGCCACCGATTTAGTTGGCGGGATGTTTAATCCGAAATACTCTGCCGAGGCGTCAATTTCATTGGCTACCTGCTTGAGAACCGCATTGATAGTCAGCACATCAAGGCCAAACAGCTCTTTGGCTTCTTTGCGGAAGCGTTTATGGGCTATTTCTGGTGTTGCCGAATAAAAAATGGAAACTATCAGATCTGCGAGGAAGACTATTTTGCCAGTCTTAGCACATTGCTTGTCGCTCCCTGCATACGAGGTCGGCTTGTGATGAAAGCGAATGGCGTGCAGATACAAATCCGGCAGCCCCCATTTTTTCGCAACTTCATACCCTGCCGCACTGTGGGTAATTCCCAGTTGTGCCTCTTCCGTTATTTCCTCATCGATATCTTCGTAGCTGGCAGAGGCGTTGCAGTGGATGGTTTCGAATTTGCCTGGAAGGGTGCTGGCAAACACCAGGTGGCCAATATTCTGCAGGAGCCCGATGGTGAAGTGCTCCTCACTGTCGGTTTCCGGCAATTGCTCGGCGATCACTTTCGCTGCTGCCGCTCCGGCCAGCGATCGTTCCCAAAATCCGGAATGATCGAAGTTTGCATTCTTACCATTCCTCATGGATAAAAAAGAAAAGGAAAGCACCAGACTGCGAACCGGATTTGTGCCAAGAATCGATACAGCGTGCTGTATCGATTTGATATTTTTTGAAAAACTATAAAATGAGGAGTTGGCTACTCGAAGAATCTTGGCGGTGAGCGCCATGTCCTGAGCAATCAGCGCTGCGATCTCCGCAAGCGGCGTTTCCTCCTGGGCAGTGAGGGTCAAAAGTTTTGATGCCACTGTGGGCAAGGTGGGAAGGTCCCGTGAAGAGAGAATGCTGGTGAGCATGCCAGAGGAGGTGGTGGTCATCCTGAACAAAATCGATTTAATAATAATGGAAAAGGAGTTTAAATAAGAAAATGGAACTCATGATTCCCGTACCGTATGAGAGCCCCCTATTTTGCATGGCAATACTTTCCCAAATAAGGAGATAAGCGCTAGAGCCACATGG
This sequence comes from Desulfobulbus sp., assembly GCA_028684915.1. The sequence goes on from JAQUEZ010000205.1 coordinate 3,075, forward strand.
ACCCTGCGGATTCCATTGTATGCAAAATCGTGGTAATTTACAGGGGAAACCTAATAATTGCACTACTGGTATAATACGTAATAAATACTTATAAAATATCCGTATTTATAACGTTTCCATAGAAAGCAAATATCGGACGGATGACTATCCTGCAAATTTAGAATTAAGATAGGTCCTGAGGTTGATCTTTTTATTGCTAAGACCAAGTTTTCTGCGGAGGTTATCACGATGTGATTCAACAGTTCTAGCCGATAGATTCAACAATTCCATTATATCCTTGGTGGACTTACCCAAGCGAATAAAATTCGCTAGCTGGATTTCTCTTGCAGTAAGCTTCAACAATGGAGAATCAATATTTTTGGCGAAAGGATTGGCCAGATTTTGAGTGGTCGCCTCTAGGTGCTCGACTAGATTTAGAGCGCCCTTTCCCAAGGGTTGTTTTTTTAATAGATGTAATGTTTCTATTATGTTGGAACGCAAATTAGCTACAACACGCTCCTGGATATCCGTTTCGGTCTTCCTGGCATAATCAAGCATAATAGCAAGAGTTGCATTCGTTTTTTCAAGATCAGCGGTACGATCAAGTACCTTCTGCTCCAATTCGCCATGTACGATTCGCAACTTCTTTTCGGCTTGTTTGCGTTCGGTGATGTCGCGAAAGCTCCAAACACGTCCAACCGCCACACCTCTGATTACCTGAGGTCGAGTGCACCTTTCAAAGATTCTTCCATCTTTGAATTCAAAAATATCAAAATGTTCTGAGTCCGGTTGACCATAAAGTTTTTTTACTAAACTGAAATATTCATCCGGCTTTTTTAACTGATCAAGGACGAAGTCCAAAGTAAGTTCGTCATCATTTGATTCAAGGATTCTTTCGGGGATTCTCCACATGTCTTTGAATTGATTGTTGTATCCCGTAATTTTTCCATTCTGGTCAACTATTAATAATCCATCGGCGGTAGCTTCCAGCGCAGCTTGAACAAGAGAAAAAGAGTGTGAAAGTTCACTTTCTGTTTGCTTGCGCTCGGTGATATCGCGACACAGGGACAGGATTCTGAGTGTGCCTGAAGAGCGAAGTACGGTGGCGTTAATCTCGATAGGGGCGAATTGGCTGGAAGGGGTAATGTAATCGATTTCGAGGTTGCGGATGAAGCCCTGATCGATACATTTACGAACCTCAGAGGCGTTACGTTCAATGTCATGCGGGGCTGTCCATTCTAAGATGCTATGGCCAAGAACGTCTTCCATTTTCTTCCGACCGCTCAAAAATACGTATTCCAAATTAGCATCGATGACAATGCCTTGATCGTCAAGAATTACATAACCTGTGTCTGTAGTTTCAAAGAGTCTCCGATATTTATTTTCGCTTTCCAAAAGAGCTTTTTCTGATTGTTTGCGCTCGGTAATATCCCGGATCGATTCGATAGCACCAACAATCTTTCCATTGCTGTCGTAAAGTGGACCGGCTTTCCCCCAAAGGAATACCTCTTTTCCATTTAAGTAAAGAAGATCGGTCTCGGCAACTAAACGTCCACTTTCTCTATCTACATATGAATATGTTTCTTTCTCGAAAGTTTTGTTGGGTTTGAGAACTAGATCAACGAGCATATATCTTCGCTTGCCATATAGCGCTATAGCATATTCATAATCACCCTTCCCAAGAATATTTTCAGCAACCACACCTGTCATTTCTTCTATAGCCCGATTCCAAATGATGACTTTCCCTTCCTTGTCGATCGCAAAAGTGGCATCTGGAAGAAAATCGATTATGTCCGCTAGTCTTTGTTCGGATTCTTTGAGAAAGTCAGCAGGTGACTTACAGTCTCCAACATTCATTTGTATTCCCAATGTGGTAGCTATCAATATCTCTTTAGTTCTCCTATTGTATAGTCTCGTAAAGAGAGACTACCAGAAAAACCTTATAAAAATCTATTGATTCATGATGTTAACTAATTGCATTTCTGATTACCATCGAACTTCAGCTAGTTTCAAAAGACGTTGGGGGAGAGGTTGAGTTTGCGGAGGATTAAGTGCGGCCGACGTTGGATATGGCGGATGCCATTAAACCTGACAAACATCTATGGGTCGCCTCAGAAAACGGATCGCAGAGTACTTTAAGAACGCGAAGAAGCTGGTATCCAGCGGTAAAGAGTGGGTACCGACACACCAAGATTCTTGGCCACGTCACGAGGAGGTACACTGTTGGCCAGTAACTTCTTGGCTGACTCGATTTTACTATCGGTCATTTGTCGCTTACGACCGCCCCTGCGTCCAAGCTGACGGGCGACCTCCAGGCCGGCACGAGTGCGTTCCACTGTCAGTTCCCTCTCCATTTCGGCAAGGCTGGCCATAACATGAAAGAAGAAACGGCCCGATGGAGTTCCGGTATCGATGTTGTCCGTGAGACTCTTAAGCTGGATACCTTGCTTGTGCAGTTTGCCAACCAAATCGATCAGGTTCTTGACACTACGACCAAGTCGATCCAGTTTCCACACCACAAGCGTGTCGCCCTCACGTAACATTTCCAGCGCCTTCACAAATCCAGGCCGTTCGGCACGGCTGCCACTGAGTTTGTCCTCGAAGACTTTTTCGCAACCCGTCTTGACCAATGCGTCAATCTGAAGATCAAGGTTTTGATCCTGCGTCGAGACACGTGCATAACCAATTAGCATGATCAACCTCTGTGTAATTTGTGGTGGCATTTCTTAAAACTCGTTGTCATGGTAACGGGTTGAGAATATGGTTTCAAGAACCAATTTTGAGAATTGAAACGCCTTGATTCTGTGTGCCGTATAGGTGCCCCAACGATTCTTCTCAAAAACCCTCGTTTCTAAGAAGAAGGAGTACGCATGCCACGCCGTTCGATTCTGTCCGCCACCGAGCGAGAAAGCTTGCTGGCATTGCCTGATTCTGACGATGAGTTGATCCGGCACTACACCTTCAACGAAGCCGACCTATCATTGATTCGGCAGCGGCGTGGCGATGCCAACCGCATGGGCTTAGCCGTGCAATTGTGCCTCCTGCGTTTTCCTGGTCAAGGCTTGTTGACCGATACCGTTGTCCCAGCATCGCTGCTACGATGGATCGGACGGCAATTGCGCATCGACCCCGCGTGCTGGCCGCAGTACTCCGAGCGGGAGACCACACGCCGTGAGCATTTGCTGGAGTTACGCGCCTACCTGGGCGTGGAACCTTTCGGACTGCCCCACTACCGCCAGGCAGTGCTTTCCACGACCGATCTGGCCTTACAGACCGACAAAGGTGTGGTGCTGGCTGGCAGTGTACTCGACACCCTGCGTCTTAAGCACATCATCATTCCGGTGCTCGATGTTATCGAACGTGTCTGCGCCGAAGCAATCACCCGCGCCAACCGGCGCATTCACGCTGCACTGATCGACTCCCTCGAAACCGCCCACCGTCAACGCCTGGACGAACTGCTTAAGCGCAAGGAAGGAAGCAAAATTACATGGCTGGCCTGGTTACGCCAGTCGCCAGCCAAACCAAATTCGCGCTACATGCTCGAACACATCGAGCGCTTGAAATCCTGGCAAGCGCTTGACCTTCCCGCTGGTATCGAACGGCAGGTTCACCAGAACCGCTTGCTCAAGATCGCCCGAGAGGGGGGCCAGATGACGCCGGCTGACCTGGCCAAGTTTGAGCCGCAGCGTCGTTATGCCACCATGGTGGCGCTGGCCATCGAAGGCATGGCCACCGTCACCGATGAAATCATCGACCTGCACGATCGCATCATCGGCAAGCTGTTCAACGCGGCCAAGAACAAGCATCAGCAGCAGTTCCAGGCATCCGGTAAGGCGATCAACGACAAGGTGCGGATGTACGGGCGCATCGGTCAGGCACTGATCGATGCCAAGCAAAGCGGCGGCGATCCATTCGCCGCCATTGAGGCCGTCATGCCGTGGGACACTTTTGCCGCCAGTGTCACTGAGGCGCAAACGCTGGCACGACCCGCAGACTTTGATTTTTTGCACCACCTTGGCGAAAGCTATGCCACGCTACGCCGCTATGCGCCAGAATTCCTATCCGTACTCAAGCTGCGTGCCGCGCCGGCCGCCAAGGGCGTACTCGATGCCATCGACGTGCTGCGCGGCATGAACATCGACAACGCCCGCAAGGTGCCCGCCGATGCACCGACCTCATTCATCAAGCCGCGCTGGGCAAAGCTGGTTCTGGTCGACGAGGGCATTGACCGGCGTTACTACGAGTTATGCGCCCTGTCGGAACTCAAGAACGCGCTACGCTCAGGCGACGTGTGGGTACAGGGTTCGCGCCAGTTCAAAGACTTCGACGAATATCTGATGCCTGTCGAGAAATTCGACACCCTGAAGCTAACCAGAGAGTTGCCGTTGGGTGTGGCCACCGACTGCGACCAGTACCTGCATGACCGGCTGGAATTGTTGGAAGCGCAACTTGCCAGAGTAAACCGCATGGCGGCAGCTAATGACCTGCCAGATGCCATCATCACGGAATCGGGCCTAAAAATCACACCGCTGGACGCGGCGTTGCCTGATGCCGCGCAAGCATTGGTTAGCCAGTCGGCAATGCTGCTTCCGCACCTGAAAATCACCGAGCTGCTAATGGAGGTCGATGAATGGACGGGGTTCACTAGGCACTTTACGCACCTGAAGACCGACGACACGGTCAAGGACAAGACCTTGCTGCTGACGACGATCCTCGCCGACGCGATCAATCTGGGTCTGACTAAGATGGCTGAGTCGTGCCCTGGAACAACTTACGCCAAGCTGTCCTGGCTGCAAGCCTGGCACATTCGGGACGAAACTTATTCGATGGCGCTTGCCGATCTGGTGAACGCACAATTCCGGCAACCATTCGCCGAGAACTGGGGCAACGGCACCACGTCATCGTCAGACGGCCAGCGTTTCAAAGCAAGTAGCAAGGCCGAGAGTACCGGCCACATCAATCCGAAGTACGGCAGCGAGCCTGGGCGAACGTTTTATACCCACATCTCCGATCAGTACACACCCTTCAGCGTCAAGGTAGTCAACGTGGGCATTCGTGATTCAACTTACGTGCTCGACGGCCTACTATACCACGAGTCGGATTTGCGGATCGAGGAGCATTACACCGACACAGCAGGCTTTACCGACCATGTGTTTGGCCTGATGCATTTGCTGGGATTTCATTTCGCGCCGCGCATCCGCGATTTGGGCGACACCAAGCTGTTCATTCCGAAGGGGGATACTGCTTACGACGCCCTCAAACCGATGATTAGCAGCGACAGGCTGAATATCAAGCAGGTGCGCGCTCATTGGGATGAAATTCTTCGACTGGCCACCTCAATCAAGCAGGGCACGGTGACGGCCTCGCTGATGCTCAGAAAGCTCAGCAGCTATCCGCGTCAAAACGGCTTGGCCGTAGCGTTACGCGAATTGGGCCGCATCGAGCGCACACTGTTTATCTTGGACTGGCTGCAAAGCGTGGAACTGATATGGCTGTCAAAGTCAATAAGGAACAAGAGTCCCTTCCCTTGTTTTTAGGGTGTTGTTATTGAGTATGTATCCCAGGGCAAAAACAGAGACGGGATCTTGTGGCGACGTTTGATCACTCTGATATACGCGGGTTGGTTACCGCATGACTTGGCTTCGTCGCGGAGCTGCCTCTCTCTACAATCTGAAGTTCGGCAAAAGCCTTATTCGAATAGTTCCGTCGAGGGTTCCCCTGAACGTGATCGCGTCTCTGTCTCTGACCTGGGAAGATTATGTGGTTTTTCTCTTTGTAGCCTCCTGTAAAGAGCAAAGCATTCCGTTGAGCTTTAAAGATCCTGTTTCGGGCCGCTGCATGTCAATCTACCTCTGTGGGAGCTGTTGACTTTGCTGCTGTGAGAATGGGCCCGTACAAGCTCGTCGGAGCAGCAGCAAAGTCAACAGCGGATTCGATTGCCAAGCCAAGGTTTTTGCTGTGGCCTCATGCTGTGCAATGAGATTTTTGCATGATCTATACCTCCTGCGCCGGGAGGAGTGTACGGGCGATGGCCCACATGAAGGCGGCAAGTTCACGAGCCGTTGCCGCAATCACGGTGTTTTTGCTTTTGCCTCTGGCCATGAGCCTTCTGAAGCGGCCACAGAGTCGGATCTGCGCTTTCCAGGCGATGTCACGTACCTCCTGGGGTAAGCCTTCCAAACGAGTCAGCAGGACTCGGCTTTCCCGTGCCGGGTGAGAGTAAGCATGAGACGCTTCGATGAGTGCCCGCCGAACATGGCCATTGCCGGTTTTGGTGATCCCCCCGCGCTTGACAGTGCCGCCGCTGGAGTGTTCGCTGGGTACAAGGCCCAGGTAGGCCATGAGTTGCTTTGCCGACTCGAAGCGGGTCAGGTCGCCAAGTTCGGCAACGGTTGTTGCGGCAACGATCAGGGAGACACCGCGCAGGGCTTGGAGAGAGTTTACCAGTGGTGCCAGGTGCCACTGCGCCACCAACTCCTGAATTAACCGAGTGAGACGCTGCACCCGTTCAAGCTGTTCGTGGACCGCATGCACGTATTCTTGAAGGGTGATCTGCTGGGCACGATGCGGCATCTTGATGTCTGCGATCCAGTTCCAGTGAGCCTTGCTCCAATGCGACAGTCCACTGTAGCGGTAACCGTGGCGGAGAAGAAAAGCCAGCAACACCTGGCGGGCCATACGAAGAGCCTTGACCGCGTCCTCCCGGCCACGGGTCAAGTCACGCATAGCTTCATCTTCCGCTGACGGAACATACACCGAGGTCAGTTCTCCCGCGCGGTGCAACCGGGCCAGATTGAGCGCATCGCGACGATCATTTTTGATTCGATCGCCACTTTTACGGGGAATTTTTGATGGGGCGACCACGGTACAATCGAGACCCTGTTTTGTCAAAGAACGATAGATGTCATACCCACAGGGACCTGCTTCATAGACAAATCGCAGGCTTGCGCTTGTGCTTTGCAATTTGCGGATAACCTTTTGCAACGATTCAAGGTCGCCACCGATACTGCCATAGAATCGAACTTCTCCATCTCGGCCTGCATCGGCGAGTGCAACATCAATGGAATTTTTGTGCACATCGAGACCAACAAATATGATATTCTTTTTCATGACCTGCCTCCTTGGTTGTGGCTCTGTGGGGTGAATAGCTGTTGCTCACAACATAACCCACGTTGGCAAGGGGCAGGTCTCTTCTTTACCGCTGACAGCCATTATGTCTACGTCGTCGCGTCCAGGCTGGACTCAACAAGGGTGAGGCGCGGAATGCGCTGGCTCGCGCCGTATTTTTCAACCGACTGGGCGAGATCCGCGATCGCAGTTTCGAGCAGCAGCGCTACCGGGCCAGCGGCCTCAACCTGGTGACGGCGGCCATCGTGTTGTGGAACACCGTCTATCTGGAGCGTGCCACAAGTGCATTACGCGGCCAAGGCCAGATCGTCGATGAAGCACTGTTGCAGTACCTGTCGCCGTTGGGCTGGGAACACATTAACTTGACCGGCGACTACCTGTGGCGTAGCAGCGCCAAGGTTGGCGCGAGGAAGTTCAGGCCGCTCCGACCGTTGGTCGGAGCTTAGCGTACGATTTTTTCCGTTTTCTGAGGCGACCCCTATAATATCAATGGACCTTAAATAGACTGGTTCGCTAAAATGACCCTAAGTGTACCAATGCCCTTCTTTGTCCGAGCCTACCTGCGTGCATCAACCGATGAGCAGGACGCTCAACGTGCTCGCAGTA
>JAQUEZ010000206.1 GCA_028684915.1 Desulfobulbus sp.
GTCGAAAAAGAAATGATCTGCCACGCGCTTACTAAGGCGGATAACTCGAAAATGCGGGCGGCCGATCTCCTCAAACTCAGCTTTCGTAGTCTGCGCTATAAGACCAAAAAACATGGCATCGATTAACCGCAGCACGCTGTTGTCTTGCGTGGAATAAGGCTATGCTTCGATCTCTACTCCGATTTTTTGCGCCGGTTACCAGCAGTGAACAGGAAGTACGCCGGCATATCCTGTGGTGGATTGCCCTCCGCGTTGCCCTTTTCACCCTGCTGCTCAGCATTGCCGCCTATTTCCGTGAGATAGGGCCAGCAGCTATCCTCCCCCCCATACAACTCACCTCATTTTTTCTGCTGGGGATATACGCCTTTTCTGTCCTCTCTGCCCTGATCCTGCCCGAATCCAGCTGGTCGGCGCGGCGATTTGGGGTAGTCCAACTTCTTTTCGATCTCCTGTGCAATGCGGCCCTGGTCTATGGCACCGGCTGCAGCCAGTCGGATTTCATCGCCCTTATGATCCTGCCGGTCATCACCGGCGGCCTCATTCTTTACCGCATTGGGGCACTCTTTCTCGCCGCCGCCTCCACGTTGCTGTTAGGCGGGGTATTTTTTCTCGAACAGTTGGGTTTCATTCCGGCTTACTTCCTTGGCACCGTCTATAAAACACCGACAAACGCCCTGGCCAGCGCCAACCTCTTTTCCATTTATGGGCTGCTCTTCTTTCTCTCAGCCCTACTCAGTGGCCATCTGGCCCGACGCCTGCGCGTTACCGAAGAAAAACTCAGCCGTACATCGTTGGAATACGACCGGCTCTCCAGCCTCTACAAACAGATATTTGACGACATTTCCACCGGCATCATCACCACCGATTCCAGCGATTTCATCACTTCGTTTAATCGGGCAGCGGAACGGATCACCGGCCACAGCCGTGAGGCTATCCTGGGACAGCCATTTACTCGCGTTTTTACCGGTCTTCGCCTTCAGGAGAAACAGGGACGCAGTGTTTGTGATTATGCAAGAAAGGATGGAACACAGATCCGCCTGGGCTATTCTTTCAGTTTTCTGAACACACCAGGGGAAAGGGAAGAAGAGGAATCCTGGGCCAAGGGCAAGGTGATCACCCTCCAGGATATCAGCCAGATTGAACGCATGGAAAACCAGGTACGAGAGGCGGAAAAGATGGCCGCCATCGGTGAGTTGAGCGCATCCATCGCCCATGACTTCAGGAATCCTCTTGCCGCCATCTCCGGATCAGCCCAAATCCTGGTCATGGAACAACAGCCACTTGAAAACCTTGACGACGCAACCTTTAAGACCCTGCTCGGAATAATCTTACGGGAATCGAATCGGATGGCGCAAACCATCACCGACTTTCTCCAATTCGCCAGACCGGCAACTGTTCAGAACGAATGGTTCAATCTCCTCAGACTGGTGAATGAGGTGATCGCGCGACTGCAATCCGGTCCCCTTGTCGTTGCAGCCAGTCGTATTCAGATAGACATGGACGAACATCTCTCCTGTTGGGCTGATCGGCAACAGGTGCAGACCGTACTCACTCATCTGCTTGAAAATGCGTGTTTTGCGGTAGAGACAACCACCGGTGAAATCAGAGTGACTGCCGAGGACAACGAGGCGGGTGTACTGCAACTTGAAATACGGGATCAAGGTGTGGGGATCGCGCCAGAAATTCGCAGCAAAATCCTCACACCTTTCTTCTCAAGCCGACCGGAGGGAACCGGCCTGGGCTTGGCGATCGTCCATCAGATCATTGAGAACCACCGGGGAACCTTTACAATCAGCGACAATCAACCGCAGGGCTGCATCATCCGCCTAGGTCTCCCCCAACCTTCTACTCCCTGATTTTTTCCACCCTGGCGCCCAGCGCACTCAGTTTTTCAGCCATATTTTCATAGCCCCGTTCAAGGTGGTAAATTCTTGAAATCTCTGTGCGTCCGGATGCCGATAGCCCGGCAATCACCAGAGAGGCTGAGGCTCGAAGATCGGTGGCCATAACCGGAGCCCCACACAGCGTGTCCCTACCAATTCCGCGAATAACCGCTCGAGATCCCTCAATGGCGATATCAGCCCCCAGCCGTTTCAATTCCGCTACATGCATAAACCGATTTTCAAAAATGGTTTCATGAATGATCGAGGTCCCGTCACCTTGCACCATGAGGGCCATGAACTGGGCCTGGAGGTCGGTGGGGAAACCGGGGTAAGGTAAGGTGGTAATATCGACACTGCGAAGGCGGCAAAGACTCCTGCCGTCAACCTCTGGACAGGAGACAGTCAGGCTGTCCTCGGTCTCTTCAATATTGACCCCGCACAGCAGAAGCTTTTCCGTTAATGCCGAAAGGTGCCCGGGATTACAGTCGGTGATGGTGACCGAACCGCCGGTGGCCGCCACTGCAATCATATAGGTGCCGGTCTCAATCCGATCAGGAATAATTGTAGACTCGGTTGCATGAAGTGTCGGGACACCGCGCACAAGCAGACGATCGGTATCCTTACCCTCAATGTCCGCCCCCATGGCAACCAGCATGTCCACCAAGTTGCCGACCTCGGGTTCCCGGGCCGCATTTTCAATAAGGGTCTCTCCCTTGGCAACCACGGAAGCCATCAGTACATTTTCCGTTCCCGTCACCGAAGGAAGGTCAAAATACACGGTCCCGCCCTGCATCCGCCCCTCAACAATGGCCTCGACATAACCCTGTTCAAGATTCGTGGTGACGCCCAATTTTTCAAACCCCTTGAGGTGATAATTGATCGGGCGGGCACCAATGGCACAGCCGCCGGGCAGGGAAACTCGGGCGAATCCGGACCTGGCCAAAAGCGGTCCAAGCACGAGCACCGAAGCTCGCATGGTTTTTACCAGATCGTACGGGGCTTCTACACCAGTGAGATGATCGCTGTTGATCCGGATTGTTTTGCCGCTTCGCTCCCATTGCAGGCCAAGGATCTCCAACAATTTGAGCATGGTCCGGGTATCCCGTAGGTCTGGAACGTTATGCAGGATATGCTCGCCGGGAGCGAGTAAGGTTGCCGCCAATAGCGGCAGAGCCGCATTTTTGGCACCACTGATACTAACGGTTCCATAAAGGGGAACACCGCCGTCTATGAGTAATTTATCCATAAACCTGTCGAAAAATTATTTTTAAAATTGGTTAAAGAGGATTGCCATTCAATCCCGGCCGGTTACACAGGCCCGGGCAACCCTGGGGCGACCGGCATAATCAGGCACGACTCGTATTTGTTCATACACACGGCCTGCACCATGAAAAAGATGCTCTACAGCTGTTTTTTGATCGTCCCCGATTTCAATAAAAATCCAGCCACCTGGTCGTAAATAACTCGGAGCCGCATCAATGATACGTTTAATGCAGACCAGTCCATCCTCTCCACCGGAAAGGGCCATGCGTGGCTCGGCCAGGGATACTTCAGGCTCCAAGTGATCAATGACCGCATCGATGATATAGGGCGGATTGCTGACGATACAATCATACTTATGCCCAGGATGCAATCCGGAAAAGAGATCGCTTTGAATCAGCTCGACCTGGCTTTCCAGCCGATATTTCGACCGATTTCTCCCCGCTATGACCAAGGCTTGGGCGGAGAGATCGACCGCCACCACCCGACAGGCCAATTCCTGGGCCAGCACCAGAGCAATTGCCCCACTACCGGTGCACATATCAAGTATCCATTGTCCTGGTCGACGGCAGACGGTGGCCAAAACCTGCTCCAGTAAGAATTCCGTCTCCGGACGAGGGATGAGAACGGCGGGCGAAACGATCAGCTCCAGGGACCAAAATTCCTGAATGCCGGTAAGATGCTGCAGGGGAATACGACAACAACGCTGGATGATCAGCTGCTGATACTGTTCGACAACGGCAGCTCCGAGCGGGTCATCTGCTCTCAAGACGAGCTGACTTCGACTCAGCGAGGTTACATATTGAAGCAGGAGCCGGGCGTCTAGGTTCGGGTCTTCAATCCCGGCTGCAAGGAGTTGCCCAGTGGCTGCCTGCAAAAGTGCTTCGATACGCATTGATCAGGGGAGCAATCAGTTTCCAGCTTTTAATGCTTCTGTCTGATAATGGGTGATAATGGGAACAATCACCTCATCAAGGATGCCAGTGAGCACCTGATCAAGTCGATAGATGGTCAGATTGATTCGATGGTCAGTCACCCGACCTTGGGGGAAATTGTAGGTACGGATCCGTTCGCTGCGATCTCCGGAGCCAACCTGGCTCTTTCTCTCCTCGGAAATTCGATCGTGCCGCTCCTGTTCCAAGCGGTCAAGCAGACGAGCTCGTAGTACCTGGAGGGCTTTAGCCTTGTTCTTGTGTTGCGATTTTTCATCCTGACAGGTGACCACTAGGCCGGTGGGGAGGTGGGTCACCCGAACAGCCGAGTCAGTAGTATTAACGGATTGACCGCCGGGACCCGAGGATCGGTAGACATCGAACTTCAGCTCATTGGGCTCAATATGAAGATCGACCTCTTCGGCTTCAGGGATGATCGCCACCGTAACCGCCGAGGTATGAATACGTCCCTGGGTTTCGGTATCCGGAACACGTTGCACCCGGTGGACACCGGATTCATACTTCAGACGCGAATACACCAGGTTACCACTAATTAGGGCAATAATCTCTTTGAAGCCGCCAATACCAATAGGGTTGGAGCTCATGACTTCCACTTTCCACCCTTGAGTCTCGGCGTATCGACTGTACATGCGAAACATATCTGCCACAAAAAGAGCCGCCTCATCACCACCAGTTCCAGCCCTGATTTCGAGAAAAATATTTTTTTCATCGTTGGGATCTTTGGGAAGCAGTCGGAGTCGGATCTCTTTTTCCAGCTCACCTTCCTTGAGGGAAAGTTCTTCAATTTCACCTTTGGCCAACTCAACTAATTCGAGGTCATCCTGCTCGGTATGAATCAGTTCCTGGTTCTCGACAAGCTGCGCCTGAACCTTACGATAGGCTGAATAGAGCTCGGCAATCCTGGATACATTGGCATGTTCACGCACAACTTGACGATATCGTTCCTGGTCACCGACAAGCTGGGGATCGGACAACTGCCGCTCAAGTACGCTCAGCTTCTCATCAATATCACGCAGATTATCAAACATGACTGCCTCGTAAAAAAACAAAAAACGGGAGTTGAAGCATTATACAATCAGCGGGTGACGAAACAAGCAGCTTCGTTTTCAGGCCTGTTTACCAAACGATATAAACACGCATCCCGCAAACAGGAAACCACGTAACGCAAAAAACCATCTTTGCCCTATTCTTGCAAAAAGGTCTTACATGGCTAAGGAGTTCTAAAAAAAGAAAATCCCCCATGATTACATTCCACTGCTCACCCAATCCTCTGCAGGTGCAGAGAATGAAGGTCCGGCCGGAACGAAATCAGGAGGGAGATAAGAGAAAAACGGCGAAGAATTATTTTGTCTTGGTTACCTGATAACCGGCATATTTCTTCTTGAATTTCTCGATACGACCAGCAGTATCTATCAGTTTCTGTTTTCCGGTAAAGAACGGATGGCAGGCGGAACAAATCTCCACACGCATCTCTGTGCTCACTGAGCCCAGTTCGATTTCGTTGCCACAGGCACAGACCGCTTTGATTTTATGGTATTCGGGATGGATATCAGCTTTCATGTAGAACACTCCTGGTGAAATAATAGGACTCGTCAAACCTCAAAATTCAAAAAAAATATGCCTTACAACCAAAGAAGGATGTGGGCACGAAACCTCTTTTTTGCTGTTTTGCGAGAACGACAGATTTTATCCAAAAAATAGTTTGTTAACAAAAATTAGTAATATATCTTTTTTCCCCGTTTCTTGAAAGAAAAAACAGGCCCCAGCGATTGCCATTCTTGTAAAAAAAATAAGAGCACAACATGCTAGGCCCTTCAATTAACCGTATTTACAGTAAATTGTTTCATTCGGGGGCATTGAACGAATCCGTCAACGTTTGTCGCTATCCAAACACGCCCCAAAGACGCCACTCTATGCTTGGCAATATATCACTTTGGCAGGCTGACCAAAGGGCTGTTGAATTTATCAGGCCCCTTCAGCGATTGCCGTTCTCGTAAAAACTCTGGAAAATGAATTTCCGAGTTTCGTAACATACGAGTATTCGCACGTAACTTATCGGATTTTTCCTAGTTCCGAGGCCTTCAACGATTCATCGAGGCAAAAAATTCTTGATTATTTTTAGTGTGGTTCATCCTATCTAAAAGGAATTCCATGGCATCGGCAGGATTCATCGAGGAGAGCAGTTTTCGTAGAATCCAGATGCGATTGAGATCATCCGGTGGAAGCAACAGATCTTCCTTTCGGGTACCGGACTTTTGAATATCAATAGCAGGATAGATGCGACGGTTGGCCATCTTACGATCAAGAACAATTTCCATGTTGCCGGTGCCCTTGAACTCCTCAAAAATAACCTCATCCATACGGCTTCCGGTATCGATCAGAGCCGTGGCCAGGATGGTCAGGCTGCCGCCCTCTTCCACATTTCGAGCCGCGCCAAAAAACCGTTTAGGCCGATGAAGGGCATTTGCCTCGACACCACCGGAAAGAATTTTTCCCGATGCCGGAGTCACGGTGTTGTATGCACGGGCAAGACGGGTAATGGAATCGAGCAAAATAACCACATCTTTTTTATGCTCAACCAAGCGCTGTGCCTTCTGGATAACCATTTCAGCGACCTGGATATGACGCTGCGGCGGCTCATCGAAGGTTGAACTGACCACCTCGGCATCCACGCTGCGCTTCATGTCCGTCACCTCTTCAGGCCGTTCATCAATGAGCAGCACAATGAGAATAACTTCTTTATGGTTGGCAACGATGGAGTTGGCGATTTTCTGCATCAAAACCGTCTTTCCGGTCCTTGGTGGGGCAACGATCAGCCCTCGCTGTCCTTTTCCAAGCGGTGCAGTGATATTCAACACCCGCATCGACAAATTGTCCGGACCGGTCTCAAGATCTATCAGCTCTTCCGGATGAAGCGGAGTGAGGTTGATAAAAGCGGTTTTATTTTTTGCAGCCTCCGGTGGCTCGTAGTTGATGGTATCAACCTTGAGCAAAGCAAAATAACGTTCATTGTCTTTGGGGGCTCGCACCTCACCTTCAATGCTATCGCCGGTACGCAGATTGAGCCGACGAATCTGTGAAGGAGAGACGTAAATATCATCTGGACCTGGAAGGTAATTGTAATCTGGGGCACGAAGAAAACCGAATCCATCCTGCAGGATCTCAAGCACACCGCTTCCGCGAAGTTTGCCATCCTCATCTGCTTGCTCTTTGAGGATAGCAAAAATCAACTCCTGCTTGGTCATATTGCTGTATCCTTCAATATTGAGAGAAGCAGCAAGACTGACGAGTTCTTTAATTTTCTTATTTTTCAACTCAGTTGGATTCATTGACCGGTCATTCCTCCATGAGGTCAGTACAAATAGATCGCTGATGAAGCATCAGCTGATAACAAATCGGATATTGAAACAATGGAATACGCGGCGAGACATTATTCAACGCCAAGATCAATATGGTTACGTCGGGAGTATTCGGTGAAACAAAATGGAAACTACTTGTGTTCTTGCCGACCCATGAACTGGAAAATGGGAAAGAAACATCCCTAAGGTGTGCAGATTCCAGCTAATTTAACCCTTCTTTCGCAAAGCAATCCAAAAGGAAGGACCAAATGTATATATTTTTTGCGTGAAATATCAGAACAAGAAACCGATGGATAGAAATCGATCTGTTGAGATGTTACTGTGCTAAATATTGGTTTAGCCGAAGCCTGTCAAGCACTTTCTTGTTAAAAAAATTCAGAAAACCTTTTACAGAACGCATCTCCGAGACGGATGACTTCTACTCGGGTTTTACTCCAGGCACCGCTATTGTCAATGCAATAATCAGCCTGTTTTGCCTTTGTTCCCAAATCCATCTGCGAGGCTATCGACTGGGCCGCTTTTCTTCGGGAAACTCCGTCGCGAAGCATGATTCGGCAACACTGACGCCCGCGCCTGGCATAGACGACCAAAACCGCACCGACCTTTTTTTGCCACCCGGCCTCGTATAGAAGTGGAATTTCCACAAAAACAAGGGGACTCATGGTCTTGGCCACCTCTTGCTGCATGGCCTCTTGCGCCAAAGGATGAAGCAAATCATCAACTCGGCGACGAAAAGAATCTTCGGAAAAGAGTCGATCACGCAGTGCAGCCCGATCAATCCTTTGGTCGGGCAACAAAAAAGACCGGCCAAAATTTTCAGTGAGCGCGTTCCACCCCGGTTCTCCGACATCAAGTAAACGTCGACAGCACTGATCGACATCAATAAGGGGTACCAAACAGTAGCTCGCCAGCAACCGGCTGACACAACTCTTGCCTGATCCGATACCACCGGTAATGCCAACAATAAAGGGATCCATCAGCTTCCACGCAATGCGTCGATCAATTGTTGCATATCCGCCCACAATGGTGCGGCAAAGCTCATTTCCCGACCATCCACAGGATGAACAAAGCTCAAGGTGCTGGCATGGAGCATCTGCCTCTGTGGTTGAAACAGGGCATCACGGGCAACAGCGCCTCCATAGAGCCCATCCCCAACTACCGGAGATTTGACCGAGGCCATATGCACCCGAATCTGATGCGTTCTCCCGGTTTCGATCCCAATCTCAGCCAAGCACCAACCATTGGCAAAATACTCAATAATCTTCCAATTGGTCGCTGCATATTTCCCGCTAGATGACCGGATAGCCATCTTCTTTCGCTCAACTGGATGACGGCCAATGGGCTGGACTATTCTCCCCAGGGGTTCACGGGGAGAATGCAACAAAAGGGCATGATAGGTCTTGTGTATTCTACGATCTTTAAAATCGGCCATCAAGGCACGAAGGGCTGGCTCATTTTTCGCCACCAACATGACCCCGGAAGTATCCTTATCAAGACGATGCGCAATCCCGGGACGTCCACCGTCCATGTCAGGTAAATCCTTGCAGTGGTAAAGGAGTCCATGGACGAGGGTTCCCTCGGCATGGCCGCAGGCGGGGTGAACAACCAACCCAGGAGGTTTGCTTAAAACAAGTAAATGCTCATCTTCAAACAGCACCGGAAATTCAATTTTTTCCGGCAACAAAGCTTCTGTCCTGGTAACGGGAAAGCACACGCTCACCGTCTCCTCGGCCCGAAGTCGATATCCAGCCTTTACGGCTTGTTCATTGACCCGCACATTGGCGGAGGCAATGAGTTTGTTGAGTGATGAGCGGGAGTGTTCCGAGAAGTGGCGAGTAAGAAAATGGTCAAGTCTGAGCCCTGCATCACCGGCTGCAACCGGAAGCGTCTCCTGAGAGCCGATTTCCGACTGTAGCCTGTTTGCAGAACATTGCTCTACCGACGATGCGGTCATAAAAACAGCAACCTAACAGGAGAATAATTGTTCGATCTGTTGTTCTATCTTGTCTTCTCCCAGCTTCTGGGCAAGCGACAGCTCTTTAACTAGCAAGCTTTTCGCCGTATCCAACATCTTCCGCTCACCGTAGGAAAGATCTTTATCCTCTTTAAGTAGAAAGAGGTCCCGCAGTACAACTGCAACTTCAAATACGGAACCAGTTTTAATTTTTTCCATATACTCACGGTAACGCCGATTCCAGGTTTGAGAGGTAACGATGACGTCACGTTCTTTGAGAATCTCAAGAACTTTCATGACTTCATCGCCTGAAATAATGGCCCGTAAGCCCACATTGGCGCTATTGGCAGTTGGGATCATAATAGTCATGTCATTATCAAGAATACGCATGACATAAAAACTTTGATCGATTCCACCAATGGTTTGCGTTTCAATAGCCTCAATCAGCCCAACGCCATGGGCCGGATAGACAGCCATATCACCTTCTGAAAACACATGTCCCTCCAAAACTAAGAAGAAAGGCGCAGTCAACGATCACCCCTGTTGACTGCAAAGATCTAAAGCACTATGGTAACATATTTTTTCAACATTCGCAAAGGCTGGTTACGCCACGGCGTTGCGAATACAGGGAAAGCAACGCCACTGTTGTATATATACCCGGGCGATTACTCTAGAAAAACGATACAGCCAATAATGTTGGCCTCGTAAAAAAGATGGATTCGTAAAAAGTCCATCACACTTTAAGAGATGGCTAAGTAAAAACACAAAACAAAGTATTTACGTATCGCAAATACAGCATGTCATGAAGCTCAGCACGTTGTTCGCGAAAATTTCACGAAAACAACAATTATATCATTACGCACCGAAACAATGTATCTGAGGATTAAAGCTTCGCGAGATCCTGCCTTGGCCCGGAATAATTTGTCGCAGTTTGCGCTTTGACGGAATTCCGATCGAGTTCAACGAGCACTCAACGCCTCAGCAACGACCATTGATCCGATTCATGCATCGGTCTATTCCATTACAAATAAAGAGCTCTACGGCCTCTTCAACGATATTCTGACGCTTTTCAAACAAGTCAATTTCATCGGCCCCCATCCGCGAGAGCACGAATTGGTCGACTGGTTGTCCTTGTCCCTGATCATTGAGCACAGGCCTGCCGACACCTATTTTCATCCGGGCAAAATCGGATGTTCCAAGATGTTGAGCAATAGAACGGATACCGTTGTGTCCGCCCGCGCCACCTTTACCCACGACTTTTATGCGCCCTGCACCAAGATCAATATCATCGTGGAGGACTAAAACCCGAGTCAAAGAAATTTTAAAATAATCAATAAATGCGCGGACACTTTGCCCAGATCGATTCATGT
>JAQUEZ010000542.1 GCA_028684915.1 Desulfobulbus sp.
CCTATGAATTTTTTTCATGGAGAGCTGTTCTCGACATCCTTCTCATCACCACCGCGCTTTTTTTCCTCTACCGAACCCTCCTCAGACTCGGGACGTGGAAAATCATGGCCGGCATACTGCTGGCGCTGGTTGTTTTTATCTTAGCCAACGCTCTCAGCCTCAAAGGGATTGAGTGGATCTACCAAAATGTGAGTCATGTGGCCGTATTAGGCCTCATTGTCATCTTCCAGCCTGAACTGCGCAAAATCCTCGAAAAGGCGGTTTCCGTCCCCCCCCATCGCCTCAAAGACCAGGACACCGAACTCCAGGCGCTGATTGCCGAAAGCATGATCAAACTGGCCCAGGAACGTTGTGGTGCCATCCTCGTCTTTCCGGGAAAGGAACCGATCAAAGAAAAAATCTCCGGTGGCTATCAACTCAACGCCGTCCCTTCGTTGCCGCTTATTTTAAGCATATTTGATTCCAATTCCCCTGGCCACGACGGCGCAGTCATCATTGAAGGCAACCGGCTTACCCAATTCGGGGTCCGGCTGCCAATGTCGCAATCGACTCGCCTCTCGGAAGAGTACGGTACCCGGCACCATGCCGCCATGGGCCTGGCTGAACAGACCGATGCCCTGACCCTGGTTGTGTCTGAAGAACGAGGCCAAGTCTCCATATTTACCAATGGCAGCATGCAGCCGGCGCGAAATGCTGAGGATCTCACCGAAGCTATTGTCGAGCACCAGCAACAGATGGGTTTTTTCCGCCGAGACAGTTCACCCAAAATCCGTAAAAGAACGCTACTGCAGGTTGCGGCAAGCCTCATCATTGCGGTGGCCTTCTGGTCGACACTCATGGTTTCCCAACGGGAGGTGGTAGAACGGGTATTACCGGTGAACATCGACTACACCTCGCCTGCGGAGGATCTCGTTCTGGTTGGGGACAAAGCCAACGAGGTCAAATTGCACATCAATGGTCCCAAATCCGATATCGACAATCTGGCGATGAACCCGCCCAGCGTTAAAATCGATCTCTCCAAAATGGCCAAGGGAACGCAAACAATTATCATCACAAGTGAAAACATCCGACTTCCCAAAGGGGTTTCCCTACTCGACACCTCCCCGCAACAACTCAAAATTTCGCTGGCCGCAATGATGGAAAAAAGCGTCGCCATCACTCCGCAGATCATCGGTAAATTGCCCGGCGATCTCAAAATCAAACAGATTACCGTCACCCCGGATTCCGTACTCGTGAACGTCCCCGTTACCAAGGAAAGCAAAAATATCGACGAGGTTCTGACCACACCGATCTATCTCGAATCAATTTCCACCGACAGCAAACTCTTTTGCAAAGTCATTGCCCGGCCTTCCATTCAGCCGGTAGCCAAACGCTGGCCTGACGTTGAGGTTTCCATTGAACTCAAGAAATAGCTGGCAACGTTGTACATATTTGCAATTTTATCGTGTAAAAATTAATAATTTTGTAACAACGAATTAACCATTATCTAAAGCATAGATCTCTCCACCCCAAATAACCCCCTTTAAATATTTAATTTTCTTTCCATCTCTCCCGCATATTTTTTCTGGCACCAAAAGTGCTTTGCTCAAGCAGAGCGAAGGTTCAGTCTTGGCAAAGCACACACTTCCGCCTTTTTGGCCTTACAGAATAACGTGCCGCCAAACTGCAAACTTGTCATACATGATGAAGAATGGTCTTAAAAAAAGGAGAGAAACATGAAACGTATATTTTCCATGGCCGCTCTGGCCGCATTGACCCTCGCCGGAGGTGCGTCTCAAGCTGAAGCAGCAACTGCAACCGCGGCCGTAGATGTTAATAGCGCTTACGTATGGCGTGGCTTGACTTTTAACAACGGCATGGTCGTGCAACCAAGCATTAACGTTGCTTCAGATAATGGTTTTACTGTTAACGTTTGGACGAATTATGATATTGACGATTATGATGGAAATGTAGATGAATATCACTTTTCCGAGGTCGACCTGACCGCATCCTACGCCTTCAAACTTGGCCCTGTTGATACAAGTGTCGGAGTCGTTACATACACTTTCCCCACAACTTATCCAGACAATCTCGCTGGAGAAGGAACAGATTTCCCCAGTACCACAGAAATTTTCTTAGGTTTAGGGTATGAACTCGGCTCTGGATTTTCGATTGCAGGAAATATTTACTACGATGTTGATCAGGTTGATGATTTCTACGTCACGGCTGGCTTGAAATATTCCTATGACATCAACGAAAAAACTGCACTATCTCTTGGCGGGCTAATCAGTTATGCTGGCGAAGATTTTACCGAGTATTATGCTGGCGGTACCGATAGTGGCTTCTTTAACTATATTTTAAATGCGTCTATTACCTACAGCGTAACAGAAGCCTTTGGCATTGGTGCCAATATCGCCTACTCAGATTCGATGGATGATGATGCTTTACCTGACGAAGCTGTCCACACCAACGTTTACGGTGGCTTGAACCTGTCCTATACTTTTTAATATCCCGGGTCTCTCTCCCTCTCTCCGACAAAGCTTTACCTGTCGGAGAGAGGTTTTTTTTCTTCCCTTGTATCCCCCTCCTTGTATACGGGCCACCAACGTGCC
>JAQUEZ010000543.1 GCA_028684915.1 Desulfobulbus sp.
AAAAACGAATGGGCAAAGCGGGTTATGAAAACAGAAGTGAACTGCTGGCTCTCGAGAGTTTTGCAAAATACCAGGATGTAGACGCCGACCAAAAACAGCAGACATGCGACCGAGCCGCCTCCGCCGTACGCCTCGACCCGCTGAATCCGAGATACCGCCATCTTCGCTCGCTCTGCAATGATGCAGCCGGCCAGATCGACGCCGCCGTTGCCGATTGCCGCGCCGCCCTTCGGCTCTATCCGGTTCAGTCTCTCTATTACCAGCAGTGCGCAGGCCTGATGGAGAAAAAGGGAGACGCCGAGGCTGCGGAGCAACTCTTTCAGGCCGCCATCCTTAACGATCCCAGCGAAGTGCGATTTCAGCGCGCCGCACTCCAACACCTGCTCCGCGCCAACAAACAGGAAAAGGCCCTGCGGTTGATTGCCGATTTCCTGGCCCAACAACCGGAAAAATCAACCATCATCCTCAACGACCTGGAATCCGCCGGGATCACGCCCGCTCAAGCAGCCGCAGTCCTCCCCCAACGCGTGGCGCCGTTTCTGGTGCTGGCCGCTTGGTGGGAGCGGATTGGCGACGTCGACAATGCCGCCCAAACCTACGACCTGGCGCTGAGTTACCTTGAGCACGAAAAGCCGATGCGCACCGCTTTCATCCGGCAACCGCTTCGCTTTTACCAGCAACAAAAGAACGAGGATAAAGCATTAACCGTGCTCCAGCAGGGTGTGCAGTTCCTGCCCAAGGAATTCGACTTCAGGCTACAGCTCGGCGACCTCTACAACCGGCAAAGCATGCACCACAAAGCCTTGGAGCAGTATCAGACAGCCCTGCAATTGCAGCCGGAAAACGAAAAAATCCGCCAGCGCCTTGCCCAGATTACCGACATGCTTGGCCTGGAATCCCGCTGAAACAGGAGCGTGGGTTCGATCTAAACCACCGACCTACGCCCCCAGTCATTTCGCGCGCCGCGAGAAATCTAAGGTCATAACGAGATTTCTCCTCGCTGCTCGTCAAAATGACCAACAAACACGCTCTATTATATGATGGTTCCCATGCTCCAGCGTGGGAACACCCCTTGGACGCTCCAGCGTCCAGTTGCATCCGGCGCCTTGAATCGATGGTGATACACATCATCCCCACTTGTTCGAAATAATTCGCCCCTCTCGATTGCAGACAAAACCTGCGCTCCCACGAAGAAGCGGAGAATATAGCAACACGTGTCCCCGCAGGGGCGCACGGCGTGCGCCCTGGTAGTATATCATCCCAGTTCTCAATCAAATAAGGAATGTGCATGGAGCGTCATCTTGTCGATGCAGGCACGTCATTTCGAACGAAGTGAGAAATCTCCCACCATAACGAAATCTCCCGTATCCTGTGGGCGCACGCCGTGCGCCCCTACAAAACCATCCGAAATTGTTGCTCAATCTCACCAGCGAACGCCACCTAATTTCATGATGGTTCCCATGCTCCAGCGGGGGAACACTCCCTGGACGCTCCAGTGTCCAGTTTTATCTGCCGCGCGGGTCTAATCAATCAACAAGGCATCATCCGGGTGTCAGCGTAGGGGCGCACGGCGTGCGCCCTGGTGGCATTATCCCAGTTCTCAATCAAATAAGGCATGTGCACGCAGCAGCATCTTGCCGATAAAACCTTGTCATATAAAGGCATATAAAGGCAAGAGTCGAAAAATTAGATAAGCTGGGGTGAGGAGAAGAGACGAAGTGTCAAAGGCATATAGCCTCTCGAAATGCAAAAATCTCTTCTCACCCTGGCGCCTTTGAAGCCTCTTTCAACGGGTATGGCAACAAGTCCCTTAGAAGTGGCTCAGTTCGTTCGGGCAGTTTTTTCTTTTTTTAAGTGGAGTCTCTGCTTGTTGTTAGGCTGCCAGTTGAACCGTCGGCAGCATCACGGCGTACGCTTCGTCAGGTGTTTTTTTCTCTAATTTTGAATGTGGCCTGGATCGGTTGTACCAGTCCAGATACTGCATGATCGATTTGCGTGCCTCGTTGACCGAGTCATAAGCGTGCAAATAGACTCGCTCGTATTTCACCGATTTCCATAGTCGTTCAATAATAACATTGTCCCGCCAGGCTCCACGGCCGTCCATGCTGAGCCTGCACCCTTGCTCTGCAACCGCTTTCACGAATTCGTCAGCGGTAAATTGGCTGCCCTGATCGGTGTTGACGATTCCAGGCGTACCATGGTGGTTGAAGGCCTCTTGCAGCACATCGACCGCATGGCAGGCTTCCAAGGTAATCGTGATCTTTGCGGCCAGTACTTTCCGGCTCGCCCAATCAATAACCGCAATAAGGTAGACAAACCCTTTGGCCATGGGGATATACGTCGTGTCCAGCGCCCAGACCTGGTCGGCTTGGTTGATGGCCAAGCCCCGAAGCAGGTAGGGATAAATCTTGTGACCGGGATGTTTCTTGCTGGTCCCTGGCTTTCGATACAAAGCCTCAACACCCATGCGCTTCATCAAGGCGCCAACATGTTTACGGCCCACCTTGAGACCGGCTCGATTGAGTTGATCGCGCAGCATGCGAGCACCCATGAACGGGTGCTCCAGGTGCAGTTCGTCTATGCGAC
>JAQUEZ010000544.1 GCA_028684915.1 Desulfobulbus sp.
CAAATCCTACGACATCTCCCCCGCCGACCTCCGCAAATCCATCCTCACCCTTGCCGTCCAAGGCAAACTCGTCCCTCAAGACCCCAGCGAAGGGAGTGGCGGCGAAGTGCTTAGCACGCTGCTACAAGGCGAACAAAAATGTCTGGAGGTAGATTCTCTTGCCGTAAAGTCAGTTACTGTAGATTCCGACAATGAACCTCTACCTTTCACTATCCCCACATCCTGGGCAACCGCACCCCTTGGGCAAATCTACGAAAGTTCGTTCTATGGCCCACGATTCGGTAAGGAAGAGTATGTCAAAGAGGGCGGGATTCCGACGATTAGAACAACGGACATGACTTCAGTTGGGCAAATTGTCCTTCGTGATCCACCACATGTACGAATAGAAGATCAAAAAAAGCTAGCGCTTTATGCAGTTAAGTCCAACGACCTGCTACTCACTCGGTCTGGAACGATTGGAATGATGGCTGTGTTCAAAGGTGATTACAGCGCAATTCCGAGTGCATACTTGATTCGATTTCGTTTCCCCCCGGAGGTGACTGCCGATTTCTATTACCTTTACCTGAGCTCATCTTTTGGACACGATATGCTGGGTCTCAGCCTGAGGTCGATAGGCGTTCCAAATGTGAATGCCAAATCGATAAGCAAATTTCCAGCCCCCCTCCCGCCCCTCGCCGAACAACGCCGAATAGTCGCCAAAGTGAATCAACTCATGGCCCTGGTCGATGAGTTGGAAACCCACCTCGCCGCCTCCCGCGTCACCGCCAAGAACCTCCTCGAAGCCCTGGTCGCCGAACTCACCGCCGCCGGGGCGCCATCGCGCAGAGGGGACGCCTAGCTGATGAAGCTCCGCCGCCTTTGGATTAACTGCTTCAAGAACCTGCGCAACTGCGAGGATGAGTCAGTTATCGTCGGGTCTGATCACAATGACCTGGAAAACATGGGCTGAACTATCTGGCTGCTTCGTAAAAAATCAGAGGCCTACGAATCACATAGTGTAAAATCAGTATGTTGTGCAGCTCGAAACGTCGTTCAATGGCTTTGTGAGAGAACTATTATCTGATATGGTAGATTTTTTGACTAGCCACTCCCTTGAGCTTTTCCGCACCTCTACAAAGCCCCAAAAAGCCTGACGTGAAAGGATATCTGTGTGGCAAAGGAGCCTCCCATGACCCTGGAAAATAAACTCGGCATCACCGATGCGGTTGAACTCGCCCGCGGAGAAGAGCGTATCAGCAAGACAAGGGCGCACCACCTCTTTGCCAGCGGCAGGCGAGACACCCTGCAGGCTGGGACTTTCGAGAGCTTGGCGGAGATACACAGATATCTGTTCGACGAGATCTACGACTTTGCCGGGAAAATTCGCACCGTCAACATTGCCAATGGCAGTTTCAGGTTTGCACCTGTGATGTATCTGACGGCAGCGTTGCAGCATATTGAAACCATGCCCCAATCGACCTTCGATGAAATCATCGAAAAGTACGTGGAAATGAACATCGCCCACCCCTTCAGAGAGGGCAACGGGCGCAGCACACGCATCTGGCTCGATTTGATCCTGAAACAAGAACTACACAAGGTTGTTGATTGGAGCTGTGTTGACAAGAATGATTATCTCCTTGCCATGGAGCGCAGCCCCGTCAAGGACGTTGAAATCAAGTTCCTGTTGCAACAGGCCCTGACCGACAGAATTCATGACAGCGAAGTCTATATGAAGGGTATTGACGCGAGCTACTATTACGAGGGCTACGCCGTTTATAGGGCAGAAGATCTGGGAGGAAACGAGTCTTGAGATCAAGTCTGAAATACTTTCAACGGATTGACAAGTCCGGAAAAAATGTGCCGGCCAGGGTGACAAGCTTATTTCTGAGGTTTGCGCTGTTGGCTTTACAAGAGACACCTGATTATAATCGAATTCGTATTCGTTCAAGAAATCGGATGTTTAAAAAATAATGTAGAGTTGAGAGAGAAGACGTTGCATGCCGCGTTCTGAAGCGTTTACCTTCTCGGATATAGGTTCAACTGATTTGCGCTCACCGTTCATAAGCCGGCCGGTTAAGTAGCATGCAGCAAGTTCTCGGTTTTCTGAACGACGGAAAAAACCATAATAGAGAGCCAAGTATTCTTCGATGCCGGGGAAACCGATCTCTGTTGTCATGTGCAGAGATTACCGCATGAAGCAGATCTCGGACATTCAAGGCGCCAAATTGGACCAGCTTGATTGATTCTCCATTGATCAGGGTGTTTTTCAAGGTCGCAAAGACGGTATCGACGATTTCCGCTGCGTTCCGCTGAGAAACACCCAGCTTTTCAGTGACCGAGAGTGCTAATTCTTTTCGCGTGACGTTCTTCTTGTTCATTACAGCGAAATTCTCATTATTTCGACTCGTCCGCAACGGGCTTTTTCTTGGTTCGGGCGACTATAGCTTTTTGGAGGTTGGCCGGAATGCCGCGTTCCTTCCCTGATGCAGACCGTTTCTCGGAAAGCGCTTTTGCGCAAAGCGGTTGCCTGGCGGAAAAGCCGTACTTTTTGCGATATACTTTTGAATCAAGTCCATGAGACTTCAGATGCTTAGGGGACAGCATCT
>JAQUEZ010000035.1 GCA_028684915.1 Desulfobulbus sp.
CACCCCACCGCCTGATTCAATCCCTCGGCACCAAAAAGCTCTTTTCTATAGAGGACCACCGGGCTTGTCCAACAAACGGTTCAGATTTTGGTTCGCTGCGCTCTCAAAATCTAACCTTATTCGTTAGCGAAAATATATTTATTTTAAGTAGATACTTTGTTTTTGCTGTTATCTTCTAAAGCATTTACTACTTCATTTGCCAAATTAAAATCATGCTCATTTTCTAATTGCCAATTTTTTGCTTCAAAACAATCGTGAGCTTTTTGCAAAAATTCTTTTGATTCTTCAACTTGGCCTAAATGAAAAAGTGAGAGGCCATAGTATGAACAAAGCATTTCGTTATGAAATTTTGGATTTTTGAAGCACTTATCAAGTCGATGAATTGCGGCTTGATATTTATTTTCTTTATACAGCATTCCCCCTTTCAATAAATTATTGAAAGTTGGCCAGAAGGTTAAAATTCTTAGAATTCTATTCATTCTTTATATTTTCGATCGCTAACAGTATTAATAGGACAATTTATGGAATGATTATAGGTTGGGTAATCCGGAGCCAACCACCCATTAAAACAACTAATCTCTTTCCAGCTCAGGCAATATGACAAAGTCGAAAGACAAACTGCCACACACCTCAGCTCACCTCATCCAACCAAGCCCCCAGGCAGTGATTCGCCAGAGAGAACAATACGTTGTCTACCACCTTGCCTATCTGTTGACAACGCGAAAATTGCCGCTAAATCAATAGGTAAATCTACCCAACACCGCTCACCGACACCACAGCCCCCTCTTTCCATCCCTTCCTCCCCATCCCGGCATAGCCCCTGCAAGGCTGTAGCAAGAATCAACAAAACTGCGGCATCGATACCACACAAATGTGGTATTTATGTGGCGGAACATGATTCAATGCAGCATAACCGTAGCAGAGACCCCTTGTGCCATTTCGGTATGGAGTGAGTAGAACATGGATAAAGAAGCCAAACGAATAGCGCTTTACGTCCAGCGCTACAAACTGCTGCGGGAGATCGGTGAGCTGCAGGTCGAGCCAATGGCCGACGAGCCCGCCTTTCTCACCCGCTGCTGCAGCCTGTTGCTTCAGGATCCGGAATACTGCATGATCTGGGTCGGACGCGAAGAGGGAAAGGGCAAAATTTCACCCGTGACCACCGTGGTCCAGGATGGGTTGCCGGTGCAACAGTGTCGGGATTTGGTCCAACAGTTGGTCAGCGAGGACTCGATTACCCTGACTGCGGCCAGGGCCCTGACCACCTCCATGCCGGTCACCACCGAACTCAAACCCCGCCAGGGAACCAACCTTCCCCCACTGGCCATCCTAACCACGCTCACCGGCAGCCGCTCCTGCGGTTCCTGGCCCCTAGTCCATGACCAGGAAAAATACGGGGTGCTGACCATCCACTCTATCCGCGAAAACGGTTTCACCGGCATCGAGCTCGACTTCATCGCCAATGTGGTGGCCACCATTTCCCGCGCCCTTTACCTGCGTCACACCTCACGCCATCTGCGTATGGAGCAGGACTTCAATTGCGAGATCGTGCAGACGGTGCAGGCGCTGTTGGTCTCGCTTTCCCACTGCGGCGAGATCCTCTCCTTCAATCCCACAGCCGAGGCGGTCACCGGCTACAGCCAAGCCGAGGCCAAGGGAAAATTCTGGGTCGATGTGCTCATCAGCCCGGAGAAACGCGCCAAAAGCCAGAACCAATTTTCGCGGGTGCTCAAGGGCGGCCAGACAGAGATGAATTTCCAGGCCGAACTCGAGACCCGTGGCGGCGCCAAACGGATCATCGAGTGGCACGGATCGGTGCGGCCGGATATCGAGCAGGGCCGGGTCGGCCTGGTGCTTTTTGGTATCGACATCACCGGCAAGATGGCTGCAGACCAGGCCCTTAATCACGCTCTAGCCAAATGGGAAAACATCTTTGCATCGGTTATGGACCCGGCCCTGATTGTATCCGAGCAGGGGACCATTATCGATGTCAACCCGGCTGCTGTCCTGGCTGCGCGCAGGCCGCGCGAGGAGATTATCGGCCACGGTGTGTGCGAAATCCTCCACGGCGGCAGACGGCCAGGGGCGATCTGTCCTTTGGAGGTGCTCCTGGACCAGAAAAAGAGCCGTATCTTCGAAACCGAACTGCGCGGCTTGCGCGGCAATTACCTCCTCACGGTCAGCCCGCTCAAACAGAACGAGGGCAATTACGGGGCCGCACTGCTGCTGGCCCGCGATCTCACCGAGGAGCAGCAGATGAAGGCCGAGGCGGCGCGGGCGGCGCAACTGGCCTCGGTGGGCGAGCTGGCCGCTGGCGTGGCCCATGAAATCAATAATCCGATCAACGGTATCATTAACTATGCTCAGATTTTGATCGATTCCAACCAGATCACCGAAAACAGCCACTTCCTCCACAATATCATCAAGGAGGGGCGCCGCATCGCCGGGATCACCAAAAACCTGCTCGATTTTTCGCGAAAAGGCGAGGAATCACCAGAGCAGGTCTATCTGCCGGATTTGATGCGGCGCTGCATTGAGCTGATCCAGCACCAGTATCTGATCAACGGTATCGCTATCTCCGAGCAGTACGCCAAGGATCTGCCGCCGGTGCATTGCAATCCACAACAGCTGCAGCAGGTTTTTCTCAATATTTTCAGCAATGCCCGCTACGCGCTCAACGAACGCTACCCCACCTTGCATGTGGACAAGCGCATCACCATTGAGGCCAGCCCCAAAGAGCGCGACGGCAAACCCTTTGCCCGCATCGCCATCACCGATTTCGGCACCGGCATTGAACACGACCTGATGGATCGGCTGATGGATCCCTTTTTCTCCACCAAGTCCAAGGGAGAGGGAACGGGCCTTGGGTTGAGCATCAGCCACAGCCTGATTCGTGAAAACAAAGGCAGCCTGCGCATCAAAAGCGAATGGGGCAAATGGACCACAGTTATTATTGATCTGCCGACAGCAGAAAGGAGCGCGTCGTAAATGCCTGAACAAAATAAATTTATCGGCCAACTCGCCGTACTATTTATCGTCACCGCCATTCTCCTCTCGATGATGGATCGGCAGATGCTGATTGGCCCGGAGGATTTGGCCCAATGGCCCTTTGCAGTACTCTCCCTGGTGGTACTGGCTGGGCTTTTCGGGGTGGTGGCTTACCTAACTGCTGGCCGTATGCGCCAGTTAACCGAGGAGCAGGAAAAACTGAGTCAACAGCTGGCCGAGGCCAATCAGGAGCTGACCCAGACCAAAAATGATTTGGAAGGACGGGTGGAACGACGCACCTTTGAGATTAGCGTAGCCAACGCCTCACTCAACCGCGAGATCGCCGAACGGATCCAGGCAGAGACAGAAACCAAACGGATCAAACGGCAGATGGAGCTGATCCTTGAGTCTGCCGGCGAGGGCATTTTCGGCCTGGATGCAGAGGGGAACGTCACCTTCGTCAACAAGGCGGCCTCACAGATGCTCGGTTGGGAATCCGACGATCTTGTCGGCCAGGCACATCATGCCATCATCCATCATACTCGGGCCGACGGCGCACCCTACCCGGTTGATGAGTGCCCGATCCACCAGGCCTACCGCGACGGCAAAATTCATTTCGGCGATGATGAGGTCTTCTGGAAACGTGATGGCGCAAGCTTCCGCGTCGAATACATCAGCACCCCGATACTTGAAAACCGGCGCCTGACCGGAGCAGTGGTCGTCTTCCGCGACCTGGCAGCCTTTGTCAAACCACTCACCCAAGACCTAGCCAAGGGAGGCGTAGCGTGAATACTCCGCAACAGGGAACCGCGATCTTGGTGATCGACGACGAGGAAAGTCTGCGCAACACCTTTCAATTCTTCCTCCAGAACCAGGGGTACGGGCCGGTCCATACCGCCTCTTCTTTTGAGGAGGCCCTGCAGGCATTGGCCAAACAGAAGTACGATCTGATCATTAGCGACATTGTCCTTGGCGGCAATACCGGCATCGATATTCTCAAAAAGGTACGAGAAATGGGTCTATCCTGCCCCATGGTGATGATCACCGGCTACCCCACGGTGGAAACCGCAGCTGAGGCGGTACGCCTGGGTGCCTTTGATTACATTCCCAAACCGGTGGACAAGGAGGCCCTGCTCAAGACCGCCCGTATTGCATTGCGCCAGTACCAGCTGGAACAAGGGCAGCGGCGGGCAGAGCAGGAACGGGAACGATACCGCGCCTTCCTTGAAGCCGTGTTCAAGAGCGTGACCGATGCTATTATCACCGTGGATCAAAACCTGGATATTCAGGAGGTCAATCCTGCGGCGCGACTGCTGCTCACCGAACTCCACCCCGGCCTGCTGGAGCAGGGATCGATCATCCCATTTTGCAGCCAGGAAGACTGCACCGCCCTGAAAAAGGAACTGCTGCGGGCGATCAAGACCGGCCAGGAGGGCAGCGCCCAGCTCTTTGAATGCCGCAGCAACGCCGAACAGCGCAAAAAGGTACTGAGCGCGGCGGTGGCCCCACTCAAGGATGGCGCTGGCGGGGCCGAAGGCGCAGTGATCGTCATTCGCGACCTGACCCTGCCCGAGAGCATCGGCACCGGACGGAGGCAGCAGTTCCACCGTTTTCTCGGTGGCAGCGACGCGATGCAGTCGGTCTACACCCTGATCGAGAATGTGGGCCGGGTTGATCTCACCGTGCTGATCACCGGCGAGTCGGGTACGGGCAAGGAACTCGCCGCCGAAGCCCTGCACCAGGAGAGCCACCGCAAGAACCGGGCGCTCGTCAAGGTGGACTGCACCGCCATCCCGGAATCACTTTTAGAGAGCGAGCTGTTCGGCCACCGCAAGGGGTCGTTCACCGGAGCAGATCGCGACCGCATGGGCCGTATTCTCCAGGCCGACGGCGGGACCCTGTTTCTGGACGAAATTGGCGATATCTCGCAGATGATGCAGCTGCGGCTCTTACGCTTCCTCCAAGAATCCACCTTCTATCCCGTGGGCCAGGACACCCCTCTGCAGGTCGATGTACGGGTGTTGGCTGCAACCAATGTCGATCTGAAGGAGAAGGTGCGCAGTGGGGCCTTTCGCGAGGATCTTTATTTTCGCCTGCGGGTAATCGACGTCATTCTACCGCCACTGCGTGAACGCGGCGAGGACGTGCTGGTGTTGATTAATCATTTTATCGACAAGATCGCACCCAAAGTAGGGAAGCGCATCGGTGGCATCTCCGACCAGGCAAAACAGTTACTTTTGGCCTATCCGTGGCCGGGCAACGTACGCGAGCTTGAGCATGTGATTGAACGGGCCTGCGTGCTCTGCGACGGCACCACCCTGTCTGCGGATCAACTGCCGTCGGAGATCAGAAGTTTTAGCCGCGAGCAGTTGATTGAGCAGGCCGCAGCCTTGCCCCAAACCGCTACCACAGCGGCCGGAACATTTTCCTTGCCGGAACAGGATCTCTCCCCGAGCGAGCGCATCCTCCAGGCCATGCGCAAATCAGGCGGCAACAAGGCCAAAGCGGCCCGGCTTCTTGGTATTGATCGCACAACCCTCTACCGTAAGATCCGCGAACTGCAGTTGGACCTCAGCCAACTCGACGCTTAGCCCAGCCCCCTACCACAGAAGCGTTGCCACAACACTGTGGCATTACAACGCTTCTGTGGTACCGACAGGAAACATCCGGCGCCCGAGGATGCCCCCACCGAGAAAAGATAACCCCTTTATTTCAGCCCATAATTAGCCAGATAACTCAACCGTCACCAATCGGCTCCAACAAGTTCGAGGTGGCACCTCCTATGCAAATGTCCGTAGCCAAGTGGATAGGTATGTTGTTCAACCCCTTGGATAGGACGCATGGAAAAGACCGAACACCAGCAACAACTCTCCATCCTGCAGACCTTTGAACGCCTCTTCCCCACCGAGGAAGACTGCATCGAATTTCTCTTCCCGTTGCGCTGGCCGCAGGGTTTCATCTGCCCCTTCTGTCGCACCCGTCATCCGCAGATGTCGACGCGGCGCTACCCGGTTTGCCCGCATTGCGGCAACCGCAGCTCACTCACCACCGGCACCCTGATGCACGGGGCCAAAAAACCTCTGCGCGACTGGCTGCTCACTATCTGGTGGTTCAGTGCCGCGCCCTTTGATGTCAGTGCCAAAGAACTACAACGCCTGCTGGGCCTCTCCTGCTATCAAACCGCATGGACCTGGTTGCAGAAGCTGCGCCTGGCCATGGGCCGGGCTGACAATGAACCCTGTAAGGGCGTGGTCGAGGTGATCTGCGACACCGTGGCTCCGGCCTACGAGCGCAAGGAACGGGCCCAGGTGCTGACCGCAGCAGAAATCGTCCTCTCCTTGAACATCACCGGCCGAATCCGCATGCGCCACATCGAGCGGCTCAACCATGAGACCTTGATGCTCTTTCTCAAGGATTCGTTGCAGCCGAATTCTACCCTGCTTACCGCAGACAAGCGCCTCCTGGAGCTGATCCCCGAGGCCGGACCATACAACGTGGCCCCGGCCCAACCCGCGCCTTCCGCCGCCCAACCCAGCCGGACCCAAGAACTCAACCGCAGCTTTGAAACCTGCCTTCATACCGTCCATCGCGGCGGGGTGACGGTGAAGCATCTCCAGCTCTATCTTGACGAGTTTTGCTTCCGTAACAACGCCTCGCTCCTGCCCGATCACCAGGCCGTATTCCGGGCGCTATTACACGGCGTGCTGGCGGAATCGATCACCGACTACCGTAAGGTGGTCCAATCCGGTGCCGCCTCGCAAGGACGGCAGGCTAAGGGGGGGTTGGTATGAGAAACCCGGTGCAACTCGGCCTTTGGCTGCTGACCTTCACCGCAGTGGTGGTCTTTGGCTACAATGTCTACCTGCGGGAAAACACCCCGCCGGAACGATCCTACACCGAATTTTTAAGTGATCTCAAACAGAGCAACATCAACGCTGTCCACTTTCATGGTCAGATGTTGACCGGGACGGACAGTGCCGGACGTCCATTCGGTACCTTTGTCCCGGACGTAGCCGCCATTACCCCGCTCCTTGTTGAGCAGAAGGTGACCATCACCGGCGAGGCCGTCCTACCCTCGGAAAATTCGGAAATTTTCAAGACCTTGCTTCCCCTGGTGCTGATCTTCGGTGGCTGGCTGATCTTCAGCAAAAAATCGCTCAAATCCGAATTTGCTTCCGCTGGCAAGGGCTCACGCTTCACCCCGATCAAGGGTGAGCGGATCACCTTTGCTGATGTCGCCGGTATTACCGAGGCCAAAGAGGAATTGCAGGAGATTGTCGAATTTCTCAAAACCCCGGAGAAGTTCAGCCGCCTTGGCGGGCGCATTCCCAAGGGCGTGCTCCTCCAGGGATCACCGGGAACCGGCAAGACCTTACTTGCCAAAGCCATTGCCGGTGAGGCCTCGGTGGCCTTCTTTTCCATAGGCGGCTCCGACTTTGTCGAAATGTTTGCCGGAGTCGGCGCCTCCAGGGTACGCGAACTCTTTGCCGAGGCCAAAAAAAGCACCCCCTGCCTGATCTTCATCGATGAGATCGATGCCATTGGCGGTCGCCGTTCTGGCGGTCAGTCCGGCGGATCCAGCGACGAGCGCGAACAGACCCTCAACGCCCTTCTGGTGGAAATGGACGGCTTCGGCACCGAGGACACGGTCATCATGATCGCGGCCACTAACCGTCCAGACATCCTCGACCCGGCCCTGCTCCGCCCAGGCCGTTTTGATCGCCGCATCACCCTCTCCCTGCCCGACGTCAAGGGCCGGTTGAAGATCCTCGAAGTCCATACAAGCAAGACCGTCACCCTGCCGGGACTCGATCTCGAGGTCATCGCCCGCTCCATTCCCGGATTCAGCGGCGCCGAGATCGCCAATCTGGTCAACGAAGCCGCGCTCAATGCTGCCCGCCACAACAAGGAAACGGTGGACATGGACGACTTTGAGGAAGCCAAGGACCGGATCGTCATGGGGCTGGAACGACGCTCGATCGTGGTCAGCGAGCAAGACCGCCGCGTCACCGCCTACCACGAGGCCGGGCACGCGATTGTCGGCCTGATGCTGACGGAAACCGATCCCCTGCACAAAATCACCATCATTCCCCGCGGCCGGGCCATGGGCCTAACCCAGCAGGTTCCGCTTGATGATCGCATGACCTATTCCCGCGAATATCTCCTCAACCGGATTGCAATTCTCATGGGCGGACGCGCGGCCGAGGATGCGGTGTTCGGACGCATGACCACCGGTGCCAGCAACGACATCGACCACGCCACTGAAATCGCCACCCGCCTGGTCTGCGAGTGGGGAATGAGCGACACCATCGGCCCGATCGCCTACCGTCGCGCCGGTGAAGGGTTCCTCGGCGAGGGCGGCCAGACCAAAGCCCACAGCGAGATGATTGCCCAAAGCATCGATACCGAAATCAAACAGCTCATCCAGGGCTGTTATACCCAGTCGCTTGAACTGTTGAGGAAGCACAACCGGTTTCTCCATAAATTTGCCGAGGCCCTGCTCCTCTACGAGACTATGGATGCCGCGCAAGTAGACATTGTCTACCGCAGTTACCTCAAAGAACGCGAACTTGAACGCTTATTAACGGAAAACGGAGGGAAGGATGAAAAATGAGGCATTCGGAAAAATCCAAAAAACGAACGATATCGGCTCGTAAACAAAGCGACTTACGAAGCACGGAACGTCGTCGATGTGGCTTTTTACGAGAACGATAGAGATCGAACAAAACATCAAACCAACGGAGGTTCACCCATGATCATTACCCCCAAGGCCGTGCTTGCAGCCGCGATTGTGCTGCTGGCCGGGACGCTGCCGACTCCCGGCCTGGCATTGGAGCAAGTCGATGCACCGGAGACGGTGACCATCGACGCTCTGGCCAATCTGTACAAGCCGGTGGAGTTCAGTCATAAACGGCACTCGCAGCTCGCCCGTTGCAAGGACTGCCACCACCATACCACCGGCCAGCAGGATATGGATCCCAACTGTATCCGCTGCCACGCCCAGTCGACCGAGAAGGCCGTTGTCTCCTGCAAGGATTGCCACATCAAGAAACAGTTCTATCCCAAGCAGGTCACCGCCACCGACAACCCCAACCTCTACCACATCGATAAGCCTGGGCTCAAAGGCGCCTATCACCTCAACTGCATTCCTTGCCACGTGGAGAAGAACGCGCCTTCCGGTTGCGAGGGTTGTCACGCCATGACCGAGGCCGGCAAGCAGATGTTCCGGGTCGATATCAAAGGCAAGGCCGAAGGATCGAAACATCACGAATAAGCACGCATTTCAACCATAGAGGGAACATCGCATGAAAACTTTGATCAACCGGAGAAAGTTTCTGCAGGGGAGTCTCGCCGCTTCCGCTGCGGCAACGGTCTCCCTGGCAAAAAAAGCACCGGCCAGCACCTTTGAAGGGTATCCCAACGCCATGGGCGTCCTGGTGGACGTGTCGCGCTGTGTCGGCTGCCGCAGCTGCGAGGCCGCCTGCAACAAGGAACAGAATCTGCCCGCGCCCGAAAAGCCGTTTAACGACTTTTCCGTATTCGATGAAATGCACCACGGTCAACCACGGCGCACCGACGAAACCCGCTACACCGTGGTGAACCGGTATGAGGCCGCCGCCTTGGAACATCCCCTGTTCCGCAAGATCCAGTGCAATCACTGTCTGGAACCGGCCTGCCTGACCTCCTGCTTCGTCAACGCCTACACTAAAACACCGGAAGGGGCAGTCATTTACAACCCGGATGTCTGTGTCGGCTGCCGAACCTGCATGGTCGCCTGCCCCTTCTACATCCCCACCTTCCGTTATTCCAGCGCCTTCCATCCCCGGATCATGAAGTGCGTTTTCTGTTATGACACCAGAGTGAGCAAAGGCAAACCGCCGGCATGCGTCGAGTCCTGCCCGCAGGAGGCACTGACCTTCGGCCGCCGCACCGATCTCCTGGCAATGGGACGGCAGCGTATTCGTGAAAATCCAGGCACCTATGTCGAGCATATCTACGGTGAGCACGAGGCTGGCGGCACCTCTTGGATGTATATCTCTCCCGCACCTTTTGAGCAGGTCGGCATGGACACCTCCGTGCCCAAGGAACCGATCCTTAATTTCGTCAAGGACTTCCTGGCCATCGTCCCCATGGTGCTGACTATCTGGCCGGCCCTTTTTACCGGGATCCACCTTTTGGCGACACGCAAAGAAAAACTGGAACAAAGCAAAAAAACCGAGGGGGAGGTCTGAACCATGTTCACTTTCAGCGACAACAAACAGGAAATTCCCATTGCCTCCCATCTCAGACCTGATGGGGGCCAGTGGACGATCAAGGAAAAACTGTGGCTGGGTTTAAGCCGCGAAGACTACAAAGCGCAGATGATGCGTAACCCGGTGAACTGGGTCCTCTTCATCATCTTTGCCGTGGGTATTCCGATCATTCTCCAACGCTATTTTTTCGGTCTGGCCACGGTCACCCACGCCTCCAACGATTATCCCTGGGGACTCTTCCTCGGTTTTGGCCTCTTTGGCATGGTACCGCTCTCGGCTTCGGGCTTTCTCCTCGGCACCACGGTGGAGATCTTTGGCCGAAAGGATTTCATCCCCATCGAACGATTGGCCCTGCTCAATGGTTTACTCGGCTACTTCTTTGCCGTTGTCTATCTTGAGGTCGATCTGGGCATGCCCTGGCGGCTCTACTATCCGATGTTCGTCTCCCTCGGACCGGCAGCGGTTCTCTTCCTGGTTGCCTGGCACGTTGCCACCTACCTCTCGGTACAGATAGCCGAGGTCTCTACAGCTTATTTTGAATGGATCGGATGGCTCAAGGGAAAACGATTCATTAAATCCATTGCCATCGGCCTGACTGTTTCCGGTATCATTCTCTCCACCCTGCACCAAGGTGCACTCGGTGCGCTTTTTTGCTATGTCCCCTCCAAAATTCATCCGTTATGGCTTTCCACCAACTTCCAGTGGATTCACTTCTTCTGCTCCGCCATCTTTGCCGGTCTGTCAATGGTCATTGTTGCGGCTGCCCTGTGTAAAAGATTCATGGCCTGGCGCTGCGACAGCCGTTTCCTCGAAAACATCGACCGTTGCACCATCGGTCTGGGCAAGGGTTGTGCCTACGCCATGATCACCTACCTGGTTATCAAGTTGGTGGGCATAGCCCATGACAACGAATGGGCCTACCTGCTCACCGGTTGGGGCCAGTATTTCATGCTCGAGATGGCGCTGGCCGTTATCCTGCCCATGATTCTCTTTGCCTACGGCGTTAAGCATCACCTGGTGGGCATGGTTCGCTTTGCGGCCATCATCAGCGTGCTTGGTATCGTCTGGAACCGACTCAACACCGCCCTGATCTGCTTTAACTGGAAGTTGTATCAGGAGATCCCACATTGGAAGGAAGTGTGGGTCACTGTTACCATCTTTGCGCTCTATTTTATTACCTATCGCTTCATTCTCTATCGGTTGCCCATCCTCTATGAGTGGAAAGGGGAGAAATGAACACCTCGCAACAACGCACCAAGCAGTGACACAGCACGGAACATCGTTCTCCAAACTCTTCATGGGAACGACCCAAATGATGCGTGCGAAAACGGATCTCGGCCCTTGTTCGGCCGGGATCCGTTTCCCTCGTGGAGGTAGACCGTGACCGATTCCAGCAACCGGATCAAATCCCCTCGGGGCCCCTGGAGTAACTGGCCCCTGCAGCGAATCTTCCAAACCATTACCGGGCTTGTCCTGGTTTTTTTTACCGTGATCCTTATTTTGGGGGTCCGCCAGTATTTGCTTTATGACCAATGCCGCCAGTCGGTGGCCGCCAGTGATCGGCTGCTGTTTCAGTTCACCACCATTGAGGATCATCTCAACGAATCCCTGGTCCAGGGGCAGGAGATCAACCTACGCAACCTAAGCGATGAGTTGCAGCTGCTGGACAAAGAAGTTGGGCATCTCTCTGCGGACATTCTCGTGCCCGATGGGCTTAAACCCTCACTGCCCTCCCGGGTGGATCTGATCGGCCTTGAAGTACAATTGCGCTCGATCCAGGAGCAACCCGAGCAAAAGAATCGCGAAACCGTGGCTCTGGTTCGAGCACTGAGCGGAATCAACGTCGGCCTGCAACAGTTCCGATTCGGACTCGGCGACCATACCCAACGAATTTTACTGGGGCTGCACAAGATTATTGCCGGCGCGTTGGGGCTTATAGTGGTGCTCTCCTGCACCCTGCTCTACCTGCTTAACCATTCCCTGACCGCACCGATCTTGGCGCTTTGCCGTGTATCCGGCCTGGAGGATGGGGAACGATGCTCACTGTCGGCACTGACCCAGCAGATTGAACGGCTGCAGCAGGCCAACGATCATCCCCAACAGGAAACCACCACCGGGAGCACCGAACCAGAAGAACTGCACCTGAGAGCACATCGCTTTCGCAGCACCGTGCTCGGTGTGATGGGGACGGAGCTGGCCAGTGAGTTGACCAATCGTCTCAACGGGATTCTCAACTATACCCAGACCATGATTGATGTAGAAGGCAAAGAGGAAGGACCGCAGCTACGGGCAGATATCCTGCCGCTGTTGGTCCATGAGGAAAAAAAAGCCGCGGAACTAGTGGGCATTGTCCAGCGAGTCGGTCATTGGCAGCCCGCGCGCCCATCGAGCATCCCGCTGCAACCCCTTTTCACTCAGTTGGCTCTGTTACTGGAAAAAATATTTAGGGCGGAATCGATCACCCTGGAGCTCCCCCTTGAAAACCGTTTTGAAGCCCTGGTTCCCGCAGGTGATTTTTGGCTGGTTCTATTGACACTTATCAACCAGGCTCGCCGATCGCTTAACCAAAACACCGCCAATTCGCAGACGGCCAAACTGATCAGCATCACGGCTGAACCGACGGATCAGCCGGGGCAGCTTCGTCTTCAGCTGAACAACAGCAGCGGAACCTGGCTCGAAGGTGGCAGCGCGCTCTGGCCGGATCGGTCCTTTTGCACGCAACTGATGCAACAGCACCAGGCTGCACTCCATGAGCACCCTAAAGGATCGCGCCTACAGCTCGATCTAGAATTTCCCTGCCGCAATTCCGTGGGCTAAACCTTCCCACTCCCCTTAAACCATCCCACACTCCTGTTGCAGCCAAGGACAAGCGCGTCCTCGCTGCAACAGCTTTCCCTGCATACCCCACGGTTTTTTGTCGCACCGACCGACCTATCCTGATGAGTCCGCAACAGAATCGCGCCTTCACACCACAGTAGCGCCACAGGCCAGCCACGCAGCTGTGGCACAATAAACCACATACCACATATGCGTGGCACGTTTAAAAACAAAAACTCGGGGTCAGTTTAAAAAAATTATCCTTTAATTCCAAGCGAATAGAAAACATCATATTTCTATTCCACCTCCTCCTCAGCTCTGGCACCAAAGATGCTCTTATAAAAGCAAAACAACACATCGCCAGCCGATTCACTCACCCCAGGAGGACACCATGACAACACAAGTTATCAACAAAACCGAAACCAAAACCGACGTCACCCAGGAAACCTCCAAATTCACCGTTCGCATCGTTATGACCATGGCTGCAGTAATCGGCGTATGGGCTGTTGCCTGTCTGATCGGCGGCTTAGCCAGCGGTGGAGTTGGCAACCTGATTCAGGGATACATCAGCACGATTATCGGCCACTGATTTGATTAACGAACAAAAGGAAAAAAGGAGTCCAACAATGTCTGAACAAACGCGCAGTAAAAAAGCCTCCACCATCATGCTTGGTTTTGGAACCCTGGTTGTGCTCTGGGTCGCCGCCGCCTTTGTCGGCGCCCTGCACCAGGCCAACTGGCAGGTCGGTGAACTGGCCCGCCAGTACATGCTGGCCACCGGCATGATGAAGCCCCTGCACACTTTGGTTGATTATTACACCCACATCAAAGGCATCGAATACCTGATCTGCGTTGCCTTCTTTGTCGCCTTTCCGATCTTCTTCAAGTACGTCAACAAAGAGAAGAGTCCGGTCACGGTACAGAAGTAAAAGCCAGCTATCAAGCCAGGCCGTGTCATCCCCTCACGGCCGGGTGTCCCCACAGCTCCACCTGCAGTTTGTTAGCGGGTGGAGCTGTTTTTCGTCGAGGATGAAACAGTTTTTCCTTCTTTTCTCCGGCAGGATGCATAGACGGCAAATGTGTCGCGAGCTCGCGTGGATCAATTGCCAGTAACCAGGCATCCCGCCTTCTGCTCATCCGACCTCCTCCTCTATCTATTCCCCTCTCACCTCGGTGGCCGCTTGGCCTCCCGGAACCAATCGCGCACAGAGACCATCTGCTTGGTCTGTGCCGACGGGGCGTGCCGACGGCAACTTGCGTATTCGTCGCTGCCCGGCTCTGCGCCCCAACGGATCTCCACGCAATCGTTGGGATTGTAGCCCATCTCAAAGGCGGGTTTGCGTTCCAGCACATCGGCAATGGTCAGCTCCCAGGGTTCGCCATCGCTCCGCGTGTACTGGATCGTGGTTTCCTGAATGCGCTTGTCGTGCAACTGTTCGATCTCCACCTTTATTTGACGGGCTTCCTTGGCCTTGATCCGGAACAACTGGGGATAGGCCACCACCTTGTCCGAAAAATTGAGTAGCACGTTCATGGCGATGATGAGGCGCATGTCGCGCGAGGGGGTGGAATAGTCCTCCCAGGGGCCGACGGTTTCAAAGATAGCCGCCCCTCGAGGCATGCCGATGGTGGCACCGCCCTTGCGAAAATAGGCTTCGCCGTTGTCCAAAGATGTGACCCGCGTTTGCAGCTGCTCCACCAGGGCGGCCAGTGTGGCCTCATAGGCCTGTTTGGCATCCAAGCCCTGGGGATTGATGAGCATGAACAGTTGGGCATAAAACTCATCTGGAGACAACTCGGCCTGCTCCGGGGAGAAGTTGGGTAGTTCCTCGTTTTTCAGCAACCGGTGGCCGTCCAGGGGACGGAAGGCCTTGAACCCGGGGCCAGCACTGGGGATGTTGGTGAATAAAAAGGTCCCTTCCCAAAACCGTTTCCGCGCAATCGAGTTATCCGGTTGCGCGTCCACCGCAAAGAGGATGCCGGGCAAGGACGGCGTCTGGTCGAGCCACTTGCTCAGCACCAGCACATGGCCGTAGGGGTCGGCATAGATGGTGCCCGGCCAGAGTTTGTCCCGTTGCAGCGGCAGGGGATAAAAATCAGTTTCCTGGCTCACTAGCCCAGTACGACCGTTGCCGGATTGCACCGCGTTCATCACCTTCAGGTTCGACGCCTTAAAGGCGGCCTGGGAGACGATTCGCCCTGCAAAATCCGTGTTGAGGATGGCAGGGTCACAGGTGGGCGGCTTAGCGGAGGTACCGCGATTGCAAAAGCGATAGCTAAAGGGGAGGCCGATTTTCCAGGAAAAGTAACTGCGGAGAAAATAGGGGAAATCTGCACAATCAGGATTGGCTGGCAGGTTATCGTCCTCCCTTTCCCCCAGGGCGTTATGGAGGAAATTACGTACCGGGTCGCGCAGTACCGGTTCCAGGGAGGGAAAGGAAATATCCTCATCCAACTCCCCGTCAAACATCCGTTCGATCCAGGCGGCATAGAAGGCCTCATGGGCCTCGTCCCAGCGCCCAGCTTCGCGGGTATCCGCCCCCAGGGCAAGTTCGCGACAGGCCATAGTCGTGCCGATGGTCTGGGCCTCGAATCGATACAGACCGCTTTCCAGCGGGTCGAGCTCCGCCCAGACCGACCAGGGGAGACCGCCGGTGTTGGCGGTCAGCTTCAGTTCCCGCGTCTCCCCCTGGGGGTCGGTCATCTGGATCTCGGTGATCGGCGCTTGAGTCGATACCGCCATGAGACGCACCGGGATGCCGGGCTTGAGCATTTGCGGAGCAACCCATATATGGGTGTGCTCCCCCTGCACGCATTCATCGGCTAAACCGAGCTGGCCAAACAGACACCACACCATTATCACCAGGGTGATCGCTTTTTTCACGGCTCATTCTCCTCGGGAAGGGGTATAGTGGCAAAAACCTTCGATAAGCGGAGCAACAGGGCAAGGCGCCCTTGTTCCAGAGAGGATAATACCATGAGCCGAGTGCAACGCAACGCCCTGATTGCCGCCCTCGTGATGGCGATCATTGCCGCAAGCCTGACCCTATGGCTAGCGCAAGTCTCAAAATCACCGCCAAATCCCGACCCCAACGCCAGCCTACAAGCACGGGAAGAGGCGCTCACCTTAGAGGACCTGCGCACCATCCCCCAGGACCTTGCCCCCCTGGCTAAAGCCTTTACTGCGCTACTCAGTAACGAGCAGAAGCAACGGCTCCGCCACCAGTTTCAAGAACAGTACTTTGCCCCCTGGAGCAAGACCGAGCTACGGTTTTCCGCCGAGTTAGTGACCAAACGCCACCAGCAACTGGCCGCCGGGACCTGGTACGGAGAAAACCGGCAACGCGTTGAGCCGCAGCGCCTCGCCCAACTGGTGGCCCTGACCGACTGGGAGCATTTCCCCTCGATGCACCGGCCTGGGGTGGTGGTCAAGCCCGCCCTGTTACGCATCCTTCCCACCATCAGGCCGTTGTACGAGAGCCCGGACGATTTCCCCTTTGACCATCTTCAGTTTGCAGAAATCAAACCCCAAGAACCGGTGTCCATCCTCCATGCAAGCAGTGATGGCGCTTGGCTCTATATCGAGACCTCCACCGTTAGTGGCTGGGTGGAACCGGAAGCGGTGGCTTTTGTTGAGAGCAATGCGCAGCGACGGCTGATCCACGTTGACCACCTGGTGATTGTGCGGGATTTTGCAACGGTTCGCTCAGATCGGGGCAAGGTACTCGCGCAGGCGAAGATCGGCACCCTGTATCCGCTGGTGGCGGAAGAGGCCGATCACTGGCTGGTGGAGGCGGCAAAGGCCGATGCCGATCAACAGGCAACCTTCACCTGGGCACGCATTGCCAAGGCGGATGGCCGCCACCATCCGCTTCCTTTTACCCCCGAGAACCTGGCTGTGATCGGTAATGAACTGCTCAAAACCCCCTACGGTTGGGGTGAGGTGTTTCGCAACCGCGATTGCTCGGCCACTACCCGCGATTTTTTCCTGGCCTTTGGCATCCACCTGCCGCGCAACTCCCACCAGCAGATCAACGCCGGTCCCTTCCTGCCGCTGACCGGCCTTTCCGTCGGTGACAAGGAGCGCACGATCCGCGAACAGGGAATCCCCTTCCGCACGCTGCTCTATTTGACAGGACATATCATGCTCTATGTCGGTCCAGCCGACGACAAACTCCTCGTCCTTCACACTCTCTGGGGGCTGCGCTACATCCCCACGAACGCCGCAGAAAAAAAATACATCATCGGCAGAACTGTTGTCAGCTCGCTTCAGTTGGGCAAGGAGTTGCCCCTGACCAAGGGCACACTGCTCGATCGCCTGGAAGGAATGTTGGTTCTGCCAATGGATGGGGATGTGGGAGGAGGACAAATGCCAACAAGTGTGAAGGAGGCTCCGGTGGAACCACAGTGAGTGATGGACGGAAGATGATATTCGTCGCGGCCAGGCTTTCCCGAGTTCGACCTGTGATATATCAGCGGGTGGGGCCTTTTTTGTTTTGCCACCCAGAACCATCAAAAAATTCTCGAAGGTGGCCTCATTTATTCGATTGACCGGTTGCAAAGAAAAAAATATATTCGCCAAACGCTGGCAAACTCGCCCAAACCTTCAATCATCAATACGCAATGCATCAAAAAAACAGCTTGTTACGAGGCACGGAACATCGTATCCGCGGCTTTTTCCATGAACGCCGATGCTGAACAGTCCCTCCCTTCAGATTATCGTCAAGATTCGCAAACTCTCCAGATCACTGGATAAGTATTCAAAATATCTTGATAACAAATATCATGTCACCCTCCCGCAGCTGCTCTGCCTGGGTGAAATGTATGCCAACGGCAGCACCACCCTCACCGACCTGACCCGCAAGCTCAACATGAACAACTCTGCCATGACCGGCATTGTTGACCGTCTTGAAATCAAGGGCCTTCTGCAGCGTATCCGCAAGCCAGGGGATCGGCGGACGGTGTATATCGAATTCACCGAAACCGGTCGGGAATATGCCGGTAATCTACTCCAGGTGCTGGAGAACGATTCTTTTTTCGATGCCAATAAAATCAGCA
Organism: Desulfobulbus sp.; assembly: GCA_028684915.1. The sequence continues at coordinate 18,117 of JAQUEZ010000035.1, forward strand.
CCGATAAGCTCACTGAAATCGTTGCCTCCCTGGGCCAGATCATCAGTTCCCTGGATCCGGAAGTAAAGAATATCGAACTGCCCAGTTAAAGCGCCTCACTTGTGGGTACGCAACCAGACGTTTGCATCACTCTCCAGCGTATTATCTACAAAAAAAAGAGGAATCCCTCTGCAAACATATGCAGGAAGATTCCTCTGAGTCCAACCACAGCCACCCATTATTGATGGCGTCGTAAAAAATCAAAATCCGAGAAGGAACGTATCGTCAATACAGCACGTAACAAAGCCAGGAACGTCGTTTTCGAGGCTTTTTACGCGAACAACGAGAGTAATATCAGGCGAACCGTTCTCCCGTCTGTCTACTTCTTCTCCAGCATCTTTTCGATCTTGGCCCAATTGGCCTCAACATATTGAGCCGCACTTTTGCGCGGATCCATGCCCTTTTTGTTCTCAACGAGAACGCTGTCCAGGGGCAGCTGTTTCCAATCGATATTTTTTATGATCGCAAACAGCTGCGGATCATCCTTTTCCAGATCCTTGCGCACGATGGTGTTGATGGTCTCCTCACCGCCAAAAATGCCGTCCGGATCCTGGAGGATTTTCAGTTTCCACTGACCAAACATCCAATGGGGTTTCCATCCGGGTATCACAATCCACTCATTCTTTTTGATTGCCTGCTCCAGACTGGCCACCATGATCGCATCGCTGCCGCTGATATACTTGAATTTGCCCAGGCCGGAGGTATTGTCGGCAATGGCCTTATCGATCGACTTGGACATACCGGCACCAGGATCGATGCCAATAATCTTGCCGTCAAACTCTTTCAAATGGGCGGCCATTTCCGGTATTGAATTGATGGTCACATAGTCGGGCACCACAAAACCTAGCTTGGCGCTGGTGTAATTCGGTCCCAGGTCGACGATCTTGTCTTTGTACTTGGCATAAAGATCAGCGTGGGTTACCGGCAACCAGGCACAAAGCAGCCCATCGGAATCACCACTGGCTACAGCTGCCCACATCGCGGCATTGGCCACCGACTGCAGCTTGACCTTGTAGCCCTCTTTTTTGAGAATTTCCCCGGCAACATGGGTGATGGCCACGGCGCGAGCCCATTCCACATAGGCCAGACGTGCGGTTTTGGCTGCCAACGCAGAACCGGCCAGAAAACAGCTGGCGACAACGAGAGCGGTACAGATTTTCAGCAGACGCTTCATCCTTTCCTCCGAAATTTTTTCAGGTTGATATTTTGGGTGGTTCGATCCAGAATCATGGCGATAATCACCACCGCAATACCAGCCTCGAAACCACGCCCCATCCACAGACGTTGAATGGCACGCCATACCTCGCCACCCAAACCACCGGCGCCGATCATGGCCGCAATTACCACCATGGAGAGTGACAACATAATGGTCTGGTTGATTCCGGCCATGATAGTGGGAGCCGCCAGAGGCAACTGCAACTTGAACAGCTTCTGCCAAGTGGTGGAACCAAAGGCATCCGCCGCTTCGATCAGGTTCTCCGGCACCTGCTGAATCCCCAGGCAGGTCATGCGGATTGCCGGCGGCATGGCAAAAACCATGGTGGTGAAGATGGCCGCCACCGGTCCCAGGCCGAAAAAGGGAATAGCGGGAATGAGATAGACAAAGGCTGGCATGGTCTGCATAAAATCGAGCACCGGCATCACCACCCGTCGCACCAGGGGCGACAGCGCGGAAAGGATGCCGAAGGGGACGCCGACAAAGACCGAAAAACAGGTGGAAATAAGCACCAAGGCGATGGTGGAAACCGTGGCCTCCCAAAGGCCAAGATTCCAGATCAGACCAAGCCCCAACAGAGTACCGAGGGCCACTTTTCGTGAGGAAATCGCCCAGGCGGCCAGTGACAGCGCGATGATCACCGCCCAGGGCGGAACGTAGAGCACGTATTCAACAAAAAGATCAAGTCCGGCCTCGATGAACGAGGAGAGCATATGGGTCAGAAAGGCGAAATGATCGGTGAGAAATTCGATAACCTGTTCGATCCAATCACCGATGGGCAGTTTACTGATTATCATAGGTCCCTCCGAAATCGGCAATGCCCGAGAGGAGCGAACCCCTTTTGACGATGCCCAATAACTTGTTCTCCTCGTTGACGACGGCGATGGGATATTTCTTCACCGGAAAAAGGCAACCGACATTGTCGTCCGCATGGACCGTGGTCACATCTCGGTCGATGACATGCTCCAGAGTCAGCTCTCCCCTCTTGGCGGCTTCCATCACCGCTTCCACCTCCACCACCCCGATAATTGTCCGATCCTTGCCCACCACCATTAATCGCGAGAGTCCCTCCTCGTGCATTTTGTGGATCACGGTCTTGGGGCCGTCCTTGGGGTAGGTGACGCTGATAGCCTTGCGCATGACCTTGGAAACGGTGAGAACCTTGGTGATATCCACATCCTGGACAAACTTCTCAACGTACGCGTTAGCGGGATTGGTGAGGATCTCCTCCGGTGTACCGACCTGAACCGCCCGGCCATCCTTCATGATGATGATGCGATCACCAAGCTTAAGGGCTTCGTCAAGGTCGTGGGTGATAAAAATAATGGTCTTCCCCACCCGAGCCTGGAGGAGAAGCAACTCATCCTGCATTTCACGTTTGATCAGTGGATCCAAGGCACTGAAGGCCTCGTCCATCAAGAGCACATCCGCTCCCGAGGCCAGGGCCCGGGCCAGGCCGACCCGCTGCTGCATACCGCCGCTGAGATTTTCCGGTCGGTATTCCTCCCAACCCGACAAACCGACCAAATCAATGGCCTGCGTGGCCTTCTCGGCCCGTTCTGCCACCGGTACACCCTGGATTTCCAGGCCGTATTCGACGTTTTTCTGCACCGTCCGATGGGGGAAGAGGGCAAAATTTTGAAATACCATGCCAATTTTCCGCATCCGCAGTAGTCGCAGTTCCTTTTCCGAAAGTTTGGTGACATCGATACCATCGATCTCAACCGTCCCTGCGGTCGGTTCAATCAGTCGATTGATACAGCGGACCAGTGTGGACTTACCGCTTCCAGACAGGCCCATGATGACTAATATTTCCGAAGCGCCCACCTCAAAACTGACGTCGTCTATGCCCAGGGCCAGCTTATAGCTGGACATGATTTCTTCCTTGCTCATGCCCTTTCTGGCCGCGGCAACGCCCTTTTCCGGGTTGGCGCCAAAAACTTTATAGAGATTTTTCACCCGTAGTTTCACAAAGGCTCCCGGTTGTATGTTGCTTAGTTCATACTGCCTAAATTTTTAATGTACAAATATTTACTATATGAAATATCAACATTGCAAACAACCCCCTGGGGTGTTTTTTTTCTCCGCGAGACAAGCAACAGCTGCCCTGGCTGCGCCCAGACAGGATAGAATAAAACGTTACAATACAGAGGGTTAAAGGCAATTCCCCTAAAAATTTTGCCTGCTTTTCCCCTGGAAAAAAATTTGCAAAAAACGGTGAAATGGTCCCCCCACAATTGGGATCAAGGCATGTATCGTGAAGCGTAGAGATGGCGTAAAGGCTGTTGCCATTTCCCTTTGCCGCACTATAGTGTTTTGAATGGCGTCGTAAAAATTTCGAGTTACTGCCTCACAGTGTTTTTTACCTAGCCAACCCAGAGAGGGTGAAGGACTTTTTGTGTCCATCAGCCTTAATAATCGGTAAATTCTGCCGTATCCTGGTCACGGCCCCGACGGATTGCCTGCCCTTTTTCTTTTTTTATGGCACACACACTCATGCGTCTTCTACTCATGCCAATAGCAGTACTTCTTCTGCTCGCCTCCCTGCTCCAACCCGTAACCGCCCACAGCCGCGCTCAGGACGATCAAAGCCTATCCCCTTATGCAGCAACCCTTTTGGAACAGGTCAACAATTACCGACGCTATTCCAATCTGGCACCGCTACGAGCCGATGCCCGACTCAACCAACTGGCCCGAACCCATAGCTTTGAGATGTTTCGCCAAAAGCGAATGGGTCACAGCGGTTTCAATGACCGTTTTCGTCGTTCCGGCAGCCGGATGTGCGTGGAAAACGTCGGTTGGAACTACAGCACCCCGCTCAAGCAATTCGACGCCTGGCGTCATTCCCGTGGGCACGACGAAAACATGCTCAACGAAGACATCCGCTATGCCGGCATTGCCGAAATAGGCAAATACGTCACTTTTTTTGCCTGCCACTGAATTTATGACGGCTTGCGCTCAACTGTTGTCAGAGGCATTGTCTCTGTTCCACGCCCTGTATCGGTAGCTCAACGAGGAAGATGCTTGTTTTTTCGGGGATATGCGCAAACCACTCGAACTTCAATCGGAGCAACTGCCGGCCGCAGTGACCTGTGACCATGGACAATCCAACTGTTACCATCGACGGCAAAAAACTACGGCTCTTACGGGAACAGCAAAAACTCACCCAGCTTTTTTTGGCGACAACCGTCGAAGTCACCACTGAAACCATCTCGCGATGGGAAAATAACAAACATCCGACAATAAAAAGGGAAAATGCGGAAAAACTTGCCGAAGCACTCAATGTTCCTTTAACGGTTTTCCTCAAAGAGGTTTCTAAAAGCGGAACCAATCCGCCGTCTCCTGTTAATGCGACCTCCCCTGCCTTCATTCCCCGGTTACGGCATAAGCGAACTCTGTTGACATACACCGGGATTATCTTATTCCTGCTCCTCTTGGCTCTCTCCTGGTATTGGGCTCGTTCCTTCAATCACCAACAAATAGGTGCGTTCCGTTTCCTGCCGGGCAACACCCTGCCCCAACAGCCCTTCCCAGTCTTCATCAGGATCGAGACCATGAACTCACCGCGCCCATTGATGGTCCGCGAGAACCTTCCGGATCCTTGTCGGATCATCACCTCGTTGCCGCCATGCATGAATGCCGACGACAGCGGGCAACAACTTAAATGGCTGACCCAGGATCCTGGTGGGGGCCGCTACCTAACCATCACCTATATGGTTCAGCCAGGAATGATGCCGATGGGAAAAGAGCTTTTTTTTACGGGAAATATTGTCACCGGCCGACGCGATTCCGGGGAAACACCAGTTCTTGGGGTTCAATCAACGAAAATTGCCGAGTTTCACTGGGCAGATGGAAACAAGGACCACAAAATCGACGACTATGAACTGCTTTCCGTCTTCGAACTGTTTCCCAAAGGTGAGCAACTCGGAATTGACCTTGCGGAAATCAAGGCGATCTGGGCTGGAAACGGCTATCAGTGGGATCAACAAAATAACCGCCTGGTTATTCTCAGTCATCTCCACGATCCTTCAACCGTCGTCGATTCGGAATAATTGAGCCGAACAGCAAGTCCTACACCGTAAGGCCTCTCTTTTTTAAGGAGCCAGAAACAATGAAACCGATTGGTCCAATTCTCCATGGCATATTCGTTGCCCTGACCTGCACCACGATTTTTCTGGGTACGGACGGTTTAAGATCCGGTTCCCTTGCCCGCGAACAACAGGAAATTGCCGGTCGCTATCGTTTCACCGGCACCGAGATAACGCATAAAATCAACATCCCTCAACAAACACCCGACGCGGTTATAGTCGTACAATACCTACCTCCCAACACGGAGATCCTCGACGCCATCCCGGCGTACAATAGTTACGATGCCACCTATGGGGTTGCCAAATGGCTCTTCACCAAAGCCCAACCGGGAGTGCTGAAAATACAGATCAAACTTGCACAACCGGTAGACAGCCAGCATATTCGGGCTGAAGTCCTCTTTAAAGATCACACCGGTGCAAGCAATGCCTACACAATTGCACCGGCGCCTTTGAGGCGCAAAATACTTGAAGGATGCTGAAATTCACCTCAGCACATGTCCTCCATTCAATTACAAAAATTCAAAGAGATACAGAGCCACATCAATTGATGTCGGGTGATATCCGGTTTTAAAATGAACCTCCGTTGCTACCATGCGATCATCGGCACCCTGCAGTGCTTCAAGGCTGTTTCGGCCACACAACACCATGGAGGTCCACATGAAAACAATCAATGTCTTGACCAGACAGTCAGTCTTCCTCGGCGGCCTGCTGCTTTTGATGGCGGAAATTGTTCTTTCCCCCTTTGGGTGGGGACATACAGCGATGGCAAACGATCCACTGAAGCTGGAGGTTGCCTTTGACAATCCTCAAGCCGAGGCCAATCGAGAAGGGGAACGGGTTCTCGAACTTCTTGTGACCTCCATCCTGCAGCCGAACCAGACAAGCGTACGGTCGCATACGCCTCTGAACATCGTCCTGGTCATCGATACCTCAGGATCAATGGCGCAAGAACGTAAACTGGAGACAGTAAAATCGGCCGCACAGAACATTCTTGGCTATCTCCGCCCCGGAGATAACTTTGCATTGGTCACATACGACAACTCGGCGCGCGTGTGCATTCCCTCCGAGCCGGTCGAAAACCTTGCCCAAGCCCACCAGATGATCGATGCCCTGCAACCCGGTGGAAGCACCAACTTATCGGCGGGACTCGAGGAAGGATACCGTCAGTTCCATCGTCACCATGATCCGACCATGATTAACAGGGTATTCCTGCTCTCCGACGGTCTGGCCAATATGGGAGAAGTCAATCCGGTTCGTTTAGGGGCGTCGGTGGAAAGAGAGGCCCAACGCGGCATTTCACTCTCCACCTTTGGTGTAGGATTGGAATTCAACGAGACATTGATGGCTGAGCTCTCCGAACGAGGCCGAGGCATGTACCATTTCATCGATGAACCTGAACGTATAAAGGAGGTCTTCGCCCATGCGTTCAAGGCGACCCAAGAAATGGTGGCCCAGGATGTTCAGCTCACTGTCAGCCTTATACCTTCAGTGAAGGTCACTGAAGTATTTGCCAATAGCTATCAGACACGCGACAACACAATCATCATCCAGGCAGGCGACCTGTCTGCGGGTGAGTTACGCCGCATTCAACTCCGTGTCGAAACAGCAAAATTTGGGCAGGGATCGCATGAAATCGGCCAGGTGCGCATACGCTATCAGCTGCCCGGTACGAGTTTCCCGATCACCCAAAGTCAACCACTGGTTCTTCAATACGGCTATTTCGGCCTGGAGATCGATCGCAGCCGTGACCGGGGCATTACCGAGCGGACGAAGGTGTTCGAGGCCCATTATGCAAGGAATCGGGCTGCGGAAGTCTTTGACAGGGGCGACAGCGATACGGCAAAACGCATTCTGCACGAGAGTTTGGAAAAACTGCGCAATGCCAAGGTCCATGGGCAAAAAATATCCAGAGAACTCAACGCAACCAGCACCTACCTGCAATCCCTCGAGCAACAGTTAAACCGCCACGAGCGAACGAAAAGTCAGAAAACGGTAAAATACAAAAAATATTTACTGGAAGGCTGCTGAACCTGCCAACGGAGCTGCAGTCTTTCCTCCCTGCGCACCGGTATCGCCAATAGGACTCATCCGGAAGGGCCTCCCGGCAGCTTCCAGGATGGGCCTTATTTGTCCTATCTTTTTATGTTTGAATCCGATATATACCATCCCTGCGTGTCGGCTTGAGGCCGGACACCATCTATTGGAGGAAACGGGTGTAACCCCCGTGCTGTCCCGCAACTGTGATTCCGCCCCCCGGTGGATAAGCCAGATACTCCTCTCGAGCGTGGGTCTTCGTGGAATAAGACAACGGCGCCGTCCAGACGGCACATGACTGCTTCCTGACGAAACACCCCTGCAAAGGACTTCTTGAATACTTTATTTTTTCAATCAAGCTCAAGAAATGCGAGAAATTTTCCCACAGGAATATGCTTAATATTCCGTAGAAAAATTCGAACCATAGCGCAAAAATTGACAGAAAAAGCGATTAATCAAGGTGTCTGAAAATGCAACCCTGCCGCAGCAGCTATTGAGTGCCCGGCAACTTCCGAGGTATGTGTATGGGACGTTTGATCCTGGTCACAGGTGGGGCAAGAAGCGGCAAAAGTAGTTTTGCCGAACAGTTGGTTGCCGAGCTTGGGCAGGAAATCGCCTACATCGCCACCGCCCGGCCCTTTGACGCCGAAATGGAAGATCGAATTGCCAAGCATCGCCTGCAGCGTCCGTCTTCCTGGCAAACGTTTGAAACACCCACCGAGCCCTCGCAGGTGGTCACCGCCCAAGGCAACCGTGTCGAGGCCTTACTTTTGGACTGCATGACGGTGCTGATCACCAACCGCATCCTCACCCACTCCGTCGACTGGGACCAGCCGAATATTTCCCAGCTCAACGAAATCGAAGCCGATATCCTGGGCGAAATCAACGCATTGCTCAGTGCGGCTGCCGACTGCCAGGCGGATCTGGTGGCGGTCACCAATGAGGTGGGGTACGGCATCGTGCCGGTCTCGCCCCTATCGCGATTTTTCCGCGACTGTGCAGGCCGGGTCAACCAACGAATGGCAGCCGCTGCCGACGAGGTATACCTGGTCGTCTCGGGAATCCCGGTTCAAATCAAGGGAGCAGCCCGATGCAATCGCTGATTCTCATGATCCAATTCATGACCCGCTACCCAGTCCCCATGGCCGTCGAGTTCACGGCCCAACATTTTGTTCGCGGCATGAAATGGATGCCCCTGGTTGGCCTGTTGGCCGGACTGCCCGGGGCCCTGACTTTTGTCCTGGCCGACACCTGGTTGAACCGGGAGATTGCGTCTCTATTCTCGGTGATCATGCTGATCACGGTCACCGGCGGACTCCATCTTGACGGCATCGCCGACACCGCCGACGGCCTGTTCAGCTACCGTACCCAAGAACGGATGTTGGAGATCATGCGCGATTCAACCCTGGGGACCAACGGGGTCATCGCCCTGGTACTGACCGTTCTGCTCAAATTCACCCTCCTTGCTCATATTCCCGGCCAAGGTGCCCTCTTCGCGGTTTTGGTCACACCGATACTCGGCCGAACCGCGCTCACCTGGCACTCGGCCAGTTCCAACTATGCCCGCGAGGTACGCGGCATTGGTGACTACGTCAACCAGATGGGGCTGCCCCAGGCCTTGGCCGCGACCGCTGTTTCCTTCAGTCTCATCCTTGCGCTGCTGCTGCTCTTTGGTGTGCGTGTCGAGCTGATTCCCGCGGTGACCATGATTCTGCTCCTGCCCTCGATCGCGCTGGCCACCGGCTTTGCCGTCTATCTCAAGAAGCGCTTGGGGGGTATCACCGGCGATACCATCGGCGCCAGCATTGAACTTTCGGAAATGCTCAGTTTTTTCGTCATCCTCCTTGTCTGGAAATATCTCCTATGAACATCACCAAACTCTACCTTATCCGTCACGGCGAAACCGAAGCCAACAAAACCGGCGTCCTCATGGGGAGCACCAACACCCCGCTCAATGACGAGGGCCGCCAGCAGGCTGCGCTGCTACGGGACCGAACCACTGCCCTGGAGGTTGATTCCATTTTTGCAAGTCCCCTCTCGCGGACCGTGGAGACCGCATCGATCGTTTTTGGCGAAAAGGCACAGATCATCACCGACTCCAGCCTTCAGGAGTTCCACTTCGGCGAGTGGGAGGGAATGCATTTTTCCGACATTTCCAAGCAGTACCCGGACATCTGGCAGATGTGGCTCACCGACTGGGAAAAAACCCATATTCCCGGCGGCGAAGCCTTTGAGGCCTTCAAGCACCGGGTAATCAACGTGGTGGAGGAGATCCTTCGTTACAACGCCGGTAAACGGGTGGCCGTGGTTTCACACGGTGGCTGTATCCGCTCGCTCCTGGCCCATTTTTTCTGTGAATCGGTATCCAAGGGATACTGGAAATTCAAAGTCGACAACGCCACTCTCACTGAAATCGAGTTCATGGGGGATTTGCCGATTATGACCCGCTTCAACTACCGTTAGGAGAGCCCATGCAACTGTTTGAGAAGACTTTGGCCGCCATCCGGCCCACCGACGTGAAGGTTATGGCCGAGGCGCAACGGGAGATCGACTACTGCCTCAAACCACCGGGGAGCCTGGGTAAGCTTGAGGATATCGCCCGCCAGATCGCCGGCATTACCGGCAAAGTGCATAACGAGATCAAAAAAAAAGCGATTGTGGTGATGATGGCCGACAACGGCGTCTATGCCGAGGGGGTTGCCATGTATCCCCAGGACATCACCCGCATTGGCGCCGATTTCGTCACTTCGGGGCGAATGGGGGTGAATTTTCTCGCCAATTACGCCAAGGCCGATATTATTGCGGTGGATATCGGCATTCAGGTGGAAGTGGACCTGCCCAAGGTGATCAAGCGCAAGGTGCGCTACGGCACGGCCAACTTTCTCAAGGAACCGGCCATGACCCGCGAAGAGGCCGTCCAGGCCATTGAGGTGGGAATCGAGGTGGCCAACCAGGCCATCGATCAGGGCTATGACCTGCTCGGCACCGGCGAGATAGGTATCGGCAACACCACGGCCTCCAGCGCCGTACTCTACGGGTTCACCGAGGCCCATATCGACCGGGTGGTAGGGCGCGGCGCCGGCCTCACCGACGAGGCTTTTGAACGCAAAAAGCAGGTGGTCAAGCAGGCGGTGGAATTGCATCGGCCCAATCCCAAGGATGCCCTGGATGTGCTCTCCAAGGTGGGCAGCTTGGATATCGGAGGTATGGTCGGGGTATACCTGGCCTGTGCCGCCCGACGGGTGCCGGTGGTCACCGACGGGTTGATCTCCAATGTGGCGGCACTGACCGCGATGCGACTCAAACCGGAAACGGTGCAGTACATGATCCCCTCGCACATCTCCTTTGAGCCGGGGGCCAAACTGCTCAAGGAGATCACCGGGATGGAGCCGATGCTCGATATGAACATGCGCCTGGGCGAGGGTACTGGCTGCGCCCTGGTATTCTCGATCATCGAGGCGGCGCTGCGCATGATCGAAGAAATGGGAACCTTTGCCATCATAGGGAAATCACGCGATGAAATTGGGGACCACATCATGGCTTATCGGGGAAAATTTCCTCGATAACGCCCGTTTGGTGGAAGGCCGAGCCGACTTCCTTGAGCTGCTGGTCTACACCTGGAATAAGGAATGGCGGACCAAGGTGAGCCGGTGGTTGGAGGGATTGGCCGGGATTGACCTGGCCTACACCGTGCATCTGCCCACGGACACACTGGCCAACGCTTTGGCCGCAGCCCGTTTTTTTGAGGAAAGCGGTTTTCCCCTGCTCAACATGACCCTCCATCCTCTGGACGGCTGGCGCGAATTGGATTGGCCGAAGCTTACGGCCATGGAAAACCTCACTAACCGGGTGGAGTTTCATCCCCGCTATACCTTTGATCTCACCCACAGCCTGCTCGGCCAACCGCTGCCGGCCCACTATTACCCGCACATTGTCGAACTGCACCTCTCCGGTACCGATGGACAGCTTGACCATCTGCCCCTGGACCCGAACACTTTGAAGTTGGCACGGCCGCTGCTGGGCGAAGAAATCTTGGTTTGTTTCGAGATTTTCGACCCGGATGATGCCCTGGCGGCAGTGGAAATGGTCCGCCAGACCAGCCCCACTGAATGAGTTTATATTGTCTGCAGATGCTCGCGGAAAAAGGTGGGTGCCAGGCGGTCGATCAGGCATTCGCCTGCCCAGGGCAAACCACCCTCGACAAAGCCGACATGCCCGCCGTGAGGCTGAATCGCCAAATGAACGCCGGGGCCGACCTGATCCGGCCTAGGTATGTTATGTGGATACATGAAGGGATCATCCTGGCTATGAAGGATGAGGGTGGGCACGGTGATCCGCGATAGATAATGGATGGAACTGCAGCGGTTGTAGTAGTCGTCCGCTCCGGCAAAACCGTTGAGCGGTGCGGTGATCTGCTGATCATACTGCCGAAGGGTATGGATTTGATCAAAATCGACCTGAATCGGCGAGGGCATGTCAGCAAATTTGCGGATATAGGAACGTTTCAATCGGTTCATCAGGTAGCGCTGGTAGATCCGGGAGGGGCCCTCCTCCAAACGCCTGGCCGCATCGCCAAGTACAAAGGGCACCGAAACCGCCATCGCCGTCTGCAGTAAGGACTCCTTGCCGCTGATTCCCAGGTAACGCAGCAACAGATTGCCGCCCAGGGAGAAGCCGATGGCCGCAGCCACCGAACGCCCGCTCTCCTGCAGTTGGGTCAGGACTTCGCCCAGGTCTTCCACTGCTCCGGAATGATAGGTGCGGGGCAACCGGTTGGGCTCGCCGCTGCAGCCGCGCAGATACATGAACACCGGCTGAAATCCGGCATGTGCCAAAGTGGAGAGTATCGGCAAGGCATAGTGGGAGCGAAGATTGCCCTCCAGGCCGTGGAGCATGAGCACAATCGGTCCCTCTGCGTTCCGTACCCAGGCCAAGTCGATAAAATCGCCGTCACTGAGTTCCAGCCGCTCCTGCTTGAGGTCCAGTTGCGGACGCCTGCGGAAAAATTTAGGCCACAGGGTTTGCAGATGAGGATTACGCAGCCATCGGGGCGGAGAAAGATGTGGATCCAGAAATCGCGGCAGTCCTTCGATGTGGTCTTTAGCTTCCATCACTCTGTTCTTCTTCCATTTTTTCTCATTGCCGCCCCCCGTCATTCTTGGTACTGATCAGCCGTTGTACGCGGATCCATCCGCGAAAAATAACGAGGACGGACACGGTGATTCCGGCCCGCCCAGGTCGATTCTTTGAATATCCAGAAGGAGGTCAGTATGGCAAATTTTCTTTTTGTGCTACGGGACAATAATTTCGAAAAAGCGACACGCTGTTTTCAGTTCGCCAAGATTGCCCACACCAAGGGGCACAAGGTCAATCTCTTCTTCATCGACAGCGGGGTTGATTGGGCTATGAAAGACAAGGACGGCAGCGAGAAAACCGTGACCGGCGACTGCGTCAACGATTACCTGCCTTACCTGGTGGAAAACGAGGTGCAGGTAGGCATCTGCACCCCATGCGCAAAAAATCGCCAGCTCGACGAGGCCAAATTTCACACCAACATGGCACTCGACGGTGGCCCCCATCTGATTGACATGGCTGCCGAGGCCAAAGTATTCAATTTTTAAGCGGTACCAGATCGCGTTCAAAGCCGGCGGCCGTATGGTCTCCGGCTTTTTTGTCGCTCATTCCGCGAATAGATGATAAAAAATATCCGACATATAGATCACGCCAACCAGTCGGCCATTATCGACCACCGAGATACGACGCAGATTATTTTTAATCAGACGATCCAAAACCGACATCAACGGCTCATCCGGTGACACACTCATCAAATTGTCGTTCATGATGTGCACCACTTTCTTGTGCTTAATCTCGGCTACAAAATCATCAAGATCACCGGTCCAGTTCAGCTCGCTGCCGTCGATACCGTAATTCAGGTAGGAAGGACGCAGGTGGTAAAGGATGTAGTACATGCTGATTGTTCCTACCAGGCCGTTATCATAATCAACCACCATCAGGCTGACTGTTTTGTGGCCGGTCGGTCGCACTTTAGCACTGAGAATTTTCTTAATCGCCTGTTCTACAGGGGCATCCATGTAGATGGTGTCATAGTTTTTCGTCATGATGTCGCGGGCGAACAGTTGCATGCATCGTCTCCTTTACTCAAACGGATGGATAACTGGTTTTCCTCAGGCTCTCTTTACTGCACGTGCCGACCATTGCTCGGCTCAGCGCTCCTTGTGTGGTCAAGCTATCTTTGCAGTGGCTTTCTGTACCACATTTATACCTCAGTTTACCATGTTAATTCGAGGAGTGAGTATTTCATTTTTATCCCCACCATCATGACGGTGAAGTAGGATTCCCAACGCCGACTTCTTCTTCCACCAAGGGAGGGATCTCTTGGCAATATTTCCCTGCACAATCGTCACCAAACCCATGCCTTCAGCGAGGAGAGCACCCTGCATGTCCAAGATCTCATTACACTAACAATTTGACTTTAGCTGAGATTTGTGTAAGTAGAGGGTGCTGAATTCTCGTCAGTGGTCTCATTTCCCAACGTTCTGTTGGGCTTCATAATAAATTATTTGGCAGAAGGAGGTTTCAATTGGTTGGGTTCGAAGCGATTTCACAACAAAACGGCTGGGTCGCTGCCGCGACCGGAGCCTGTATCGTTTTTAGTGGGCTGGCAACGCTCGCTTTTATCATCTCCCAATTGCACAAACTGGTTGCCTTACTTGATAGGCCGCCCAAAATTAAAGTCGAGGTCACACCGGAAGACAAACCCGTCATTCCACCGCCTCCCGAGTGTCCTACCGATCTCACTCTCACCATCACCCGTTTCCAACCCCTGATCGAAGAACTGGATCCCGACTTCGATTTGGCCGATCTCTATATACTAGCCAAAAAATACCATCTTCCCCATCCCCATATATCTATTCGTTGCATGATCGAATCCGGCAAACTGCACCCGTTGGGTGACGGTATATTCCGTTACATCGCTTAAATCTGACCTGCACACAGAGAAAGGGGGTACTCAATATGGATCTTTTCCTTCAATTTTTAAATAACACTGGTTTCGGCCTCGCCGACTACCGCAACCTGATCATGATGGTGATCGGTATATTTCTGGTGTACCTCGCCATCGCCAAAAAATATGAGCCCCTGTTGCTCCTGCCCATCGGCTTTGGCGTTATCCTCGGTAACATCCCCTTTTTCAAGGGATTCGGCATAGGGATCTACGAGGCGAACAGCGTTCTCCATTATCTCTATTTCGGCGTCACCAGCGGTGTCTATCCCTCAATCATCTTTCTCGGCCTGGGAGCGATGACCGATTTTTCCTCGCTTCTGGCCAACCCAAAACTGATGCTGCTCGGCGCTGCCGCGCAGATGGGTATCTTTTTCACCTATCTCAGCGCCCTGGCCCTTGGCTTTACGCCGCATGAGGCTTCCTCGATCGGTATTATCGGCGGTGCCGACGGCCCGACCTCGATCTTCCTGACCGCGAAACTGGCCCCGCATCTCATCGGCCCGGTGGCTATTGCCGCCTACTCCTACATGGCCCTGATTCCGATCATCCAGCCGCCGATCATGAAACTCCTGATCAGCAAAAAAGAGATGCGGATCCGCATGCCGGATATACGTGAGGTCTCCAAAAAAGAACTGATTATCTTCCCGGTAGTGGGCATGATCCTCTGCACCTTCCTCGCACCGGCCTCGATTCCCCTGCTCGGCCCCTTCTTTTTCGGCAACATCATGAAGGAAAGTGGTGTGGTTGATCGCCTGGCCAATACTGCACGGACAGCCATCATTGATACCGCCACCATTCTGGTCGGCCTGACGGTCGGTGCCTCGACACAAGGCGATGTCTTCCTGAATCCCAAATCCGTTGGTATTTTTGCTCTAGGTGCCATTGCCTTTAGTATCGCTACTGCCTCCGGCCTGCTCTTTGCTAAGTTCATGAATCTCTTTCTCAAAGAGAAGATCAACCCGCTCCTGGGTGCGGCTGGCGTCTCCGCCGTGCCCGGTTCTGCACGCGAAGTCCACATGATGGGTCTCAAAGCCGACCCCACCAACTATCTGTTGATGCATGCCATGGCTTGTAACTCCTCGGGTGTTATCGGTTCCGCGGTCTGCGCCGGTATTCTCTGGAGCTTTCTCATGGGCTGACCGCCCTCAAAGAACCAGTTTGTGGGAGTAAACAAGAGGCTAACGGGAACCATTCCTGTTAGCCTCTATTTTTTTAGAGACGAATTCCCTCTCCTTATGATAAATTAGTTCGCTTGTGATCATCGGGCCCCCCAACTCAGCCATGAGTAACTCAGAGCCCGTTTCCTTCACCGCTCTTTTGCATTGCAGCGCAGTAGAAGCGGCACTCCATCCGGGGACATCGACCACCGACACTATCTGCCGGGCCAAAGGTCGACGGACTTAAGACAAATAACAGTGAATCTGACCAACCTCTTTTCTGGGGTGCGGGATGATTCCGCCACGAGGTAATGGGATCATATGGATACGCAATACCAGGCAACCTTGGAAACTCTTGAACGGCTGCGGGCGGAATCCGTTTCCGCTGGCGGTGAACAGCAATTGGAGGCACAGCACCGCAAGGGCAAGCTGACCGCCCGGGAACGACTCGATCTGTTACTCGACGACGGCACCTTTGAAGAGTTCGACGTGCTTAAAATTGGCCGAGGCTCCAGCCTGGGAGGAGAAAAAAGTTTTCTTGGCGACGGTGTCATTACCGGTCACGGCTCCATCGATGGGCGCGAGGTCTTTGTTTTCAGCCAGGATTTCACTGTTCTCGGCGGTTCGCTTGGTGAGGCTCATGCCCAGAAGATCTGTAAGGTCATGGACCTGGCGGTAAAGGTCGGGGCGCCGATCATCGGCCTCAACGACTCCGGTGGCGCCCGGATCCAGGAAGGCGTAGATGCCCTGGCTGCGTACGGCGAAATCTTCCACCGCAACGTCCGGGCCAGTGGCGTGGTTCCGCAGATATCCTGTGTCATGGGTCCCTGTGCCGGTGGTGCGGTGTATAGCCCCTCGATCACCGACTTCGTGTTCATGGTTGAGGATTCCTCCTACATGTTCGTCACCGGCCCTAGCGTGGTCAAGACCGTTACCCATCAGGACATCACCTCCGAAGATTTGGGGGGAGCCAGTGTCCATTCCACCAAAAGTGGTGTTGCCCACTTTACGGTCCACAACGATGTGCTTGCCCTGCGCGAGGTTCGGCGGCTGATCAGCTACCTGCCCTCCAACAACAAGCTGCACTCACCCATTCTCGATCTCAGCGATGCCCCCGACCGCACCGATCCGGCGTTGGACTTCCTCATTCCGAGCAACTCCAACCAGACCTACGACATGAACGTTTTGATCCACTCCATCCTCGATGGGGCGGAGTTCATGGAGGTTCATGCCCGATTTGCCCGCAACATCATCTGCGGTTTCGGGCGGCTCGGAGGCCAGACTGTGGGCCTGGTCGCCAACCAACCGGCGGTGCTCGCCGGTGTTCTCGATAATGACGCCTCGTTTAAAGCCGGCCGTTTTGTCCGTTTCTGCGATGCCTTTAATATCCCGCTCATCTCCCTGGTCGACGTGCCCGGCTTCATGCCCGGACCGGATCAGGAGCACGGTGGCATCATCCGCCACGGCGCTAAACTGCTTTACGCCTTTACCGAGGCAACGGTGCCGCGTATTTCCGTTATCATTCGTAAGGCCTATGGTGGCGCGTACCTGGTTATGAACTCCAAGCATATCCACTGCGACGTCAACTATGCCTGGCCCACCGCTGAAATCGCAGTTATGGGCCCCAAGGGTGCAGCTGAGGTTATCCATCGCAAGGAAATCGCCGCCGCCGAAAATCCGGATGTCGTGCTCAACGAAAAAATGGAGGAGTATCGTAAGACCTTTGCCAATCCCTTCCTGGCGGCACAACGGGGCTATATCGACGACGTTATCTTCCCCCGGGATACGCGCTCGCATCTTATCCGAACCCTGCAGATGCTTGACAGCAAAAAGACCAAAGGCCCGGATCGTAAACACGGAAATATTCCCCTGTGAGGTAGGTTATGTTTGATAAAATTCTGATCGCCAACCGCGGCGAAATTGCCATTCGTATCATCCGGACCTGCAACCGCATGGGCATCAACACCGTTGCAGTCTACTCCGATGCCGACAGCCGTAGCCTCCACCGGCACCTGGCTGACGAGGCGGTTCATATCGGCGAGTCACAGTCGCAGAAGTCTTATCTTGATATCAACAAGATCATCCATGCCGCCAAGCAGACCGGGGCCCAAGCCATTCATCCCGGTTACGGTTTTCTCTCGGAAAAAGCCGACTTTGCCCAGGCGATCAAAGATGCGGGCCTGGTGCTGATCGGTCCGTCGGTTGAAGCCATTGATATCATGGGCGACAAGATCACCTCCAAAGAGTTGGCCAAGAATGCCGGAGTTCCGGTTATTCCCGGCCATATCGAGGCGATCAAGGACGAAAAAGAAGCTATTGCCATTGCTGAGGAGATCGGCTACCCGATCCTGCTCAAACCGGCAGCCGGTGGTGGCGGCAAGGGCATGCGCATCGTCCGCAAGCCCGAAGAGATGAAGGATGCCCTGGTAGCCAGCCGTAAGGAGACCCAGAAAGCCTTCAACGATACCCGCGTCTTTGTCGAGCGCTATATCGAGCAACCCCGCCACATCGAGATCCAAGTACTGGCGGACAACCACGGCAATGTGGTCCACCTGGGTGAGCGCGAATGCTCCATCCAGCGTCGCTACCAAAAGGTGATCGAGGAATCGCCATCCCCAGCGGTCTCCCCCGAGTTGCGCGAGCGCATGGGCAAGGCAGCCTGTGATTTGGCCCTCAAAGCCAACTACGTCAACGCGGGCACCGTGGAATTCGTCCTTGACTCCCACCAGAATTTTTTCTTCCTCGAGATGAATACCCGCCTCCAGGTCGAGCATCCGGTTACCGAGATGGTCACCGGCCTGGATCTGGTGGAATGGCAGCTGCGCATTGCCAGCGGCGAGATGCTGCCCTTTGACCAAAAAGGGGTTCGCTTCAACGGCTGGGCCATCGAAGCCCGCGTCTGCGCCGAAGATCCGAGCCGGGGCTTCATCCCCTCCACCGGCATGATTACCCGCTATGCGGCGCCGCGCGGTGCCGGTATTCGGGTCGATTCCGGGGTCAACATCGGCGGCAAGGTCGATGTCTACTACGATTCCATGCTGGCTAAGGTCATCTGCCACGGTAAGACCCGAGAGGATGCCCGCCGCAGTTTGATCGAGGCCCTCAACGGCTATCACATCGAGGGCGTCTCCACCAATATCGACTTTGCCACCAGCGTGCTCTGCCTGCCCGAATTCGCCGAGGGCAATCTTTCCACCAGCTTCATTGAGCAGCATTTCGAAGGCGGTCAGTCCAAACGCTCGCCCGCGGTGCATTATCTCCGCCTGGCAGCCCTGGTCGCCACCCTGATCTATCACACCCGGGAAGTGGCGGTGCGCGAGTCAATGCGTCACATGGTTTCCAACATCGGTGGCGAACGAAAGATGGGACGTTTTCCCCAGTATATGGTCCGCTGTGAAGACGATCTCTTCAACGTTGCCCTGGAAAACCCACCGATTTCCGGCCAAACCTGTACTATTCGCGTCGATGGCAACCTCTACCAGGTGGAGATTCCCTTTTTCGAATTTTTCCGCCGCCGCCTCAAACTGACCATTAACGGACAGGACTACCGGTTCCGGATCCAATTCGACAATTCCTTCATGTTCGTCTCCTTTAACGGCATGTCGCGGCAGTTTGAGGTCTACACCCCCAAAGAGTGGGCCTTAATGAGCTATATGCCTGAAAAGGCCAACAGTGTACCCAACAACATTCTACTCTGTCCGATGCCGGGCCTGGTGGTTGACGTTCTTGCCCAGAAGGGTGAACGCGTCTTCCGCGGCCAGAACCTGGTCATCCTCGAGTCGATGAAGATGGAGAGCGGTGTCGGCTCACCGATCGACGGGGTGATCAGTGAAATCAAGGTTGAAAAGGGCCAGGCCGTGGAAGCCGATCAGGTCCTGATCAAGTTCGAAGCAGCCTAAAGCATTCCCCCCGGATGCCTCTAAACGGACATCCGGGGGGGTTCCCCTGCATCGTTTTCCCCGCTGGCAGGACCTTCTCCCCCTATGCGTTCTCGCCCAACAGTCACTGTTTTTTCAGGACTTCGGCATTATCCTATTCGTGCCTGCGAGCCGGAAAAAACACTGCTTCTTGTATATCTCTGTTTTTACCTAGCCATCTCTGAGATGAGTGATGAACTTTTCACGAGTCCATCAACCTTGTATTTTTTGTTTTTTACAAATCTATCAATAATTCACGACTTGACTTCACCGGGCACGGCAGGTACCATTGGCCGCACTATCGTTCAGGTGTCCGTTGATCACGGATGAAAAGGGAATCCGGTACAAAGCCGGAACGGGCCCACCGCTGTAACCGGGGACAAATTTCGCATCATGCCACTGTGTAAACGGGAAGGCGCGGAAGGAGGCTGAACCGGGAGTCAGAAGACCTGCCTGAACACAAGCCCTGTCCAGAAGGCAACTCGACCGGGCAACGACTCCAGTGGTAAACAAGGGACATCCTGGATCATGCAACATGGTCCGGGATTTTTTTGTTTTCGGGCTACAGGGGATGCGGAGGGGCTGTCGGCCCCCACCGCTCGGTGCTGTATTTCGACTACCGGAGGAGTGCAGGTGCAACAGAGCGAGGCAATAGTTTTGGCCATGTTCGGGACCACGGTGGAATCGGCCCTGCAGGATCTGCTCGCCATTCACACTGCGGTCAAGAAGGCCTATCCACAGACACGGGTCAGCATTGCCTTCACCTCCAACCAGATCCGTCGCATCTGGCATCAACGAGCCGCTGATTCGGTCTATCTCGCTCAACATCCTGAAATTCCCCAAGAGATCCTACATGTCCAGGGCATTCTCGCCACCATCGCCAATCTCCAGGACCGAGGCTATGTCCGGCAGGTGGTCCAACCGACCCATATCGCCCCTGCCGAAGAATTCCACGATCTCGCCGCCTATGTGCGCGCCCTGAGTTCGATCCGGACTATGAAACCGCGCTGGCAGCCGTTTCAGATCATCGCCCTGGGACGCCCTCTGCTCGGCACCTACAGCCCTAAGCATCCCTATGCCGACGACATCCGCATCACTGCCGAGGCCCTGGCCACGGATGCCGAATTAGCCCGCCAAAACAATGCGGCCCTGGTGTATATGGGCCACGGCAACCACTACTTTCCCTCCGGTGGACTCTACCTTGAATTTGCCATGCGCATGCGGGAACTGTATCCCGATGTGCTGACCCTGATCGGCACAGTGGAAGGCTTTCCCACTCTGGATGAAGTCGTGCAGAGCTTGCGCCAACACCGGGTCAATCGAGTCATGCTCAAGCCCTTTCTCATCGTTGCCGGTGATCACGCGATCAACGATCTGGTCGGCACAAAGGATGACTCCTGGCAATCGATCCTGAAAGACAAAGGCTTTGAGGTCCTGGCCGAGGTGAAGGGCCTCGGCCCCCAGGTCGCTCCAATCTTTGTTCGTCATGTGACGGAAGCGGCTGCAGATGCCGGAATGGAGCTGCGCTGATGTCTATGGCCCGCCGCACCATGCTCTTTGCTCCTCTGGTCGCGACCCTGGTATTTACCATTGCCCTCTCGGCGACTCTGGGCTTTCTCCAGGTTTCGATCCCCGATGTCTTTACTATTGTCTGGGCCAAAATAATCGGCCAGAGCCATCCGGCAAACCTGGACCCGGTGGCCGCCACCGTGGTTGCCGATGTGCGCATGCCCCGCATTCTCTGTTCGGTGCTGGTGGGTGGATTGCTGGGTGTGAGCGGCGCGGTGTTCCAGGCCATTCTCCTTAACCCCTTGGCCGACTCGTACACCCTGGGGATCTCCACCGGGGCTGCTTTTGGCGCTTCGCTGGTGATCGTGCTCCAGATCTTCGGCCTCAGCCTGCCGGCTGGCGCCTCGATTCCTATCTTTGCCTTTTTCGGCGGAGTGACCACCCTGGCGGTGGTGCTTTACCTGGCGGCCGGTGATCGGAGCCTCTCCTCCACCAGCCTCATTCTGGCCGGAGTGATTGTCTCCGCCATCCTTTCCGCAGCGATCGGTTTTCTCAAATTCCTTGCCGATGAGCAGGTCGGCCTGATCATCTTCTGGCTCATGGGCAGCCTTGCCGGCGCGTCCTGGCACAGCATCGCCCTGTTGGTGCCCATAGCCCTGATCGGCACACTGGTTGCAGTCTACTACAGTCGTGATCTCAACATCATGGCCACCGGCGACCGCGCCGCCACTTCCCTGGGGATCAACACCATTCGCCTCCGCACCATCCTGCTCACCATCAGCACCCTGATGACCGCGCTGGCGGTTTCGGTTTCCGGAATCATCGGCTTTGTCGGCCTGATCGTGCCCCACATGCTGCGCCACATGGTCGGCCCGGACAACCGGCTTTTGATTCCGCTTTCTTTTTTCACAGGCGGCCTGCTGCTCCTGATCGCCGACACCATCACCCGGGCAATCCTGCCAGTGGAGGTGCCTATCGGTGTATTGACGGCTCTTCTAGGCGGGCCTTTTTTCTGTATCCTCTTCAAAAGACGACAACAGGATGGCAAGAGCGATTTCTGAACACGAGGATCTCCTCTGGCGACTTAAGGGCGTCCGTTTTGGTTATAACGGCACCCCGGTCCTACGCGAGATCAATCTGGACCTCCACCGGGGCTGCTGTTACGGCATCCTCGGGCCCAACGGCAGCGGCAAGACCACCCTGCTCGACCTCATGGGCGGACTGCTCCAGCCGCATGCCGGTACCATCGATTTTTTGGGCCGGCCCATTGACTCCTGGCCCAAAAAACAACTGGCCCGACTTTTGGCTCTGGTGCCTCAGGATTTCATGGTCCGTTTCGGCTATTCGGTGCGCGAGGTGGTGGAAATGGGACTGCATCCACACCTGCACCGCTTTGCCGCCCCCAGCGCGGCAGAGCAGGCCCTGATCGACGACGCCCTGGAAATCACCGGCATCGCCCACCTGGCCAAGCGCTCGGTGACCCGCCTCTCCGGCGGTGAGAAGCAGCGCGTTGCCGTAGCCCGGGCCATTGCCCAGAAGCCGCAGGTACTGCTGCTGGATGAGGCCACCTCCAACCTCGACATCCATCACAGCCTGGAAATCCTCCATCTGATCCGCAACCGTTTCGAACAGCAGGGCCTGCAGGTGGTGGCGGTGATGCATGACCTCAACCTGGCCTCTTTTTTCTGCGACCGGCTGATCTTTCTCAAAAAAGGGGAGATCGTCTGCCAAGGGCCAACCGAAGAGGTCCTAACGCCGGAAAACATCGCGGCCGTCTACGGCGTTGAAGCCGAGGTCCGCCCCAATCCCTTTACCAACTGCCGCCAGGTGAGCTTTCGCCTGCCGCTCAACCCTTAATCCCGATCAATGTCCATGCGTATTTCGACACTTTTTTCTGCCTTCTGCCTGGTTCTTCTTCTGGCAACCTTGGCCGCGGCCGCCTCTCTCACCGACAGCGAAAACCGGACCATCGTTTTCAACAAACCGTTCCAGCGCATCATATCGCTCTATCCGGCCCATACCACCAACCTGATCGAACTCGGCCTCTCCAAAGAGATCGTCGGTTGTAGCCCCAGTGATAACCAGCTTGCGGGCAGTCCCAAGGTCCGCTTTCAAGACGATCCCGAACGGCTGTTGGCGCTCAAACCCGATCTGGTGCTGATTCGGCCGATGATCAGCCGCGGTTATCCCAACCTGGTCCGTATCCTTGAAAAAAATAACGTCCGCGTGGTCTCGCTCCAACCCACCGAGGCCTCCGAGTTGTTCCAATACTGGCAAGACCTAGGCAAACTCACCGGCCACGAACAACAGGCCGAAGCGATGATCGCCACCTTTAGCAAACGCCTGGCTTCCATCACCAATTCGCTTCGCCTCATTCCCAAGGAAAATCGTAAGCGGGTCTATTTCGAGGCCATGCACCAACAGATGAAGACCTTTGCCTCCACCTCCATGGCCATGTTTGTCCTCGAATCGGCGGGCGGGGTGAATGTGGCCCAAGATGCCGAGCGTATGCGCGCCACCAACATTGCCGCCTACGGCAAGGAACGGATTCTGGCCAAGGCCGACAAAATCGATTTGTACCTTGCTCAGAGCGGCCGGATGAATCCGGTCAGTGTGGAGGATATCCTTCGTGAGCCGGGATTTTCGGTCATTAAGGCGGTCCGCGAAGGCCAGGTCTTCCTCGTTTCCGAGGAGATGGTCTCCCGCCCGACCCTGGAGTTGCTTGATGGGATATCCTTTGTCAAGTCACTGCTCTATCCCGACTATGCCCAGGAAGGCGTCTCCCGTTTATGA
>JAQUEZ010000545.1 GCA_028684915.1 Desulfobulbus sp.
TGCAGCGGGCCAGGCCGATGAGGATCAGGCCGACCATATAGTGCTGCTGACCGGAAAGCAGGGCAATGGCCAGCAGAAACATCAACACCGGCCCGATCACCCAATTCTGCACTAGGGAAAGCAGCAGCACCCGACCATTGCGGAAGACCTGGCCCAATTGCTCGTATTTGACCTTGGCCAAGGGCGGATACATCATCATGATCAGGCCAATGGCAATGGGAATGTTGGTAGTCCCCACTTGGAAGGCGTTGATCACATGCTGCACACCAGGAACGGTGTAGCCAAGCATGACGCCGACAAACATGGCGAGAAAAATCCATAGGGTAAGAAAGCGATCCAAAAAACCGAGCTGTTTGGGTTGTAGAGACATGACACATCCTTTATTCAAAACATTGATCAGAAGTAGCCGCCAGCATGGCAGTGTCGAAGATTTTCTGATTACTTAATCCGCCTGGGCGGATGCGTCAATTTCTTTCAGCAATAAACTCCGCGCGAATGAGGATGGGGTTAGGATCTGATCAGGGAAAAGTAAGCTTTCTTGATTGGAACACCGGCACATAAGCGTTCGAGACAAGGCCCGAAAAGTGACGGGCCACCCGAAGGCAGCCCGTTTGTTTCTTGGATGGTTGAAAAATAATCAGACTTTAATCAGCTTCACCTTGGTGTCATAGAACGACACGCTGCCGCCGACCTTGTCGATCATGCAGGTATTCTTCAGATGCGGATCGACCCACATGGCGGCGTTGGCATGGACGCCTGTTGCCCGGCGCTTGTCACCCTTCACTACCTTACCGTCAATCGTGACATCCTCGGCTCCCAACGCCCAATGACCATGACCCAAAGTGAAGGTGACCACCCCAGGACGGATGGTTTCCGTAACTTGTACTTTACCGATCATCGGTTTCTTCGTGCCGTTCTTTAGATCCCACACTCCTTCAGGGTTAGTAGCTGATACCACTTTCACTTTATCACCATTTTTAACCCCCAACTTTTTGGCGTCACTGGTGTGGAGAATAATGGCATTCTCTGGCTGGATGTCGGTCAAGTAGGGCATAGTGATAGTCCGGGCTTTCGTAGCGCGGACATCCTTTTGGGTAATGAGGTGCAAGGGATAACCATCGCTGAGCTTGATTGGCTCATTACCCAAGGCATCAGCTACCGGCACATAGCGAGCAAGGCCATAATAGGATTTGCCTGTAAAGGCATCCTTGCAGCCTGCCGTTTTCTCTTGATAGAGGTTGATATATTTACCGTACTTATTTGCCACCTGCTCACCCTTGTAGGTGGCACCCTGGCTGTCGAAACGGCCGCCCCGATTGAGCACGGTGACCACCTTGGGCCAGGCAGGACCGGTGATTTTCTGCCAGCGCTCAGCATCAAAGACATTCTTGGGCAGATGGCGGCGTGACTTGAGGAACAGATCGATCTCCTCCTGGCTGGCATCGGCCACCGGTTCCTTGCGGTCCAGAGCGATATTGGCCACCATGCGGATATAGAAGTCATCCGGCCGGGTAAAATCCTGGCCCTCGCCAAAGCCGTTCGTGCCAAAGCCCTTGAAGCCGAGCTTTTCCGCCAAGGCGAGCCAGAAGGTCTCGTAGGAGATTGGCTGCTCCTGGCCGAACACCGTCACCACCTCGTTGGGCGAGGCGATCACCGGCTGGCGCACCGGCTGGATGCGAACCGGCATGTTGGGGTGGGACCCCTGGAATTCCCAGCGTTCCAAATAGTGGAGGTCAGGGATGATGTAGTCAGCATACATTGAGGTCGGCCCGATGACGATATCACTGGCGATATAGAGCGGCAGTTTCTCCAGGTCGACCAAAGCGGCAATTTGTGTCTGTCCGGCCGGCAGCGAATAGGTGGGCGCACCCATATAGGAGAAGACCACCTTGGCCTGGTAGGGGTAGCCGTCGGCAATCGAGGGTAAGATTTCCTCGTAGACATCCGAGGAGATCGGCCACCAGTTACGCTTGGCCGGATAGGACTCCTTGCCCTTGAACAGGGTGGATTCCTCGTACTTGATGTCGTGGCGGATGATCGAGGTGCCGAAGGGCTTCACCCCCCTGGGACCGATCTTCTTGAAGTTGAACGGTTGCTTGTCGGTGCTGGTGGAAGTGCCGTCAACATTGAAGGTCGAGGCGGCGATCATCCCACCCTTCCAATCAAAATTGCCGATCAGCAGGTTGAGGTTCATAAAGGAAGCGATGTTATAGAAACCGTTGGTGTGCTGGGCCGGGCCGCGATGAACATCGACACAGGCCTTCTTGCCGTGGCTGGTGAATTCCTTGGCCACCGCCTCGATGGTGGCCGCATCGCTGCCGCAGAGGGCTGCGTATTCGGCGATGGTCTTCTCCTTGGCGGTCTCCAGCATCAGTTGCAGGCTGCTCTTGACCTTGATTTCCTTGCCCTCGGCATCCTTGAGCACGGTATCGACGAACAGCTCGCCGGTGATCGCCTCCTTCTCATCATTGGGATCAAAGGCCACCGGCTGGCCGTCCTTGATGGCCACAGGTATTCGAAGTCGAACTCCTTGCCGTCCTTATCAGTACGCTTTTCGGCCGCTTTCAGGCCGATT
>JAQUEZ010000207.1 GCA_028684915.1 Desulfobulbus sp.
CGCATCGGCATAGAATGCCTGTTGGCGTGCCCGTTGCAGTCTGTTGAAGTTGCCGACCTTCTGCATGCGGCGCGCGATCTCGGCACTGATCTCGCCGACCTCATTCACCTGTTTGGCATAGTTCAGGTTTTGCTGCCCAGCGACCGCTTTCACCCAAGCCTGTCGCACCCGAGTGATCTGATCCACCACTTCGATAGTGAGACGTACCTGAGACTGCTCAATACGGCGTTGAGCCGCAGTATAACGGAGCGGCAAGGTCAATATGTCGAGCAGGCCAAACGCTATCAATCGCTCAAACTCGACTTCGTCGGCTAGGCTCGTCCGCTCAAAAATAAAGAGCGGATTGGCAATTCGCCCGGTTTGTGCCGCATGAGCAGCATCCGACCAATTCTGCGCCAGCAGGGCTTGCAGAGCCGGACTATTGATAAGGGCGAGATGAACCGCGTCTTTTGGGCTCAAGGGTTGGGCAAGCAGTTCTTCCGCTGTCTTTGCCATGGCAGCGCGTTGCTCGTCCGTTTGGGCCAGGGACAGATGTCCTTCGGTGAAGGCGGATGCCGCTTGATTGGTTTTGGCAAGGGAATCCTCAAAATTAACCCTGGCGCAGCCGGATAAAAATAACGTCAAGAGCAGACAGGCAGGGATAATCTTGTTTGCAAACAGGCGGCTAGGATTCATGGTTTGCCCCCGTGACCCGTGTGTTTGTCCGAGTCATCAGGAAGGGGGGAGGTCAGGGGCTGCTCCAGGGTATCCATTTGCGATGCCTCTTCCGCGTAGAAACGCCACCCGCCAATTTGGCCGACGGTAACGTTGGCTTCCGGCCAAGAGGCGACCGCCTCCTCCTGATACCTTTGGTATTGGTCAAATACTGAGAAATACGAGAAATCAGGAGGGGCAAATCCGGCTGATTGCTGAGTAGCGCTCACTGACTCCTGAAGGGATTGCGCCCGGATGATCGACAGGGAGAATGGATTTGCCGTAAGCAGGAACACAAAGAAAGCAAGAAATACTATAAACCACCTCGCAACACTATTGGGTTTCATGGCATCCTCGGATGGTGAAAATTGATTTCCTGTTCCCCCATTTCTACAATGAGTCCTGTTCAGGCGGTGTTGCCTTTCTTTTTTTCCAACTCGGCAGAAAGGCCGGCACGTCCTTCGCATATTTGTCATACGCGCTGCCGAACTCCTGGCGAACCAGCTTTTCCTCCTGTCTGGCCAGCCTGATATAAACGACCAGCAATATCGGAAACATCAACAGGGTCAGCAAGGTCGGCCACATGAGCAAGAAGCCGAGCATGACCAGAATAAAACCGTCATACTGTGGGTGACGCACTAAGCTGTAGGGGCCGGTGGTGGCAAGTTTTCCTTCTCGCTGTGCTGCGTGTAAAACCAGCCAGGCCCGATACGTGAGGTAAAACCCCGCGAAAATCATGACATTGCTCAGCAGATGGATGGGGTTGGTATGTGGATCCCCCTTCAAGTCGAACAGGGTATACCAAAGGTGCCCGCCGCCATGGGCGAAGATATCGGATTGAGGAAACTTGGATTGTAGCCAGCCGGAGAGAAAGTAGATGGTCAGGGGAAACCCGTACATCTCGACAAAGAGAGCAATAATAAAGGCGGAAAAAGCACCCAGCGAGCGCCAATCAAGCTTGGTTTTCGGCTTGATGAAACTGAAGGCGAAGAAGATAAAGATAGCCGAGTTGATGATGACCAGGGACCATAATCCGTATGCAGGGGCTGTCTCGTTCATACTTTATTCCTCCTTTGACGGCGGAATTTCATGCTGACGCCCATTATCGTTTTGATGATGGCCGGAGTGGCCATGGTGCATGAAAACATGCATCAACGGGCACAACAGCAAAATCAAGTACGGCAGAGCTGCCAGGAGGTGCGCCTGATGCTCTGTCCAGAGAAAATAGCCGCCTGCCGCAACAAAGGCCAGGAAAGCCAAGCGATGACCTGAAACAATCCTCAGGAAACTCGATAAAAACTCTTTGTTTGCCATGGTCGCGCCTCTCGGTAAAGGTTCCACTGACCGCCTCATTCGTCACCAGAAATACTGATAGTCACCTCCATTCCTTAACGCTAAAAGAACTCATTTTTTGTTTTCAGCAGATTGTGCAACCAGCGTAAAAATCGCCCCCGGCCAGAAATTGGCCCCGGCCTTCTGATCAGGGGCGGGTGTACAGCCGTGGTAATGAAATTATTTCGTCTTCATTTCCTGTTGCATCATCATGCCGTTCATCATTTCCTGCATCATCTTCATTTTTTTCTCCATCATGCCCATGCGATCATCCATAGGCATGCCTTTTTCTCCCATCATAGCCTGTTCACCGCTCATCATACCTTTCCCGCCCATCATGCCCTGACCTCCCATCATTTTCATACAATCCTTCATCATCTGCATCTGCTCTTGCATGAGTGCTTTTCTCGCCGCCGGGTCTTTCTCCATCTCAATCTTTTTTCGCATCTCTTCCATTTTTTTTGTCTGGGCGTCCATCTGGCTCATTTCCATTTGGTCTGCCTTCATCTGGGTCGCAGCCGTCGCATCCTTCTTTTCAGGGTGATGTTCATCCACAGCCAAAGCAGACCCGGCAAAGAACAGCATCGACATCAGGGAAGCGGTCAACATCATTTTTTTCATGTTCGTTCTCCTTGTGTAATGGTTGTTGAGTAAAAGGGGGTATCCCCCCTGGCCAAACGATCTCTGATATCAGGTGATCTTGGTTCGCCGTAACCTCAAGGCATTGCCGACGACAGAAACCGAGGAGAGGCTCATGGCCCCTGCCGCAATCATGGGTGACAACAGGATGCCGAGGAATGGGTACAACACCCCGGCTGCCACCGGTATGCCCAGCGCGTTGTAAGCAAAGGCGAAAAAGAGATTTTGTTTGATGTTTGCCATGGTGGCACGGGAGAGTTTTCTCGCTCGGACGATGCCGTTCAGGTCGCCCTTGACCAAAGTAACGCCAGCCGATT
The DNA here is from genome assembly GCA_028684915.1 of Desulfobulbus sp. The sequence goes on from JAQUEZ010000207.1 coordinate 2,982, forward strand.
CCATGGCGACGTCGGTTCCAGTACCCATGGCGATGCCGACCTGAGCCTGGGCCAAGGCAGGCGCGTCGTTGATGCCGTCACCGGCCATGGCGACCATGGAGCCTTCATCCTGAAATTTTTTTATGACAGCCGCCTTTTCATCGGGCAGAACTTCGGCCACCACCTGATCAATGCCCAATTTGGCTGCCACCGCATCGGCGGTTACCCGATTATCGCCGGTCAGCATCACCACCCGCAGGCCTTCATCATGTAATGCCCGAATGGCCTGGGGCGTGGTTTCCTTGATCGGGTCGGACACTGCCAATAGCCCGAGGAATTGACCGTCGGCGCTGACGAACATAACCGTCTGCCCCTCCTTGCGCATGGCTTCGGCCCGCTCTGCCAGTTCCTCGGTAACCACGCCGAAATCCTGCATCAGTTTCAGGTTGCCGAGCGACACTTTGCTCCCCTCAACCGTTCCGGAAACACCCTTGCCGGTATGGGATGTAAAATCCATGACTTCAGTGAGCCTGACACCTCGTTCCTTGCTGCCATCGACGATGGCCGTTGCCAATGGATGTTCACTCACCTTTTCAAGGCTGGCCGCAAGCTGCAGAAGTTTTTCCTCGCTCACGTTGCTCGTGGCTACCAGATCGGTCAGTTTCGGCTTACCCAGGGTCAAGGTACCCGTCTTATCAACCACCAGCGTATCAATTTTGCGCATGGTCTCGATGGCTTCCGCATTTTTAAATAAGACTCCCATGGTCGCGCCCTTGCCGGTGGCCACCATAATGGACATGGGCGTGGCTAACCCCAAGGCACAAGGGCAGGCGATGATCAAAACCGAGACTGCGACGATGACAGCATGGGCCAAGGGTGGGTCAGGGCCGAAGTAATACCAGATGCCGAAAGCGACGAGGGCAATACCAATAACGATCGGTACGAAATATCCGGAGACGGTATCGGCCAGCTTCTGGATCGGTGCCCGGGAGCGCTGAGCCAGAGCGACCATTTCGACGATCTGGGCGAGCAGGGTGTCACGTCCTACTTTTTCGGCCCGCATGGTGAGTGTGCCGGTGGTGTTGACCGTGGCGCCAATCACTTTGTCGCCCTGCTGTTTTTGAACAGGAATTGGCTCTCCCGAGATCATTGACTCGTCAATCGAGCTTGCACCGTTCATCACCAGGCCATCCACCGGCACCTTCTCTCCCGGCCGAATTCGGAACATGTCGCCGACCTCGACGTGTTCCAGAGGTATATCAACCTCGCTGCCGTCTTTATTGATTTTCCGAGCTGTCTTGGGAGCCAGCCCCAGGAGTGCCTTGATTGCGGCGCCGGTTTGGTTGCGAGCTTTAAGCTCCATAACCTGACCCAGCAAAATCAAGGTAACGATAACCGCGGCAGCTTCGAAATATAAACCAACAGCGCCATCGTGTCCGCGCATGGTGTCAGGGAAGATGCTGGGGAAAAGGACAGCAGTGATACTGTAGAAATAGGCGACCGAGACTCCCAGTCCTATCAGGGTGAACATGTTGAGGCTTTTATTGATCACCGATTGCACCGCCCGGACATAAAAAACCCAGCCGGCCCACAGGACCACTGGTGTAGCCAGGAGTAACTCCAGCCAGCCAAGAGTTTTGGCAGAAGCCAGGGTGTCAATGACGTGGCCGCCGGGCAGCATTGCTCGCATAGCAATAATCACCAGCGGCACGGTGAGAACAGCAGCCACGATGAACCGCTTGCGCATGAAATCGTACTCAGGGTTCGTTTCCGCCTCATCGAGACTGATGACACGTAGTTCAAGGGCCATGCCACATTTAGGACAGGAACCCGGGGCATCCTGAATAATTTCCGGATGCATAGGGCAGGTGTATTCGGTACGGGTGGAGGGAGCCGCCGGGGTCATTGATTCAAGCGCCATGCCGCATTTGGGGCAAGCACCGGGGCCGTCCTGGACAACTTCCGGGTGCATTGGGCAAGTGTATTGCTTGCCGGCAATCGGCTTATCCTCCGTAACCTGAACTGAAGGCTCCGACTTTACCGCAATAAATTTTTCGGGACTTTTTTTGAATGTTTCAAGGCAATGTTCGCTGCAGAAATAATATTTTCCCTCCTCAAGTGAGTAGGGGAGAAAGGCATTCGGGTCTTCGGTGCTCATGCCGCAGACTGGATCGGTAAATATCGGGGTTCTGCCCTGATGATGGAGATGTTCTTCGCGTTGGCATTGATGTTTCGTGCCTGTCATCTGATTTGCCTCCCCTTGAAGAAAATTTATGTTATCAGTGAGTTGATCACGGACAACTATTTGGGATAAAGGTCAAACAGTTACTTGCACTGCGTGGAACAAAAAAAAATCCTGTTCGGGTGATAATCGATCGTTAGAAATGACTGTTATCGCTAGGGCTGTGGATTTGTCACTGACAGGTTGCCATGACCCCGGCGACGGAACCACTTCCCCGTTTTTACCCTAAAAATAATTCATGTTATACATTTTGGCCATGGGAGGAGCGAATCTATTATTTAGTGGGGGCTAATTGTTCCCTCTCGCCCCCCTTGTCCTGGGGCGCAAGATCTGGTTGTTCTCAGGTGCGAAGGGCACTGAAGCCGGCAGCCGGCTGTACAACTGGCCGCACACCTTATGGTTACGAGCCCTAACGCGATCTCGGCTATCACATCATCAACCACTCACCTTGAGTCGGCTCTAGCGGGATAGAAGATTGCTCCCCCGTAACCTCAAGATAATAAAGAGCATACAGGACACCCGGAAGGTGGGCGATTAAGCGTTTGCCTTACGACTCGTTCAAGGTCGTGTCCGCGTCGACCAGTGCGTCGCCCTGATAGCCCAGCCGTCGGCAGTTCTCGATAGCACCATCAGTTCAGCACCAGTTAAGTTGATGGCGCGCTTGCGAAAGTTGCCCTGAATCTCGCTGGTGGAACTCGCCCAGGCGACATCTCCGCTCACTTTTACCTGAATCTCGCCTCGACGAGTTGACACTGCTTGCGCAAACTCTATGTCTCCTGAAAGATGGTGGGACAGGTACTCCTTTCGAGTTTCAATAGCACCGCTCTCAAGAATGATCGCGTCAGGCGCCAAGAGGCGCGAAACGGCATTCGAGTCACCTGCCGCAAGAGCCTCGTGGAAGCTCCGCACGGTCTGGGCTACGGCTGTTGTGTCGGCTTCCACCGTTTGGGCCTGGGCAGGAAAAACCTGTGCTGCAACGATAACCGCAACGATGAGTACAAAACACGTTACGTTTTTTGATGATTTCATCATGGTCGGGTCTCCTTTGTAATTATTATTTTTGAATCTCGCGGTCATTTCAACGAAACGGCTATTTTCATTACATTCTCATGGCCATCGGCTGCATAAATAAATAGATATTGATAATGCCAAAAATAATCATCAGTATAGCGAAAGGAGTGAATGTAGGCAGAATCTTCCCCGTTGTATCAGTGTTGCTTTTCACCAGTCTGTAGGCGGTGTAGATTGAACCGAAAGTTCCTAAAGCGATCAGAAAATACTGCAATATCTGGATGGTGGTGTTGTCAAGGATTGCAGGTGAGGCACCATGCGATTCGAGGCCAAACAAACCCATTGCCGTGAAGAGGATTGCTTTCCCTTCCGCCAGCAGATGAAAGAGATTGTGAGCGATATGCCCTGCGATATCAAGCGGTATAATTGCATAGCCGTATCGGGCAAAATTTTTGGCAATTGATTTAATCTTAAAATTTCCGGCAACAAAACTGGCCAGAGCCAGCATTGCTATGGGAATGGCCATGGCGACGATAAAGGCTATCGTGAACGTGACAAAATAATTAGATGTTCCCGCGAATTTTTCGATCCCTTCGAGTATGCCGCTCCAGATGCCAATCATAGTTATGTTCTGAACAAAGACAATGCCCATGATCACAGCCGCCAGGAAAGATTCCTCCAGTTTTGCCCTGCCGATATACCACAGCCCTTCCGTCGGCATACGAGGAGTTATCTGAATCGAATCGTTTGGACAATTCTTTATGCAATTTCCGCAAAAATTGCAGTTGGCGACGCTCTCCATCTTTTTGGGAAATTCGAACATGGGACAACCGGGGACGACAGCTCCTTTATAGCAGGCTGAAACCTTGCATTTTGAGCATTTTTCAGGGGTTGACCGTATATCCAGCATACCTGCTCTTGAATAATTCCCTGACAATCCACCAAGGAAGCACAGGTACCGGCACCAGGTTCTCCTCTCCCACAGTGCTCCTGAAGCGACCACCGCCGTTACAATCATCAGCAATAAAAAACCCGAGCCTCTGGGTGATTCGACTACACCAAAAACATGATCACTCCAGGTTATCAGAATAAACAAGGCATCGATAATCCAAATGCCATATTTTTTTAGAAGGTTCGGCACAGGCCGATTGTCTCCGACAAATTTCTGAACAACGTCATTCAAGGCGCCAAAGGGGCAGACGGTGCACCAGAATCTACCGAAAAATACAAAAACAATAGGGATTAACGGCCACCACAAGACCCAGGTCATTGCAGTGCCAAAATTATCATGGGCTTTTGTGGAGCCAAACATCAGCTCATAGACGATAAATGCAAAGATGATTGCCACGGGCCATTGAAATACCTGGGGATACCACTTGCTCTTAATGAATCCGGCAAAGATCTTGTTGTGTAAAAAATTGGTTTTCGGGGCAGGGTGGCGAAGGTTTTTGTCACGGGGTGGTTTTTCGCTAAAATGTAGCATTTCGACACTTCCTTATCCGTTTGGCAACGAACGGGTTTTTTTCTTCCTGTTGATTGCGGCTGCAACAATAATAACGGTATTTATAGCAAGGAACCCAAATAGTATCTTCCAGTTCGGCCCGGCGTGCATCACCTCTATGGCAAAATCGGCACTTCTTTCTTTACCCTCAGTGGTGACCTTCACCGTGATTTTCCACTTTCCCTCGTCTGAAAGGTTTATCATTGCCATATACCGGCCTTTGTCATGATCACCCTGAGGTTCGGCCTGCAGTACCACCGGGGGCTTCATCTCGGAGTGGCCTCTGTCTTCCATCGTTCCCGACATTTCCGCAGCAACAGTTACCCTGGCTCTCTCTATGGCATTGTGACCGGCGTCCATCAGGGAGATTATTGCCGTATTGGTTCCTAAATGGGCAGCCTCATCCCTAAAAGAAAGGGATATCGTCACGCCATCGGCGACTTTTTCCAGGTCGCCATGGCCAACTTTGGCAAATATCCTGGGGGCGGAAAGTGTCATCAGCATGATGATCAGAACAAAATACTTACCGGGAGGGAATTGCATCTTCTGTCTCCTGTGCATGGCCGTTGATAATTGGACCATAATCCATTGCTGTTTTCCCGCGAGAAAAGGGCGCCATCGGCAGCCAACACCAAAAAAACGATTCATGTCCGATGGATGTTGCAAGGGACACCCTTTGAATTTACGCCTCTGTTTTATATACACCATGGAATGCGGAGCAGAGGGGAATTTTCCTGACACACCCAACCGATAGGCCATGCGGGCGATGTCAATGGAAACAGGTGATTGATTCGGCAGATTATTCACCCGTTAAGATGGCTCGAATACACCGGTATTCCTCTTCACTGATTTCTCCTTTTGCCAACCGTTGCTCCAGAATGAGAAGAGAATCTCGTGTATCTCGGCTTGCCGGCTGTTTCGTATCATTTGAGCGAAACAGCCTGTATGCAAGAACAACTAAACCGAAAAAGACGATGAGCGTCAGGCCAAGACCTACAATTCCGTGACCAAAGAACCAATGTCCAACCCCTGAGAAACAACTTGCTCCCTGATGCCACATAACCGCCCCCTCTTCTTTTTCTTTTAATACAAAGGGGTTGCCGTGAAAGCTGATTTCACGGCAACCTCGCAGTGCTCTCTTGCTTACATTTGATGATGGTTACCCATCGTGCTATTCATGTCGTGACCCATCTTTCCTTGCAGATGCTTTCCCGTCATGCCAGTGGAATCACAATTCATCCCGAGATGCATGCCTCCTGGCCCCATGAGCGGAACATTGTTTTTCCGAGCCTGTAGTCTCAATTCATCTTCCGCCTTGCTGATATTTTCGCTTAATGTCCGGATCCGTTTGGTATCCTGACTCTTTGCCGCAACCAAAGCGTGAAGCTCTGCTCGATCCGCTGCCAGATTTGCGCGGAGGGTAGCAGTCTGGTCAAGATATGTCTGTTGATTCGTGTTGGTTGTGGGTGTGGTCTCGCTGGCGGTTGCGGCATATGCACCGGAAGTGAGGAGAGTGGCCAAGGCCAACATTGCTGTGACTGATTTGGTTTTCTTCATGGTATGTACTCCTTTCTTTTTACTTTTAGTAAGAGGTTGCCGTGAAAACTGATTTCACGGCAACCTCGCAGTGCTCTCTTGCTTACATTCGATGATGGTTACCCATCGTGCTATTCATGTCGTGACCCATCTTTCCTTGCAGATGCTTTCCCGTCATGCCAGTAGAATCACAATTCATCCCCAGATGCACACCTCCTGGCCCCATGAGCGGAACATTGTTTTTAAATGTTTGTTGATTCGTGTTGGTTGCGGGTGTGGTCTCGCTGGCGGTTGCGGCATATGCACCGGAAGTGAGGAGAGCGGCCAAGGCCAACATTGCTGTGACTGATTTGATTTTCTTCATGGTACGTACTCCTTGGTAAGGGTTAAGGTTTTGGTTATCTCTCTAATAGCAGTATCCATGCCAAACAATTTTTATTTATTCAACTAACTGTAATTATTTTATTTTAATCAAAAAATATAATAAAATTAGCAAAACGCAATTGAACGAAAGACCCTTGATGTTTAATTTCTGATCAACTCGGACGGGGGATGCGTCTAATTTTTAAACATAATGACTGCCAAAGCCACCTTTGGGACAGAAGAAGAGGGATATATGCTTTTTCAGTGGATGAAAAGAAGCCAGGTGTATGGACCATCCTGGATGATCATCGGGATCAGTTTTGTGCTCATGGCCGTGGTCATCTTCATGGGAGGAACGAATTATCACCAGGGCAAGACCTTCATAGAGAACCTGTTACGTGAAAAGGGAGATGTGCTGATCCGATCCTTTGAGGCCGGGACACAAACCGGCATGATGGGGATGATGGGCGATGAGGCGCACTTGCAAAAACTACTGGAAGAAACTGCGGCCCGTTCGGATGTTTCCTTTATTGCCTTGGTGGATAAAAACGGAACTATCTTGGCCCATAGTGATGCCAAATTAATCGGCACAATCGCCAAAGCCTTTATACGGGGCGACACGTTTGCTCCGACCGGCAAGTCCCAATGGCGCACGATTGCTGGTGAGCATGAGGAGACTTTATTTGAAGTCTACAGGGATTTTCTTCCTGCCTCACCGCATTCCGGGCACATGGAGTCGATGGGCGAGCATCATGACCTCTCCTGTGTACCAGGTTGGATCAGGGGCCTGTCTCAAGAACGCATTCTGGACCCCAATAACCGGCCCACCATAGTCATTGGCATGAATAGCACCCCCTATGAAACGGCGCTAACCAAGGACATATGGAACAGCCTAGTAATAGCAGGTGTGGTTCTTCTTTTAGCAATCACCGGGGTGGTATCCTTGTTCTGGGCACAGAACTATATAAATTCGCGCAAGCTGCTGCAGGATATTCGGACCTTTGCTTCTGAAATCGTCAAAAATATACCC
>JAQUEZ010000208.1 GCA_028684915.1 Desulfobulbus sp.
TGTGGCAGGGTGGTGTTCATTGTAACCTCCTTGGTCATGGTTGATGCGGCCGACCTTGCCTTGGTCCAGCCGCTTTCTACCTATTACCGTATGTCTGAGATCACAACATGTTCATTATGAGCAATCAAGGTCGCTCGGGGCTTGTCTGCCGCGCAGCGGCTTCGTCCAACCGCTCGTTTCATCCCACTAAAAATTGATTCAATGACGTTTAAAAATTGGGATTTTGAAGGCAGAGGGACCAGTTCCACCACTGGACCAGCCCCCTTTTCGAGCACGGTTTTGTTATGATTATCTCTCCATGAGTACAGTTCCTTGCTACCATGGGAAGATATCGCGTCCCAAGTTACAAAAATTTTAGGCGCGGCTGGGTAAAGAGCACATATTTGCCCAAGCATTAGGATAATATTCTTCGTCGCCTTGCTGTGAGTGAATGACCAAATGACCTGGTTTGTCCGAGCCTCCAGGGCACCAATTAGCTGAATACTACCTTTTGATTTTTGGTGTTCAGGAACAACCGGTACCTCCCCTTTTGCAGCCAACGAGATTCCACCATATTGCTTCACCTGGTAGGGGCCAGCTTCGTCCATAAAAAAGAACAGTTCTCCATCTTTAAGCTCTTCCAGAGTTTTAAGAATTCTGGCTATTTTCTCTTTGTATTTAGGGTCAGGGCTCGTCCAAACTTTTCTTGCCCTGCGCCAGGTATACCCCGTGTCTTTAACAATGCTGGCTACCATCCCAGATGTACAATGCTCACCAAAAGTTTCCCTGTATGCCTTGGCAATAGTATCGTAAGTCCAGGACGTCCTGTTTATCCCATAGGTTGTAGGTAAGTTATGGATAATATCGAGGACTCTGGTATGACGAATCTCTATTTTCTTCTCGCGTTCAGGACAGTGCATTGTCATCTCGATTGATGACATGCGGTTGGCGTTAAACTCTCTTAACCATCGGTAAATTTTTCCTTTCGGCGCTTTGGTTTTCATGCCAATTTCAAATAACGTGGCGTTCTCATTGATCATGAGCAGGGTTTGAGCCTTGACACTATCTCTCTTATGCTTGCTGTATTTGTAGCGATTGAGTTGCTTGATCTCTTGTGGAGTCAAGGGAATTTGAAGGCAAAGAGGCGATTGGCGAGCCAGTAAAGGAATTATTGTCTTGACAGCCCTGGAGAAAGTAAGCCTGATTTCGCTATCAATCTCTTGACGTTGAGAGATGATTTCTTCAAACCGTTTCAGAGCAAGGTATGGTTTTTCTGTGTCAATTTTTAATGTGACGAATACGAAACCAGCCGTTTTTTTAATGGGCGTATTTACTGGAAAAAACTGCCCGTTCCCCCGACAAATTTTTTCAATATGCGAATGCCGCTTTAAAGCTCTAACCAGTTGGTGGTAGGAAGGACGCCGCATCCCTTCAGGAAGGATTTCTTGAAGTTTCTTTAATGCTGCTGCGGCTGGTATTTCCGGGGAAACATTTACAACTTCTTGAATATAGGGAAACCAAGGCGGTTTTTTCTTTCTTCCCATGCCTTTAGGGATAAGCCCTAGAATCCCTTCTTTCTTAACAGTGCGAAGCCACGTCAGTAACGACGATCTAGACATTTTTCTTTTACTACCCTTTCTTGCGTTCGCCTGAACAACGTATTGCCGAAGGGGTGAGGGCAAAATGTCCTCTTCAATCATAGCAAAAAGCATTTTTATCGCATTGTTAGTGCCATTTTTCTCCCTGAGATTTTCGAACTCTCGCAATATTCCCACCCTGGCCTCGAACACCTCCCACTGCCACTCTTTCAAGACAAGCGTATGATCCTGTTTATTGTCATCAGGCTTGGGGGGCTTTTTGACGACCGGCGCAATGGGCTGCAGTTCAAGCCGCTGTTCAATCTGAGTTGCTGCATATTTGATGACAGCTAACCTGATGGGAATTGGAAGCTTTTCAATAGGAAATAAACGTTGACTTCCACGGGATAATAACAATTGCTTTGATGACCATTTTTCTATTACCGCTTTTCTTGCAGCGGCCCTCCAATTGAGGCCAAGAGCCTTGCCGATCTCAGAAATAGTTACGGTCGCCATGATCTCACCCAATTTGCACTCTTGGAAGAAGCTAATCCAACGATCCTTATGGAAATATCCATAAGGTTAATCAGTCTTCTATGCAACTCGAACGGGTTAACATTGGTGCAGATCCTTGGACAACGCCTACTTTCCGACCTGCCCTGGTTGGGCCAGGATCTTCTCAATACTTGATTGGCTCAACTGCCAATACCAGGCCAGTTGACGACCTGTTATACCTCCGAGATCGTACATGGCGCGAATCTGGTCGTTACGCCATTTGAGCAGCGTTCCGTTCAGCTTGCGAATATACAAGGGGCTACCTCCAAACCTCTTGGCCAGGACCATCGCAACCGGAACACCCATCCCTTGAAATGACTGTTCGACAGCTTCAGCAACCAATTGGATATCACCGGGTAAATCACCAACGTCAGGTCTGTACTCACCTGGAAGAATGCGCACATCAAGCTTGGATATTGTCACGAACTAGCCCTCCACTTCATTCGTTCAAACTCTCTGATCAATAACCTTGCTTGCTCCCTCGTGGTCAAAACGGGAACCGAACTTCCAGAGGGAAAGCTCAGATTGAGAGTACCTAAATCGTTGCCGCCGCCTGAATTGACGGATCCACCGGCGACCAGGTGTTGAGCAGGAAGCGCAGGCAGGCTGCCGATGAAACCACCCAACCGGTAACCAACCTGTCCAAATCGTCTGGAAAGCTCCTGGAGCACGATATCGAACCGGCCAGAGTTGAACGCAAGGGCCGCCTTGAGACCTCCGGCCCGGACCGCGTACTTGTTCAGCATCACCTCGCCATCTTCACCGAGCAGCAACCTCCGATCACCACCACCGAATCCTGGAAGCTGCCCACCACTCAGAATATTGCGCACTCCACCACCTGATGCCAGGTGTTGCAAAAGAAGCCCACCGTTGCGGTATGCGCCAATCAGACCACCCCACATGCGGGCCTGCTCCGTATCAACCTTGATAGTGGCTGTCCTGGTTCGAGCGGCTTTGTCTAGGGCAGAATCAACCGCATCGGCGGCACTGAGGCCATTCTTCTCAAAATCAGTCCAGACCTGTCCCCAGTCGACGTTGACTTGCTTTGAGGTGTCGGAGTTACTCTCCTTGATCTTCTTTTCCACCGCGATCCAACGTCCCTCGACCTCCTTGAACTCCACCTCGGCCTGCTCTGCCACTCCCTCCACCGGATTGACTTCATCGGCCTTGACCTGCGCCAACTCCTTTTTGAGCTCCTGCAGGCGGGTTGTAACCTTGGTCAGGGTTGTGCTGCCGCGCTCGGCGTTGTCAAAACTTTTTGCTGCACCTGCCATGGCCTGTTCAATCATTGCCGTGGCTTCAACTTGGGCCTGCGCCCAGTAGTTGGCTTTTTCTGTGTCACCTGTGAGTCGGTTTGCTTGTTCAAAGAGCCACTGAAATCCTTTGCCCAGAGTAAGTGCTCCGCCATAGGCAAGCTTGAGAGACCCGCTCAGCCAAGAGAGTGATTTATAGACGTCGTTAAACCCATCCGAGGTATCAGCAACGAACCCGAGGACTGAAAGTGCGCTTTCTTTGGCCCATTGGCGCCAGGAAGCGGCATTCTTGCTCGCATCGGTACTCAGTGTTTTCAGCATTGAAGAAGCCTTTCCCAGCGCGGTCACAAAAAAGGTGTTGTTAGTCACCGCCTGGCCAAGGGCAGATTTGAGCTGGAATAATTCGCTCTTGATGCGGTTGGATGCTGCGCCAAAGGAGTTGGCTGCATTTTGGGCTGCCCCCCCGAAGCGTTGCTCAAGGGCCACTGCAAATTTGGGGAGAAAATCGGTGGCAAGCAGGTTGCCGGATGCCATCATCGTGTCAAGCTCACCCGTGGTCATCCCCATCGCCTGAGCCGCGATTTGAAAAGCACCTGGCAACCGTTCTCCCAATTGGCCACGAAGCTCCTCAGCACTCACTTTGCCCTTGCTGATCATCTGGCTGATAGCCAAAAGAGCACCACTGGTCTCATCGGCACTCAAACCCAATACGGTCGATGCCTTGGACACAGAGGTGAATATCTGCTGAACTCCACGTCCCGCCAGGGTTGTCCCCTGAGCCGCGGCACTGATACCCTTGTACGCTTGAGCAGCTGTTTCCAGGTCAAGACCAAGTTTGTCAGCCGTTAACCGAACAAACTCCAGTTCTTTGGCAGCATTTTGGCCGGTGCCATTGATCGATTGAAAAGACAGTCGCAGACTGTCGGCTTTCTGCCCGGCATTGAGCAGCGAATTGGCAACTACACTAAGGCCAGCCCCGGTTACGATGCCAGCCACTGCAGTTTTCAACGACAATGCAGCGTTGACCATTGAATTGATCGGTTTTGTGGCGTTTCTGACCGTCCCCGCAAAAGAGGAAACCTGTGCGCCGCCTCTCTTCAGGGCGGCGCTTAAGCCATTGTCTTTGGCGGTCAGGATGATTTCGATCTTGCTATTTGCGCGCATAAGTATCGCTTAAAAAGTTCAGGGTATCGATAAACCTGCTCAGAGAGTAATTCCAGGCGTTATGGTGTCCAAAGGCAATGCAGGTATTAACTTGGGTCCGCAACGCTGACTGTGGGGTTATGTATGGCTTAGTGCTCACCCCTCCCCAGTCAGGCTGCGCACACCCGCTAAAAAATCTGTGTTAACATCCTTGAATGTCTCAACGATCACTCTCAGATCCGAAGGGGTACTCGAACGAAGTTCATCGGTGGGCAGGCCTGTGGAGAGAGCGAGCATTTTTTCTGTCACCATATCCGGGTTAAATACCCGATCGATCATGGTCAACTTATCAATGTCACCCATAACCTCATCAAGCTGGGAAACGGTCAGTTCACGTACGTCGATATCATTACCTTTGAATTTCACTGTGCTGATATTCATTGCTACTCCTTTTGAAACAGGTTGAATACGGCTCGCTCTCAGCGGGCCAAATGGACAATAAACAATAGTTCAGTCTCTTGGTTACAATGTACCGGTTGTCTCGCCTGGAACCTCAATCCCAAGCTGCAGCAATCGTGTCATTTCGGCATCAATAGCCCCTTGTGTTTCATCCCCATTCCGCTGAAAAAGAATACCGGGGGAGTTAGGTGATTCCTGAGCCATGCACGAATCCAATATAAATGAAGGGATTTCAAAACGACGTGTGTACGGCCCAAAAATCGCCTTGGGGGCGCCACATTTTTCAAGGATTGCTGCAAGTGCAACGACCTTTAAGTATGCATTTGCTGCCTTCTTGGCACATTGGACATATTCACCACCAGCTTTTTCCAGCTCTTGGTCGATAAATACGTTCAAGCCGTCGGTGTAATTCCGCTTTGCAACCTCAAGTTCGCTTTCCAGTTGCTCCTTCTTGCGTTTTAGGCCGAATATTGTCTGTGTAGAGGCAATCAAAGCATTGACATGGTCATCCTGCCGTTCTTCCTCTTTTATTATTTCCAAAGAAAGTGCGGCAAGTCGATCCTCATCTGAAGACTCTCCGCAAGCAATAGCCGCGAGAAGATCTTCTTTTTCCTTGGTCAACAATGGCAAGGAATTGCCGTTCGCCTGTTCTTTCTCCGCTAGGCATTTTTCTTCTTCATCTATAAGCCCATTCAATTGCTCAACCTTCTGCGAGAAGTCCTTGTAAATCGACTCCAGTTGCAAGAGATCTTTGATAGGAATTTGCTGTGTCACCGTTGCTAATTGCTCTTGAAGGCTTTTCAACTTTGACTCAATCTGCTCTTTCTGGGCTTTAGCCGACTTAACTGCTGCTGCAGATTTTTCAGCGGTTTCACATGCCCGTGCATACTCACCGGGTATATGCCGCGGCCACTTACTTTGATCCGTTCCATATCTGGCTTGAATATTTTCAGCTCGAGCCCGTGCCTCCCATCCTTCCCGGCTGATTCCATCAACATAGGGGAGGCGATGCAGAGCCGATGTTGTCTGTTTGATCTCACCCAGTAAAGCCCGCTTCTTTTCCAGCATCTGTTTAGTTTCCATTGATTTTTTCCTCTCTACTTTTGAATGTTCTCATGCTGGGACGACTTCGTTTTTGAATCGCACCGGTTATGTGTTTGGCTTGCCGAGAATGGTCCAGGCCGTGCGCTCTGAAACTCGATATTTTCTTGCCAGCTTGGCTACCGTTACGCGGCCCTGGTCATATTCAACCCGCATTTGCTGATCACGTTCCTTCTTTTCCAGCCTGGCAATACTGGGGATATATAGATGCCCACCGCTAAACTCCCTCGCAAGCTTGACGGTGTTATCAACACCGATCACGCGGGCAACCTCTTTCAAGATTCCTGGCAATTCGTCTATCTTCGGACTTATCGAGATAGTCACGTCCTTCATGGATCTCCCTTTGCAGTTCAACAGGCTCATTCATTTCTTGCCACCTGGACATAGAATGAAACGTTTCATGCAAATGTTCTATATGAAGGACTGCGTAAAAAAAATGCGTAGCGTTACGGAATGGAATGGGCGGAGGTGACCGGTGGCGGTCGAAAGACTCGCCTGGAGGAAAATAGAGAAGAGCAAGGCGTTGGTTGGTGGATAGTTCGGGACGGCCTCAAAAGGGGCATGTGGATGGATTTGCGGCTGTGACACCCAAAGGGGCGTTGCAGTGGCCAGTCGAGCAATACAGGAAATTTTAAAGATGTTTTAAACGGGGTTGATGCTTGAGGCTGATTGGAGGGTGCTTGGGAAGAGGTGCCGGGGAGGTTTGGAGGACAAAACGGACATTATGTCCGTTTTGGCGCCGCCCTGGCTGGGGGGCGCTTTGAGCGAAATAACGGACATAATGTCCGTTTTAGAGAGAGGAAGGTAAAAAACGAACTAAGTTCGTTTTTGGTGCCTCGGTAGATTATCGAAAAACGAAACGGTTTCGTTTTTTCCTGTCGGTCAGGGATGGGGGAAACGGTATCAGCTCAGTTTTCAGAGAATGCGAGGGCGAGATTTATTTCGCTTAAAGCTGAATACGATAAAGAGCAGATAGCTTTCCACGTCCGTGAGAGTTAGTATCAAATCCTGTTTCGGTTGATACCACAAGGCTAACCATTTACCTAAAACAATATTTCCTAACATGAGTTGATCGTTAGCTGTTTTTATGGATTTTTCCTTCGTTTTTTTCAACCCATCTCCGGAGGAATTCGCTTGCTATACGGATTTCATCTTCTGTGCCGAGCCTAATGATGCTGAATAATAAAAGCATGAACGATTCGTCATGTTCTTGCCTGACCTTGTATCCAAATTCATTTTTTATCGATACCACTTCAGAAAAGAGATCTGCTGTCAACAAGAGATCAGTGTAATCTTTTCCGAAATAATGAGGTTTCCCCTGGGGCCAACTATATACGACCTGAGAGAACAAAGGGTTTTCTGTAAAAAAATCGTCAACATCGGACCTTGTTACGGGACAAGGCTCATTGGATTTTCTTCGACTGTAAAGCTCTATTTCATCTTCAAGGGTAATGGAACGCATATTCCCTTTTCCCGTTAATAGCCAATCGGTGCTCGCACCGTAAGCGGATGCAACTTTAAAAGCCCACTCAACTGGAAAGCTACCTCTGCCTTTTGCTCCCGATACTGTCTGGGGGGTAATGTTCAAAAAATCAGCCAGCTGCCCTTGCTTTTCCCACCTTGTTACAAGCGCAACCCTTACCCACACCTCTTCAAATTCAGTTTTTTCGGTATCTTTATCTTTATCTTTAACCATTAAACTCTACGCCACACTGGTTGATTTTGATTGACAAAATTTCGTATAAGGCTTACTTGCAATGTAGTTTAATCCTAAATCAATGACACCGGCAGTAAGTTAAAGGCTAACAAGAAGGAGCCTCATCGTGAAGAACCAGATATGCGCCAAAAATACGAACGACTGGCATCCATGGGACATCAAAGCGGCCCTTGGCAAGAAAGGCTACAGCATGACCCGTGTTGGGCTGGAGAACGGCTACCACAAGGTTTCGCCGTTCGATGCCCTTCGAAAACCATGGCCCGCCATGGAACGCATCATCGCCAATATTATCGGCGTCGAGCCATGGGAGATCTGGCCATCCAGGTACGACGAGTTCAACCAGCCTATCCGAAAGCGCCGACGTTCATCCCCGCGCAACGGAAAGCATTCTTGAGCCCGGCAGGATCAGGCATGAACGTCATGCAACAAGGATTTTTTGAAAAAGTAGCATATCGGGTTCGAGTAGTCACTGTCTAAATACGAACAAGGAATAGACGCATGGCTCCACGATCAAACAAGGCAAAAAGAGCGGCAGAGGCCGGGCAAATGAACATTTTTGATGCATTGGCCACTTATACCGCCGCCAAAGAAGAAATTGCCGAACAGTGTGAGAATCAGCATGGGCAACGACAACGTGAATCCGCCAGCGAGGCCGAGGACTGCATTGAGATCGCTGCCGCCATCAAACGGAGCATCCGCGAAAGCGGCCTGAGCCGTGAACAGGTGTGCGACGCTATGAACGCCTACTGGGGCAGGAACGAAGAGAAGCACAAAACCGGCGAATGCCAGCGACCTCTCTCTTACGAGATGTTCAACCACTACCTTTCCAAGCCGGTCGAATACCCGATAAAGGCCTACTTCCTCTTTGCCATCCACCGCATCACGCAATCACTGGAGCCCGCACGGGCCATTGTCGCTGCCGAAGGAGCGGAAGTTACCACCAAGGAAGATCTCGCCATGTTGGCCATTGGCAAGTTGGAAAAGAATATCTCGGAAATGCAACAGCTCAAGCGGGAGCTGAAGAAGCAAGGAATCAAGGGGTAAGGAAAATTCAGATGGAAGAAAAATATATCAATCAGGGTGTTTGCGAGTGCCTCTCTATATTTTTTTCCCTTTGCAGTCCTGAATTTAGGGAGCTAACCGCAAAGGAGATTGAGGCTGAAACGGGCTTCAAACCGGACAAGGTGTACCGTTACCTCAAAACCCTGGAACACAAGGGGATGATCCGAAAGTTCCTTGATCGGTGGGAATGTTCCCCCGAAATCGTCAGGGTAGCGGATGGATTCAAACGACATATCGCACGGAAACGCGCAGAAATTGACGCCAAAGAACATGAATATCTTAGCTGATTCAGACAACCAAATCGAACACCGGAGGATGAAAACAATGGGGGCTGCTGAACCAATTACAAAAACTGAAAACAAAGTGACCAATTTGTATCCTGCAGTAAGCGTCGCAGATGTCTGCGAAGATATTGAAACGATAAAAGGTGTTATCTCGTTTCTGGCCGATGTCGGATGCACAGGGCTTTTTAGTGGAGAAAATGGAATTAGGATCTCAGAAGAAGGGGATATCGGTTTGACCTATATTCTGAGAAACGTTGCCGATGAGCTGGATAAAATATCGAGCTGTTGCGCGGCCAATTTGGCGCCAAAGGCATAAACCTGAAAACCAGAGGGGTGAATTAAATGGATGAACGAGACAAGGGCATTATGGCCCTCGATATTATAGGCAACTCCAGAGATGTGATCGCCTTTATCCGGGACGTTGCTAGTTGTCCTTCTATACGGGAAGAGCTTAAACCAGATGGATTCGAAGGCCTTACGCGGATTCTCGATCAAGTAAAGGATGAACTTCTCCAGGCATCCAATCTCCTTCAAGCGCGCTGATACATAAAGGTGGCAATCATGACAAACAAAAGTGGATACGCCCAAGCGATTGTTGAAGATGCGGAGATTAAAATATACGAGGGGAAACAGGAGAGGCGTGCTGATCTCCAGGTGATCGACCAGCACAGGGTCGATGAAGAGGATCGTAAATTGGCCTTAAAAATGGCTGTGCCCTACCTTGACGGTCGTGAATACGACCTTCCAACCCTGACGGCTGAAATCAATTCCTATTTTGCATCCATGGCCACGGCCTACGTCGAGATAGGCCGCAGGCTTCTGGTTATCAAGAAGGTTGAGGGCCATGGGAATTTCACGAAATGGTTGGAAACCAATTTTCCTGCATCTCCCCGGCAAGCACAGAAATTCATGAAAGTGGCCGCGAGGCTTGAGCAAGATCCGAAACTCAGAGGCCTGGCCAATGGCGGCATCAATCAGGCGCTTGTCCTGCTCGACCTGCCGGAAGACGACCTTGAAGAGTTCAAGGAAGATGGCACCCTCTACGGCAAAAAGCTGGAGGAATGGCAGCTCAAGAGCAACAAGGAGTTGGCTGCAGAGCTTGAAAAGGAGCGCAAGAACCGGGACAAGATCATTGCCGAGGAAACAAAGGGATTGAAAGCTGAGAATGATGCCCTGGTGAAAAAAAACAAAGAGCTGGAAAAATTTGTCCCAACTGATGACCCCAGCCCGGAATGGTCGTTAAGCCATGTCACTGAAATCACCAAGGCGGTTCTGGCTGTGGTCAACCTCGCCGAACAGTTTCTCTGCGATGAGAGACTTAAGGCGGATAAGGTCACACAGGCGAAAATAGAACAGCAACTCGACATTGTCCGTAAAGTCATAAGGGATATAGAAATTACAAATATACCGTTTTAGGGGAGATTGTTATATCCCACCAGCGTAGAGCGGGTGACCGTCGCAGTCGTTGTTCAAGTGCTGTTTTTTCGTCACCGCAAACCTTGACACCT
>JAQUEZ010000209.1 GCA_028684915.1 Desulfobulbus sp.
ATTTCCCATGGAGCCTGCAGTCCAAGGCCTAACGTAATGATATCTTTACTATTCATGGTTCCCCTCGTCATTTGGTGTGGATTTGATCGTTTTATACATCAAATCCACACCAAATGACGAGGAGCCACCGAATTTTTGCTCGGGCTCGGCCTATGCCGATCGTGCGCAACAGCAAGTTCCCCGCTCGCTGCGCCTGCACACCAAAGATGTGCTCGATCCGCGAACGGACCCTGGACCTAGTCTTATTGCCTTCCTGTTCCCTTGCGGTCAAGGGATGATTGCGACTCCCCTTACGTTGGATATGTTCGCGAAAACCCTCCTGCGCAAGACGCTCCAGACGATCCGCCGATCGATAGGCCGAATCCGCCCAGACGTCCTTGCTCGTATTGTCGGCAAGAAGCTGTTCGAACACATTACTGTCGTGCAGGGCCGCATTCGTCACGGCGTAGCGGCGAATCAGTTTGTGCTTCACATCCACCGAAACGTGATTCTTGTAACCGTAAAACGACTTGCCGTTCTTCTTGGTCCAGCGCGCGTCCACGTCTTTTCTGCGCCGCTTGTTCTCGGACCAGTCCTCCGGGACGTCACCTTCCTTGATCCTGGCATTTTCTTCCCGGCTGTTCCGCTGTTTGGGGACGTTGACAATACTGGCATCCACGATCTGGCCCTTCATCGCCATGAAACCGTTGGTCTGGAGGTGCGCATCGAAGGTAGCAAACAACTTCTCCACAATACCGGCCTTGACGAGGTCTTCCCGAAAACGCCAGATGGTGGTGGCATCCGGAACCTTCTGACTAATATGCAGCCCAAGAAAGCGCCCAAACGAATGTCGGTCGAGAATCTGAAACTCAGTGGCGTCATCCGACAGGTTGTACAGCGACTGCAGGATAAGAATCTTGAACAGCAGGATGACATCGTACCCCTTGGGACCAACGGTGGACTGCCGGCCTTTGTCCCGAGCCTTTTCAAGTATCGGCCGAAACAGCTCCCAGTTGATCGTCTCGTTGATCTTGACCAGCGGATCGCCGTTCTTGTCGATTTTATGCAATCGGTCCTGCAGGTCAAAAAAGCCGGGCTGGATCATGGGTGGTCTCCATCGTGTGCGGGTGGCGGGTGCGCTTTTTAAAACGATAGAAATCGTAACATTTTTACACAAAATCAAAAAGTTAATATTTGGATTGTGACTAACTACTGCATTTAATTTTCAAGAAACCCTGTAGATAACCGTTGAGCGACGATCCGGGCTCCGACCTCTCCAGACCCATCTGAGCATAACTGAGGATGACACTGAGCATGTTGTTGAAATCGTGTGCCACCCCACCAGCCAGGCGGCCGACGGATTCCATTTTCTGCGCTTGGTACAATTGCTCCTCCAGTTCCTTCTGGGCTCTTTCCGCCTCCTTGCGTTCGGTCATGTCACGCACGAGAGCCCACATTCCGTCTTCCTCGCCAGCGTCGTTATTCACCAGGAATCCTCGCAGTTCCACGGGGAAGACAGTTCCATCCTTGCGGCAGTATTCTTTCTCGTAGGCTTCGGAAAACCCCTTGAGTAGCACCTGATTGTGCAAGATGTCCTCGTCGAGAGCATGCCACTGCTCGGGCGTCAGATCTTGATAGGCCAGGCGGGACAACTCCTCAGCGCTGTATCCGACCATCTGTCGGAAGGATTCGTTGCTCTCCAGGATACGCCCCTGCATGTCGACATAGAAAAAACCGTCGGTCATTCTTTCGTGCAGCCGACGGTATTTCCGTTCCGAGATCCGCAGGACCTCCTCTGTCTCTATAAGCACCTTGGTCTCTATTTCCAATTGCAGCATCTTCTGCTCGAGCTTACGAACCAACCGTTCGTTGTAGAGCTTGAACACCTCTTCATCTTGTGCCGGCTCCGGTGGTGGGCCAGTTTCACCGGATCGGCCTGCGGCAATGACGTCACGAACCGTAGCCATGAGGAACTCCGGTTCGCAGGGCTTTTGTACGAATCGGCTGGCGCCGATCTTTAATGCAAAGGCCTCGTCCTGAGGGCCAGTGTAGGTGGCCGTGTAGACGATGAAAGGAATCTGGCGCAGCAGTTCGTCAATTTTTTCTTGCCGACACAACCCGAAACCATCCATCACCGGCATGAGGATGTCGCTTATGATCAGGTCGAACTCACAAAATTGGAGTCGGTCTAGGGCCTCGACACCATTATTGGCCAAGACCGTTTCATACCCGTTTCCCTTGAGCAGGACTTCGACCAAATAGCGGTTCTGCTCCTGATCGTCAACAATGAGAATACGGCCTTTAGACATGGTTTTCCTCCTGTTCGTTCGGGAGATAGCCCATGATCTCGGCCACAAAAGTTTCGGGATTGATGGGTTTTTCGATATACCCGGTGGCGCCGGCGGCTAAAATCTGTTCACGATCTCCGACCATGGCATACGAAGTAACGGCGAATATCGGTATGTTATCGAGATTCCGATATTTCTTCAATTCAGCCGCCACGGTGTAGCCATTCATTTCGGGCAATTGAATGTCCAATAAAATGGCCAGCGGCTCGCATTGCAGCGCCATTTCAATCCCTTTTCTGCCTTCCTCTGCCTCGATGACAGTAAAGCCGCTCTTTTCGAGCAAAAAACGCATCAGATACAGATTCTGTTCGTTATCTTCAATAATTAAGAGTCTGTTATTCATACAGTCTCTCCTGGCTGACGGGGAAGGCGCGAGGTAAAAGTGCTCCCTTGTCCCCATTGACTTGCCACATCGATTGAACCGCCCATCAAATCAATGGGTTTCTTACAGAAGGAAAGACCGAGGCCCGTGCCCTCATGCTTGCGGGCTAACCCTAAATTGATCTGGTGGAAGGGTTGAAAAAGGTTGGGAAGTTCCTCTGGATGCATTCCTATGCCGGTATCGAAAAACGACAGCAGGTATTGATCGTTCTCCACTTGGCAGGCGATACGCACGCCCTCTTTCTCGGTGAATTTGACTGCGTTGCCGAGCAGATTCAAAATAACCTGCTCCAGCCGGCGTTGATCGGCGACGATGGTCGCCACTTCCGGCGCAATGTCCATTTCCAGGTTGATCCCTTTCTGTTCGGCCAAGGGGACGATGAGTTTGACTATCTTCTCGATCGACGGCGTGAGCGGAAAAGAGGTGTTTGCCAGATCCAACTGGCCAGCCTCAATCTTAGAAATATCGAGCACGTCGTTGATCAGGGCGAGAAGATGGCGAGAACTCTTTTGCACCATGCTCATCTGTTTGTGCTGCTCGGGATTGAGCGGGCCGGCCAGTCCCTGAAGCAGGATGCCGGTAAAGCCGATGATGGAATTCAACGGTGTGCGTGATCCGGTCGGTCCCTCATCGGAAAAGATCGGAGCAACCACGCTGATATGGGGCGTCAAGTGATGTACATTAATATGTAGATCGGTAAAAACCGGTTTTCGCTCGCGGAACGCAGCCGCAAGGGCCAACATGTAACCATCGCCGTGGATCGTCTGGTTCAAACTCAGGAGCACTTGCCCTGCGGGATCGACCAGGAGAACATCGGAATACCGATAGTGCGTTCGGAGGCTGCGAAAATACTTGCGGAGGTCCTCGGCGTGAACGCCTTTGGGCTCCCGTAAAAATAGGGCCACACACCGGTTCAAAAAAGGGCTGTCGGTGATAATTGAGGCGTCGCTTAACCACTCGGTGCGCCATCTGACAATTTGATCGACCTTTAGATGGGCGATGGCAGCATGCTGCTTTTCCGCCAGCTCCCATCCGGCTACTTTCTCGATTTTAAAAAACCAGACGCCGCCACCACCAAGAATTATCAAGGCCACCACCAGCGCGATCATCGACCATGGGGGAAACTTATTTGTTTCCATCTCCACCAATAGGACTCCCCCCTAATATTGTTCTCATTTTCCTATATGCACATATTTTCAAGTGGTTGCCCATCACGGCTTAGCCGGGGGGCCAAGGTTTGAGGTTTCCAGCAAAAAAAAGAGAGATTTACCCCTCAATTGAACGGCAAGCGCACAATGAAGGTCGTACCTTTCCCTGCCTCTGTTGCAAAGCTGATTGTACCCTGATGTTTATCAACCACGACGTTACGAGCAATCGCCAATCCCTGGCCGGTCCCCTTGCCGATTTCCTTGGTGGTGAAGAAGGGGTCGAAAATCCGGTCCTGCACCGTCTTATCAATGCCACCTCCGTTATCGGCGATGCGAACCTCAAGCCACTGTTCATGTACTGAGGTCGAGACCCTGATGCATCCTTTTCCCGCGTTGCCGCCATCGGTCACATCGCCGATAGCGTGGGCGGCATTGATGATGATGTTCAAAAACACTTGATTGATCTCCCCCGGGAGGCAGTGGAGCAGGGGCAGATCGGCGGCAAAATCGGTCTCGATATCCGCCACATATTTCCATGCATTACGGCTAACAATCAAGATGTTGTCCAGGGCACGGTTGATATCAACTGGAACCTTCTCTTCGGAACCCGGATGAGAAAATTCCCGCATCGCCCGGACGATTGCCCCCACCCGTTCCACCCCGTCCAGACTCTGACGAATGGTTTGGGGTATTTCCTCGAGCAGGTAGGTCAAATCCGCTTGTCGAATCGATTGTTCCAATTCCGCAATCACCTCTCCATCCGGTTGCAGGTTTTTTATCAATTGCAACAAATGCGAAGTTTGCTTAAAAAAGGCGATCAGCTCACTAAAAGTATCGTTGAGGAAATTGATATTATCCCCTATGTATTGCATCGGGGTGTTGATTTCATGAGCGATGCCTGCCGCCAGTTGCCCGATGGCTTCCAACTTCTGTGCCTGCCGGAGTTCCCGCTCCACGTTCAGCTTTTCAGTGACATCCTCTAAAATTTGCACCACCGCGTTCAAGTTGTCCTCGCCGTCGTACACTGGAGATGAGAAGGCTTGAAAAACCCGCTCGCCGTCAACTGTCTGCAAGGTCACTGTCGTATCCTGATCCTTTCTTTGATAATGGCCTGTTTTAACTGGAAAAAATTCGCACGACTGCGAAGGCTGTTGCCCGCCGAAAATCTGGCACCACAACGTGCCGATCTCCTCAACAGCGTTCGGAAACCATTGCTGCATCTGCCGATTGATCTGCAGCACCTCCATCTGAGGACTGACCATCGCCACCCCAATGTGCAGGTTGTCCATGATGGAGCGTAGCTTGGCCTCGGAAATGCGAAGCGACCGTTCTGTTTGTTTCAGCTCAGTGATGTCGAATGCCATCCCAATGAAACCAGCAACCGTACCGTTGCTGTCGGCGAAAGTGGCTTTATGGATGATGTTGGTATGGAGGGTGCCATCGGAATACACCAGGGTTTGCTCATAAATCTGCACGCCACCTTGTTGGAGCAGTTCCTGATCCTTTTCTTGCAGGATTTTTGCGGCCTTGGGAGAATGAATGTCGGCTGCGGTCTTGCCGACAATCGCTTGTCGATTGCGGCGCATAATGGTTTCGAAGGCACGGTTGCAACCGATGTAGGTGCAGTGGGTATCTTTGTAATAGACCGGGACGGGAATGGCGTCGAGCAGGGTTTGCAAGAAACTCAACTGCTGATCCAAAGATTGGGTCCGGGCAGCCACCTCCCGCTCCAGCATTTTGGTGTGCAGTTGCGCCTCCAACTCAAGCTGGTGCCGACGCAGGGCGTTTTCCACCGTGATCAGGACGAGATTCCCGGAGAACGGCTTGACAATGTATCCGTAAATTCCGAGTTGCAGAACCTCTTTCGCCTTTTTCGGGTCGTCGATAATGGTCACCATGACCACGGCTGTTTGCGGATAGCGATCCTTGACATGTCGGATCAAATGCAGCCCGGATTCCCCGGGCATTCCGATATCGGTAAGCAGGAGGTCAAACTGTTTTTCCGCCAGAACCTGCTTGGCCATGGCAACATTCTCCGCGACACTACATTGATATCCCGCGCCTTTGAGGATGGTCGTTAGTAATCTGCGGATCGGTTGTTCGTCATCGACAATCAATATGGAATGAGCAATCCCCATAATTCCTCACAAATGGTTGTTGTCTTCTCATCGGAAAATTATCCCTTAGCGTCTCGTGCAAATCCCATCCGCGGAGTCGCCACCTACCCGGGTTCGTGTCCATGCATCCGTCAACAGTCCAAAGCCTTTCTGACCTTGGTAGCCAAACTTTCCCTGGAGAATGGTTTCTGCATGAAGTGAACACCATCGTCCAAAACGCCCCGATGGGCGATGACATTGGCGGTATAGCCGGACATGAACAGTGTTTTCAATGCGGGATAGGCAACGCGTAACCGGTTCGCCAACTCCCTCCCGTTCATCTCCGGCATGACCACATCGGTCACCAGCAAATGAACTGTGTCCGGGAACCCGTCGATACGATCCAAGGCTTGACGAGGACTTTGAGCGATTAGCACCGAGTATCCGAGCTTTGCCAGGATTCTGCTCGCCAGTTTCAAGATTGCTTCCTCATCTTCAACCACTAGAACGACCTCACCATGACCAACGGGAATGTCGCCGCTCTTCCCGACCGCTTCCTCAACCGCTGCCTCCGCATGGCGGGAAAGATATATTCTGAAGGTTGTACCCTTCCCCGGCTCGCTGTAGACGTTGATAAACCCGTTATTCTGCATGACGATTCCATATACGGTCGACAGGCCCAGACCGGTGCCCTGCCCCAGATCCTTGGTGGTGAAAAACGGCTCGAAGATCTTTTTCACCGTTTTTCGGTCCATGCCGCAGCCATCGTCGCTGACCGCCAGCATCACATATTCCCCTGGGACAAAGCCGGGATGATCAGCGCAATAGGCGGAATCAAAGGTGGCCATCCCAGTCTCGATGGTCACATGTCCCACCCCACCGATGGCATCCCGTGCGTTCACACAAAGATTTGCCAGAATTTGATCCACCTGGGAGGGGTCCATCTGAACCGCCCCCAGCCCGGTTGAGGGCCGCCATGCCAAATTAATGTCTTCACCGATCAGCCGTCGAAGCATCTTGAGCATGCTCTCCACGGAATCGTTAAGGTCAAGAGCAACAGGGGCGATTGTCTGCTTTCTGGCAAAGGCAAGAAGCTGCCGAGTGATTTCTGTGGATCGCTGCGCCGCGCCGCGGATTTCGCTGACGTACTCGTACATCTGATTATCGGGGGAGAGCCGTTCCAGGGTTAAATCGGCGTAACCGATAATCACACTGAGCATGTTGTTGTAATCGTGAGCCACTCCCCCAGCCAACCGGCCTACCGATTCCATCTTCTGGGCCTCACGCAATCTGGATTCCATCATAAGGCTCTCGGTAATATCGCGATTGACCGCTACGTAGCTGACAATATTGCCAGCATCGTCCATAACCGGCGAGAGGGAGGCTTCTTCGGTATAGAGCGAACCGTCCTTACGCTTGTTCACCATGCGTCCGTGCCAGGTTCGGCCGCTGGTGATCGTGGCGTACATGGTTCGATAAAAATTCTCGTCCTGCTGGCCGCTCTTGAAGATACGAGGATTCTTGCCGATTACCTCCTCGCGGCTGTAGCCGGTGACCGCGGCTAGGGTCGGATTGGCGTACTGAATGGTTCCTTCGGCATCGGTGACGAAAATCATCTCACCGGTCTGTTCGATGGCGGTCAACAACCGCTCTCTCTCAACCTCCGCCTTTTTGAGGACGGTGACGTCCTGGAACGAACCCACCAACCGAATCACCTCACCAGTAGCATCACGCTCCGCAAGACCCCAGATAAGCCCATGTCGCAATTGGCCATCGGCCCTAAGATACTGTACGTCGAATGTGAACGATCCCCCAGTGCGCAGGACGTTCTCGATGGTGCGCTTCACCCGGTGCATTTCATCCGGCGGAAAAAGATGCTGACAGGCTTCCAGGGTTGGCGGTGCGGAATCCGGAGGCCATTGGAAAATCCGGTACATCTCTGCCGACCAGAGCACCGAACCAGTCTGCGGCTCCAGCTCCCAACTGCCAATTTGCGCCATCTGTTCCGTGCGGGCCAGCATGGCCTGCTGCTGTCGGAGTTGCTGCTCCGCCTGTTTGCGCGCTGTGATGTCACGAATGAACACCACCAGTTTTCCCCACCGGCCGAGGCGATGCTGGGCGCTAATTTCGACATCGATACTAGATCCATCCTTGCGCAGGTGCCGGGATTCAAACCGATCCTCACCCTGGTCAATGATCTGTCTTGCATGCTCCTCGACTACTTCGAGAGTTTCAGTGAGTTCAAGGTCGCTGACCTGCATTTTCAGCAATTCGTCCGCCGTGTACCCGCTCATCCGACAATATGTATCGTTGACCTCCACCAGGCGGCCCTGCATATCCACCATCCAAAATCCGTCCATGGCGGTTTGAATTATGGACCGGTGTTGTTCCTCGCTTTGTCGGAGTTTTCTGTTGAGTTCATCGAGGGCATGCCCCATTGCATGCGACACTCGGGTGACCATGATCGCGGTGAGTATCCCGACGAAAACCACTAGGACAGCCAAAGCGATGGCATCGTTAATATCGGGATCAACCGATACAAATCGGAAAACAACGCTTGAGAGAAAAACCGCGGCCACGCTCAAGGGCAGAAAAACCCGAGATAACAGTGCCGGGGTTGTATCACCGGCAACCAGGCAGAGCGGAAAACTTGCCGGACCGGCTCCTGCAGTTAAGGCAAGACCCAAAAAAATAAAGGCGATGGCCGTCGTCGCGGCCATTGGAATGACAGCACCGCTATACATCAACGGTGTACCGTACAGATAGGCAAGTAGTACCGTTGACCCAACCAACAGTGTCAGGACACCCAGGCTCGATGCCACGTGGCCGAGGCGATGAGCCGTACTCGGCGATCGCACCCGCAGCAGTGACATGAGACTGCCGAGCCCGACCACGATGAAAGTAATGGCGGTTGCCGGCGACATCCGCCCAATGGGGATTCCTTTTAGAGTTCCCATTCCGGCGGTCATCCGATCCTCGAAGTTGAAGTCGATCCCGGTTATATCGCCGGCCAGCTCCAGGAGAGAAAACAATGTGACCAGGAAAACCAGGACCACCATGGGAAAAAAGCCTGATCCCGGGCATGATGGTCTAGAATGGTGAAA
Source organism: Desulfobulbus sp. (assembly GCA_028684915.1). The sequence continues at coordinate 9,058 of JAQUEZ010000209.1, forward strand.
CAGGACCATGGCGAGGATGAGAAAGCAGCCCGCGGTGCTGGGAGCCATGGGTACATAATCTGGGCGGATATTGGCTAAAATCCGCAACCCTGGAAAAAAATAGCCAATCAGTCCCGTAAGTGCGACAACAACGACGGTGGCAGAACTTAAACCGACTATTCTTTTGAAGTTAGGAGGCATAGGCTTGCAGCGGTCGCTGCTTCGGGGTGGCATCGATATTCAGTCGTCATGGTTGCAAAGCTTGCATCATTGAAGTTTCATGCGGACTGCTTGCCGAACTATCTCCCGTAAGGATTCTTCAGGCCATGGTTTGGTGTAATATTTCCATATTGCACCTTGATTTATAGCCTCAGTGACAGTCTGTTGATCTGAGTGGGCCGACAATATGATACGCGTAGTCTCCGGATAGAGTTCTTTTACCCGGCTCAGCAACTCAATTCCTGTCATTTTGGGCATTCTTTGATCGGAAATAATGACATGGACTTCATTGACGGCAAGCAATTCAAGGGCTTCAGGACCACTGGTAGCCGTGAGTAATCGATAGCCTTCTCGACGAAATACCCGGGTGAGCCCACTGAGCATGTAGGGTTCGTCGTCAACTAATAGCAAGGTTCGCTTTGGTAACTCTTTGGCGGCACTATCAAAACACCACCGGCGACCTTGCTGAAACATGTTGGCGATCACAATAGGGGGGACAAGGCCGACTGAGCCAATAGCCCTGAATTAGATCGCAGTCATGGCGCCGAAGAAATAACATTTGTCCCTCGGTTTCTACCCCCTCGGCAACTACACTCTTTCCGAGTTTATGCACCATTGCAATAGTTGCAGCAACGATTGAAGCGTTAATGGGGTTGGTGGTAACATCACGCACAAAAATCTGGTCAATTTTGAGCAAATCAAATGGAAAATGTGAAAGATAAGCAAGAGATGAGTGACCGGTCCCAAAATCGTCAAGCGAAATATGTACGCCGACTTTTTTCAACCTTTCCAGAATATTCCTAACCCGTGTCACATCACTCATCATTGCACTCTCAGTCAACTCCAATTCAAGCTGTTCTGGGAGAACATCATTTTCCTTAAGTAGTTCGTCTACAAATTCCGGTAGATTATCGTTATGGAAGTGGGTGGCTGATAGGTTGACTGCTACTTTAATCGGCGGTAATTTAGACTGCCTCCAAACGACGATTTGAGAGATTGCTTCACGTAAAACCCATCTACCGATCGGGATGATGAGCCCATTCTCTTCTGCAATGGGGATGAACACTCCTGGAGATATTAATCCAAACCCTGGTCTGTTCCAGCGAATCAAAGCCTCTAAACCGACAATTTCACCTGAAATCAAACTGACCTGAGGTTGGTAATGCAACAATAGTTCGTTCCGATCAATAGCGTGGCGTAGCTTACTCGACATGTCTAGTTGTTCTGTTCCGCCTCAGTTGGAAAAGGACATTCAAGCTGTTTGCATTAAGGGGTTAGAGGGAGGCGTGTTACCTCCCTTTGGGTTGACTGGGTCGTAGGCACGAAGTCGTTTTTCCTTTCTCTGCTCTCG
>JAQUEZ010000546.1 GCA_028684915.1 Desulfobulbus sp.
CAAGGGCTGGGTCAGGGCTATGGCCTTTTTTTTGAGCCCTTGCAACTGCAGCGGTGAGTCAGCCAGGGTGGCGATGGCGCAGGTGTACATCGGCTTGCCCGAGGCTTCATTGAAATGGACCAGCGGTTCGGCCTTGCTGTCCTTGGCCCGCAGTTCCACATAGGGCAGCGGTCCCAGATAGGCGAGATCGATCTGGCCTTTGGTGAAGTTGTTGATGATGTCGGCGTAGTTGTCGCTAAAGACGAACTCAATGGTCACGTTGAGTTTTTTTTCCAGATAGAGAACCATGGGCCGGTACTGCTTGACCACCGTTTCACGGTTCTCCAGGGGTAATGGGGCAAAGCGAATGGTTTCAGCCTGGACGGAAGATGTTACCAGGGGGGTGAGCGCTATTACAATAAACAACAAGGTGGCCAGCCGGGAAAGAACAGCAGATGGGACAAAGGTTGAATGCATCAGCAACTCCACATTGTTATTCTCTTTGGCCTTGCGGCGCAACAAGGAACAGACGGAACACAGGGTTTCAGGTTTATGGCAAATCAAGAAGCGGAATGCTATATTGTATGGGCTCTGGGCCTATCTTGTCCATAGGCTATAGTTGATGTTAGTAATGGATTAACTCTACGTTGTCACAATATCTATCCTATCCCAGCCTGCCACCTGTATGCCGAGCCGATGGAGGCTTTTCTTTGCCGATGCCTCATCTCTATCTAGCGGAGGACTTCTTCGGGAGGAATATCGAAGCGGGGAAGAAAATGTACCTCGAAATTTTTATCCATCTTCTTCTCATGATGGCATCATAAAAAGTCAAAACCTGCAAAATCCTTCCGGAGTGATTATAAAGAAACCTTGTCAAAATTATGCGACATTTCAGCACTGACTTGACACCAGGTTGGTTGATCGCTTGCTGACCGGGTCGAGATGAACGAATTGGCACAGTCATCGGTTCTGTCTGGTGATGGGGGAGGGGAATGGTTTACCCAATTCCCAGGCAAATTGTCGGTACAGGGTACCGAGGGTGCCGCTGGTTTCCATGAGGGCGTTTTTCGCATCGATCAGGCGATTGGTGGCGGTTAGCAGGTCCTGCATGGATGTCTGTTTGATGTCATAGGATTTCAGGGAGAGCTGGACTATTTCCTGCTGCTGTTCCAGATGGGTTAACTGGGTGGCATACACCTTGCGCAGGCTATGGATAAGATTGCGGTGGTTGGTGATGAGGTGGACAGTTTTCCGCAGGTTGGTATTCTGGGTAACCCGAGCAATCTGCTCGGAATGAGCTTTAGCCTGGCTGTTGCTGTACAGGGTGCCTCCGGTGAAAAGAGGCACCGAGAGCACCACGGACAGGGAGCCTTCCCCGTCATAATCAGAAAAACGAGTGTCCTCTTTCCGGCCATAATCCCCCTTCAACGCCAGTTCTGGCCAATTGTCCTGGGTTAATTGTTCTGACTGACTCAAGGATAACTGGTAGGTGAGGTCAATACGCTTATACAGCAGGCTGTTTTGTTGGAAACTATCCCGTAGTTCCTGATCGCTGGCTTTTTCAACAAAGGGGCGCACTTGCTGGAAGGCGGTCTTCAATTCCACCAGGGAATTGATGCAGCCGGCTGTCTGCTGCTCAGTTGTTGTAAGCACGCGCAACTTGTCGAAGAGCGGGTCATCGTCGGATAAGCCGCTCAGGTTCAGTAGATCAAGGAGCGCACTGTCGCGGTGCTGAATATAGAGATCCCGACGCGCTTCGAGTTCCTGCAGGTTTGCCTGTGCCTGGAGCAGTTGCAGTTTGGTCTGGTCACGCAATTCAAATCCCCGATTGATCCGGGCCACATGTTCCTTGGAGAGGGTAACCGAGTTGGCGAGGTTCAGGAGTCGAAAACTGGCGACGAGGTATTTGGTGAGGGCATCCCGCAGTTGGATGTCCAATTCCTGAGTTGAGATGTCGAGCTGATTATCTGCCAGTTCGACATCCAGGCCAGCCTCGGTCATGCGCAGGGATGTCGTCCGGTTGTACAGCGGCAAACGCATTGAAAGATTCCAGTCACTGTAATCCGAGCCGTCCAGTTTCTGGTTCTCTGCTCTGGATCCGGTGGAAGCACTGGCAGTCCCTGTGTTCTCCTCGTCCATATTGATTGTGTGAACCTGTGACAATTCTCCCGTCACGGCGGGAGCAAACCGTTTAGCCACGGCAGTGAAGCGTTCGGCATCTTTCTGACTTTTCCTGGCCAGGGCTATCTGGAGTTCCGGAGCCCGCTGCCAGGCCTTTTGAAAAAGAACTTGATAAAATTGCTGTATTTTCGGTTCTTCACTGGAGGCGACAGCACCGGAAAAATCTGTCATCGTAGCGGAAGGGGCGAACAAGGATGAGCTTTGGCTTTCCTTCGGGACATCTGTTTTTCCTGGGCCTGCTTGTGCCTCAGGCTGTTGGCTGTGCAGCCCGTTGACTTTCGGGGTGGCGCAATAACCCGTTTGCCAGATCCCGCTTCCAGCCAGAATCATACAACCAACAGTCAATATCACTGATACATCAAAGCGCATTGTTTCTCCAGAAAT
>JAQUEZ010000547.1 GCA_028684915.1 Desulfobulbus sp.
GAAGCGGTAAGTAATGCCAGGGAGAGCATAGCAAAAAATCTCGGCTGTCGCAAAGAAAGCGAGATACTGTTTACGAGCGGCGCGACTGAAGCGAATAATCTCGCCTTAATCGGAATTTTTCGTAGATACAGAGAGAAAGGCAATCACATCATTGCTTCGACTATAGAACATCCTGCTATTTTGGATACCCTTAAATACTTGCAAAACGAAGGGGCTGAGGTGACGCTGCTTCCTGTAAGTAGCGATGGTCTTATTGATCTGGAGGTGCTGAAAAAGGCGATCAAAAAAGAAACTATCCTGATCTCCGTTATGTTTGCCAATAACGAAATAGGCACCATTCAGCCAATCAACGAAATCGGTGTTCTTGCGAAGTCAAAAGGAATAATATTCCATTCCGACGCCGCCCAAGCTGCAGGACACGAGAAAATTAATGTCTATGAGATGAACATCGATCTTCTCTCTTTCAGTGCCCATAAATTTTACGGTCCCAAAGGTATTGGCGGCCTTTTTGTTCGCTCTTATTCTCCATTGATCAAACTTGCCCCAATTTCCTTCGGAGGAGGCCATGAAAGGGGGATGAGATCAGGAACCTTAAACGTTCCTGGCATCGTTGGGATGGCCGAGGCGCTACATTTGGCGAACAAGGAAATGAATGATGAAAAGCATCGGTTGAAAGAAAAAACCGCTAAAATTCTTAAGATGGTCAAGCAAGCTATTCCTGACATCAGGCTGAACGGGCACTCGCAGAACAGGCTCGCCCACAACCTTAGCTTCACGATTCCTGGTGTTGAGGCTAAGGCTTTAATCCACTTGCTAAAAACCAAGATCTCCTTTTCCGCAGGCTCTGCCTGTTCGACAATAAAGGTCGAACCGTCCCATGTACTTAAGGCGATTGGTCTCAAGGATGATGAGATTTTCCAGACTATTCGACTTGGACTTGGACGATCTAAATGTGATGCCCATACGATAGCTGATGTTTTAATTTCTGGGATTAAGCAAATTCGACATTAAAATTCATTTGTCGCCGTTAATGGATCGCGGTCAAAATTGCAGAAGACGGCATGAAAATAAGAGGATTTTATTTGATTATCCAGAAATATGATGAATGTTTTTCCTCCATATTTTACGATGACCACTCGATTTCAAATAAGCTTATGTCAACTGTAAACATGACAGGAATAAAGCGTCTTCTTGGAAAGGCCAACGGGCCAACCTATCAATGCAATAGCCTGAAAATTCAGGTGACGGCGTCGAAGTAATTAGGCTGTTTTTTGGGGATACTTTTAGGGATACGCAAACCAAACCATATTGATTATATTAAATAATATTGATAAGATATTATTCCAATTAGCGTCCCGCCTTCGCGTTTATTGTCCATCCACGTCCAATATTGCCCAAACGTTTCTACAGAAAATTTTTATTGTCCAGGCAGGTCCATTTTTAACACGAAGCTTTGAAGTTTTTCCTTGTGATTTCAAGAAGGTGAAACCGCAGTTTCAACCTACGGCTGTGTGTAATTAAATCTTATCAACTTCTTGTTCTGATTGCTGCAGATAATCACCCCACCACTGCATCATCTTGATCCGCTCCTGCATATACTCACTACGATGATAAGCTGCCCGGACAGCATTTTTTTCCCTATGGGCAAGCTGCCGCTCAATCGCATCGGGGTTGAATCCTTGCTCATTACAGATAGTTGAAAATAGCGCTCGGAAACCGTGCATTGTCGCTTTGGAATGGTAGCCAATACGATACAAGGCATAGAGCATGGTATTTTCGGAAAGCGGTTTGTTAGGATAATGGATCCCAGGAAAAACTAACCCTTTATCACCAAAAAGAATTTTAAAACGATTCAGAATCGCGATAGCTTGGTCAGAGAGGGGCACTGTATGTGGGGATCTCATTTTCATCCGCTCCGCCGGGATGGACCACAAGCGTTTATCAAGGTCAATTTCCACCCAAGTTGCCCCCCGCACTTCTCCGGAACGCGCTGCCGTCAAGATGACAAACTGAATAGCACTCTTGGTGGTGGTGTGAATATCACCTGTGGTCAAGACCCGCAGGAAGTCCGGGAGTTCCTCCGGCTTAATCATGGTGTGGTGCTCCACCTTCTTTGCCTTCAAGGCCCCGCGCATATCCGCCGCCGGGTTATAGATTGCCCGGCCAGTTTGAACCGCGAACCGGAAAACGGCACCAATTCGCTGCAAGGTCTTGGATGCCATTTCAAGAGACCCTTTCGCCTCAATTGCCCGAATCACCTCCAACACCATTGGTGGAGTGATCTGGTCAATTTGAATCCCCCCAAGAGGTTCGAAAGCGTAACGTTCTAGGCTTTTCAAGACGGCTTCGGCATGGTCAACGGTCCATCGATCTTTTTGATGCTGGTGCCAGTCAATGGCTACAGCCTCGAAGCAGTTTTCAATTATTTTCTTCTCCGCCTCCCTGGCTGCTATCGCTTCCTGCTTCCCTTGCCGCCTAGCGTCCGCTGGATTGATACCAGATTTCACTAACTCCCTCAGGGCAACTCTTTCTGCTCTGGC
>JAQUEZ010000210.1 GCA_028684915.1 Desulfobulbus sp.
GCCGGTGGGTCGAATCAACTGCTCCACCACCTTTCCATCCGCCTTTTTCAACTCATAGGCGCCGGGGGTAGCCGAGACATACACAGCCTGATGGGCGCGCTGTTCGAACTCGTCAAATCTAAGTGGCCGGTTATCAAGGGCCGAGGGCAGACGAAAACCGAAATTTACCAGGGTTTGTTTGCGCGACCGGTCACCGTTGTACATACCACCGATCTGGGGCACGCCGATATGGGACTCGTCAATGATCAACAGATAGTCATCAGGGAAATAATCCAGCAAGTTGGGCGGAGGCGCACCTTCCGGTTTACCGGTGAGATGGCGGCTGTAATTTTCAATTCCGTTACAGTAGCCCAGCTCGCTGATCATCTCCAGATCAAACATGGTCCGCTGCTCCAGCCGCTGCGCCTCGACCAGCCGATTCTCCGTTTGTAGTTCGGTAAGGCGCTGCTGCAGTTCATTTTGAATCGACCGCATCGCCTCTTTGAGATTGTCCTGGCTGGTGACGAAGTGGCTGCCGGGAAAAACGGTCATCTCCTCCACATCGGCGATCACCACTCCACGCAGAGGATCAATGATAGAGATAGCGTCTATGGTATCACCGAAAAATTCGACCCGTACCGCCCTATCCTCTTCGTGTACCGGAAAAATATCGATCACGTCACCACGCACCCGAAAAGTCCCGCGATGGAAGGAAAACTCGTTGCGCTCATAGAGCATGAAGGCCAAACGCCGCTGCACCTCTTCCATGGGGTACTCTTCGCCCGCCCGCAAAAAGAGATGCATGTTTTTGTACTCGTCCGGCGATCCCAAACCGTATATGCAGGAAACCGAGGCGACAATCAGTACGTCCCGGCGGGTGAGCAAGGAGCGGGTTGCGGAGTGGCGCAGTTTATCGATGGCGTCGTTGATGGAGGAGTCTTTTTCGATATAGGTGTCGGAGGCGGGAATGTAAGCCTCGGGCTGATAGTAGTCGTAGTAGGAGACAAAGTACTCGACCGCGTTATGAGGAAAAAGCTCGCGGAATTCGGCGAAAAGCTGGGCCGCCAGGGTTTTATTGGGAGCCATGACCAATGTCGGGCGTTGCACCCGAGCAACCACATGGGCCATGGTGAAGGTTTTTCCCGAACCGGTCACCCCAAGTAAAACTTGGTCGCGCACGCCATCCTCGATTCCGGCCACCAGCTGCTCTATGGCTGCGGGCTGGTCACCGGAGGGGGTGAACGGGGAGACTATCTCAAAGGGAATATCACTGGAATAGGTTGGAGCCTGCACGGGTATGACTATCCCTATAAGATTGATAGAAAACACATCAGAGTTGCAAGATACCCCCTACCGAGCCGGTGCGCAACCGTACCGCCTTCCCTCGCTTACATTTTTCTTTGTTGATGACGTCGTAAAAACCTCGATTTACAGCAGTGCAGCGTTTTACCAGTCGATCAAAATTCCATATTAAAGCTGTAAACGCCCTCTTCCAGTTGACTGGAAACCTTGAGGCCGGAATGGTTAAACACCTTCTGCATCCGGTCGTTTTCACGAAGAACTTCAGCCGTAAATCCGGCGATACCGTTTCGTTTGGCTATCTTTGTCAGGTGTTTGAACAGATTAGTACCCAACCGTTTATTCTGCCAGCCGTCACGGACAACAAAGGCCACCTCGGCAAGGTTGGTCTTCTCGTTCAAATAATAGGTACCAACGGCTATGATTTGATCACCATGGGCCTCGGGAATTGTACCGACCACGGCCACATCGCGTCGATGATCGATATAGACGAAATCCTGAATCTGGCGCGGGGTGAACCGTTGTTGGCGGCTCATGAACCGGTAGTAGATGGTTTCCTGACTGAGATTGTAGATCAGATCCCGCATATGCGGTTCGTCGGTAGGTTTGATCGAACGGAAACAAACCTCGGTGCCGTCATCCAACAAAAACGATGCCCGCACCGATTCCTCAGCCGGAATAAGAAAACGGTTGCCGAACCGGGCCAGGTCGGGCCGAAGGTATTTGGCTTCCACTGCATCGCGGAACAACTGCTCGCGGAATTCGGGATGGGCAATGGAGATCAGGGCCATCACCCGCTCCTGAATCGATTTCCCGTGAAGATAGGCCACGCCGTATTCAGTCACTACATAGTGAACGCTGGCACGGTTGATAACCACACCGGAACCAGGCTGGAGGGTGCAGACAATCCGCGATTCGTTGCCCTCCTTATTCAGGGATGGCAGGGTGATAATCGCCCGTCCGCCTTCGGATTTGGCTGCACCCCGATTGAAATCGATCTGGCCACCGAACCCGGAGTAAAATTTACCGCCCACCGAATCGGAACAGACCTGGCCGGTAAGATCGATCTCCAGGGCCATGTTCACCGCCACCATCCGCTTGTGTTTACCGATGACATTGGCGTCGTTGATATATTCCGTGGGCCTGAAGCTAAAGAGCGGGTTGTCGTTGATATAGTCGTAGAGGCGCTTGGTGCCCATGCAGAAACTGGCGGTGATCTTGCCCCGGTCGATGGATTTCATCGCCCCGGTGACAGCTCCGGATTCAATCAGAGGAATAATGGTGTCGGAGATCATCTCGGTGTGAAAGCCGATATCCTTTCGATCAAGGAGAAACTCCATCACCACCTGGGGAATACGGCCATAACCGGGTACCCGGCCAAGCCCCAACTCAATGGTGGCGCCGTTAGGGATCAAGGCAGCCGCTGTCTTGGCGATTTTGCGACTGATGGGGTTGGGCGGATCGACCACCCGCTCGAGAATCGGTTGATCGACCGGAACCAGAATATCGAGATCAAAAACATCGACCAGGGTATCACCATGGGTCCAGGGCATGTGAGGATTGACCTCGGCGATCACCAAAGAGGCATTCTCGATTGCGCTGCGGACAATATCCACCGAAATGCCAAGACTGACCCGTCCACGGATATCCGGCGGCGTCACCTGAATCAAGGCGACGTCGATAGGCAAGCTACCGGAATCAAAAAGCTTTGGAACATCGGAGAGCAGAATCGGGGTATAATCGCCAAAGCCTTCCTGGATCACATCGCGAATATTGGAGCTAATAAAAAAGGCGTTGATCGCAAAACTATCCGACATCTTTTTATTGGCATAGGGCGCATCGCCCTTAGTGATCAATTGGATAATCTCGACATTGGTCAGGGCCCGCGCACGCTGGGTCATGGCGCCAATCAATTCCTGGGGCGCACCGCAGCCGGTACCGATGAACACCCGCTGCCCGGCCTTGAGGCCGCTCAGGGCTTGAACCGGGGTGGCGATCATGTCACTGTATTTATCCTGCCAATTTTGTTCGTATTCCATGACAAGTCCCTTGTTGGGTGGGTAAAAACGGGGCAAAAAATAGGTTTATGGCTGGACCAGCAGCCGAGAAAAGGTCATCCGGGCATCGGCCACCACCGGCTCGTTGCCGATCTCGCCAACAATGAGCGGGTTGATGTCCAGCTCCACGATCTGAGGGAAATCGGTGGTTAGCTGACTGATCCGCTGTAAGGCCACGGCGATGGCGTTGATATCTACCTCTTTGAGGCCGCGTTTGCCCTCGAGCAGCTGGTAAGAACGGGTTGATTTCAACATCTGCACCGCCTCCTCTTCAGTGATTGGTGCCAGATGGAAGGTTACATCCTTCATTACCTCAACGAAGATACCACCTAAACCAAACATCAGCATCGGCCCGAACTGGGGATCGCGGGTCATACCGATGATGACCTCCATCCCCTTCTCTGCCATTTTTTCCACATAGATTCCCTCGACAAGGGCATTGGGTGCATGCTTCTTGATCCGCAGCATCATCAAGTCATAGGCGTCGGCCACCTCCTGGCTTGAACCGATGTTCAATCGAACCCCGCCAAGATCGGATTTGTGGATAATGCTGGGCGAAACCACCTTCATGGCCACGGGGAACCCGATAAAACGGGCATACTCCACCGCCTCTTCCGGGCTGGTGGTCATGCGGCCTTCCATGATGTGAAAACCATAGGCCTTGAGAATATCCTTGGATTTCACCTCATCCAGACGCAGCCGTCCAGTCCGTTGACGACGGGTAATGATCCGTTCCACCCGGCGTCGGTTAACCGGAAAGCGGACCACCTGTCGTGCAGGGCGCCGCTTCCACACACCATAATCATACATGGCCTTGAGTGCGCCCACAGCCCGCTCGGGAGAATCGTAGAACGGCAAACCGGCAGCGGCCAACTCTTTACGTGAGGGCATGATATCGGAACCGCCCAAAAAGGAGGCTAGCACCGGCATGGTTTCATCAAGACGGGCAACAATGGCGCGAACCGTTGCTGCGGGTTGCGTCATGTACTGGGGAGCGAGCACCACCAGGATGGCATCGATCGAACCATCTTCAACCGCGATATCGATGACTGCGGAATAGTGCCGGGGTTCGGCATCGGCAGAGATATCGATCGGATTATCGATAAAAGCAGCCGGGGGCAGTGCCTGCCGTAATTTATCGGCTAAGGAGTCGCTCAGACCAACAACATTCATCCCGGACTTTTCCACCGCATCGGCGGCCATGGTGCCGGAGCCACCGGAGTTGGTGAGGATCAACACCCGATCACCCTTGGGCGTGGGCTGCAGCGCCAGGGCGGTGGCGTAATCGAACAGGGCCTCAAAGGAGTCGGCCCGACAGATACCGGCCCGTTTAAAAGCCGCACCGTAGGCCGTATCTTTACCGGCAAGAACACCGGTATGATTGGCGGCTGCCTTGGAACCGGCCACTGTGGTACCGGCCTTGAGAATGACCACCGGTTTTTGGCTACTGGCATCCTCGGCGGCCTTAACAAACTTATCCCCATCGCTGATATCTTCAAGATAGCCGACAATGACCTTGGTTTCAACGTCGTGGGCAAGAGCAGAAAGAACATCAACCTCGGTAATGTCGGCCTTGTTGCCGATGGAGATCGATTTAGAGACACCCAATTCACGCTCGTCGGCAATATCCATCATTGCCGTACACAGGGCACCTGATTGGGAAAAGATAGCAAGATAGCCCGGTTGGGGGATACGCTTGGAAAAGGAGGCGTTCAGTCTGATGGAGGTGTTGATGACGCCCAAACAGTTGGGCCCCAGCAGACGAACGTTGCCCTTCCGGCAGATCTCGGTCAACTCATCTTCAAGTGAACGCCCCACCCGCCCGGTTTCTTTGAAGCCGGAGGCAACAACCACAATGGCTCCCGCCTTTTTCTTTACCGCCTCGCGGGCCGCTGCCGGCACCATCTCTGCTGGCACGGCGATGACGACGAGGTCCACCGGATGGGGATAATCGGCAATCTGCGGGTAAACCTTCAACCCGAAGAGTTCACCACCGGCGGAGTTCACCGGAATAATCGGCCCTGGAAAGCCGCTCTTGACCAGATTGCTCACCGTGTCGTAACCGACCTTGCCCACCGTCTTGGAAGCACCGATAACCGCAATCGATTCCGGAGAAAACAATTTATCCAGCATAGCCACCTCGTTTAAATCGATGTATCTGGGACATGAATGGTGAAACCTTCTGCTTCAATGGCCTTGTAGATTGCGCGCACATTGTAGGTGTTGATCCGCAGATAAATCATGGCCCGCCGTTTTTCGTTGCCCTCGGCCCGCACCAGCCTGGTGAATTGCGTCTGTTTTTCTTCCATGATCTTCACCAGTTTGCTCAGTGCCTGCGGGTCGCCGTTATCCTCGATCGATACCAGGACCGAACCCTTGGCTCCAAGCCCGAACAGGTCGCGGTAGGCATTCATCAGGTCGGCCGTGGTGAAAACGCCCACCAGCTTTTTATCCTCGTCGACCACCGGCAGTGCCCCGATCTTGCGCGATTGAAACAGGATCAAGGCGTCATCCAGGGTGGTATAGGGCCTGAGGTAAAGGCAGTCCCGGGTCATCAAAACCGAGACCGCAGTATTGTTGACCTGTTCTTCAACCGAACCCCGCTCCTTGCTCCGGGCCACCGAAGAGGGTCTGGCCGAACGCAGATCGCGATCAGAGAGAATGCCGAGGAGACTTCCCTGGCCGTCAACAACCGGCAGATGCCGGATGTTATATTGTTCCAATATTTCAACAACCTCGGCCACTGTCTGTTCCGGCGTGACCGTAATCGGCGACGGCGTCATATGATCGTAAATGAACATAAAAAAGACTCCCCCTGGTTTAATCGCTGAGCAATATCATGATTGTCGTGCTCGAAAAAAAGTCACAGCTGCGACGTTCAGTACTTCGCAACTCGCTGCTTATACAAGAAGTACTTGGTTATTTTTTGATAACGATGCCATCATGATTACGTCTCTAAAAGCCCGGATAAATAGGCCTCGACACACACACCAAGTTTTTCGAGAAAATACCCGCCCTCAAGAATAGAGAGCATACGACCTTCCGTGTAGTCGCGCGCCAACTCACGGACAAACACGCCCAATTGTCGATAAAGATCGACCGTAAACGCCAACCCCGACATATCGTCGAGGCGATGGGCATCGAATCCGGCACCGATGACCAGGACGTCGGGCTGGATAAGATCTAAAAAATCTCGAATTTTCGGTAACTGCCGCAACACCTGATCTGCCCCGGCACCGGGAGGCAACGGCAGGTTCAGGATCGTCCCCTTCCCTGCCCCGATGCCCTGATCTTCGGCCCATCCGGTGCCCGGGTAGCTGAAACTGGGATGCTCGTGAATCGAGATGTAGGAGGTATCGGCCTCTTCTTCAAAAGCGGTCTGAATCCCGTTGCCGTGATGGGCATCAAAATCAAACACGCAGACCCGACGACGGTTGTATTGTTGTTGCCAGTAACGGGCGGCGATCACGCAGTTGTTAAAAAAGCAAAACCCATAGGGTTGATTGGGCTCGGCATGATGGCCCGGTGGTCGGGTCTGGCAAAAGACCACTGCGCCGGGATGCTGTTCAACCGCGTCAACACCGACCAATCCGCACCCGGCGGAAAGAATGGCAATATCGTAGGATTCGTAACAGACCTGGTTATCGGGATGGTCAATATAGGTGCGGCCGGACAGCACCGATTCCTCAAAACGAAACAACCAGCCTTCGGTATGAAAGGTGAGCAGTTGCGCGCGAGTAGCGGGACGGGTAGCCAGATAGCGGATCCGACCGGCAAGATGGCTCTGTTTAAGCCGGTCGGTGATGACCTGCATCCTTTCAGGGACCTCGGGATGCTCGCCACCGCCGGTATCGTGGCGGTCGAAAGCAGGGTCGGTGACGATGATAAGAGGCGTATCGTGTTCCATGGCGCAGTCCGGAATGAGAGGTAACTGCCGGATTCAATCCTTGCCCGGCACGACCTTTTTCATTCAATACCGTATTCTACGCGAAAAACGAAGCGGTTTTCGCCCCGCCCACCCTTGGCAAGCCATTTCATGCACCGCAGACAAGGCTGCGGCAGCCTCTCACCCTTACCTTGACAAACGTTGGCCCCGACCGGCCAACAGACCGAAAGAAGCCCACCAAATCCCTCAGCCCACAGAGATCACGCCTTTTTCCCTACCTGGGCTTGAATGGCGGTCAAGGCCACGGTGTCGACGATATCGGCAACCGTGCATCCCCGCGACAGATCGTTGATCGATTTGTTCAATCCCTGCAACACCGGGCCCATGGCTGCGCCGTTGGTGGCCCGTTGTACCGCTTTGTAGGTGTTGTTGCCGGTGTTAAGATCCGGAAAGATAAACACGGTAGCCTGCCCGGCCACGGCGGAACCCGGCAATTTGAGTGCCGCCACCTTAGGGTCGTAGGCCGCATCGTACTGCAATGGACCCTCCAGGGGATAATCAAGACCGCGTTCCTGCATTAACTCATGGGCAATGACCGTGGCCTGAGCCACCTTTTCCACATCCTCGCCCGTGCCCGAGATGCCGGTCGAGTAGCTGAGCAGGGCCACCCTGGGTTCGATGCCGTAAATCTTAGCGGTCTCGGCCGAACTAATCGCTATCTCCGCCAGCTGGCGCGCATTGGGATTAGGCACCACCGCGCAATCGCCAAAGGCCAGCACCTTGGACTGCACACACATGATGAAGATAGAAGAGACCACCGACACCCCGGGCTTGGTTTTAACGAACTCAAAGGCCGGGCGGATGGTCTGGGCGGTGGTGGTGACCGAACCAGAAACCATGCCATCTGCCAGACCCTTGTGAACCATCATGGTCCCGAAATAGGTGGGGTCGGACATGCGGTCACGGGCAACATCCATGACGATCCCCCTGTTTTTACGGATATCGAAGTAGGTCTGGACAAAATCCTCATACCACTCGGATCCTGTGGGATCGATGATCGACGCCCCCTCTATGTTAAGGTTGAACTTAGAGGCCTTGGCCCGAATATCGTCCTCCCTGCCAAGCAGGGTTAGGTCAGCAATGCCGCGCCGCAAGATAATATCGGCTGCAGTGAGAATCCGCTCGCCCATGCCTTCGGGCAAAACGATATGTTGCCGGTCGGCGGCGGCCTTCTCCATCAACGAGAACTCGAACATGCGCGGAGTAATCTTTGTCGATCGCTGCGCCACCAGCCGCTTGGTCAGTTCGGCAACATTGACGTGTTTGGCAAACCAGCCGAGCGCCGTGGCAATCCGCTTGGCATCGGTGGGTTCGATACGGCCGTAGAGTTCATTGACGCTCTGCACCGTATCAAAGGTATGTGCCTCGACAAACAGCACCGGTGCCGGAATGCCGGTCCAGCCCTGAATGAGACGTTGGACGCTAGTTCTAAGCTCCAGGCCGCCGGTGATGAGGATACCGGCGATATTTGGATAGGCCCGGGAGATACGACTGGCGAGGCTGGCGATAACGATGTCCGAGCGGTCTCCGGGGGTGATGATCAGAGTGCCTTCGCGAATATATTCGAGAAAGTTACTGATCTGCATAGCCGCCACCAGATAGCTGTCCACCAGGTTGAGCAGATGTGACTTGCCGTAGAGCACTTCGGCGCCCAGCCAGCGCTTGACATCGTCGATACTCGGATTGCCCAGTGCCTTGTTCTCGGGAATGACATAGAGAGGAAAGGAATGGCTGAACTGCTCACGGCACTTG
This sequence comes from Desulfobulbus sp., assembly GCA_028684915.1. The sequence continues at coordinate 9,034 of JAQUEZ010000210.1, forward strand.
GGAATACCGGTGGTGTTGCGGAGAAAGGCATCCGAGGTCCGGTTGATGATGCAGGCGGCAATATCCACACCTTTCTCTTCCAGGGTGTCGATAATGATGGCGGTGTGGGTGCAGATCTCTTCGGTGGACTTATCCCGGCCAGAGGTAATTAGCAGTACGGGCGCGCCGAGATTGGCGGCGATGTTGGCGTTGAGATCGAATTCAAAGCTCGGATCCTTATCGCGAAAGTCAGTCCCCTCGCAGAGGACAAAATCGTATTGGGACTTGAGTTTCTGATATTTGAGGAGAATACTTTCATAGAGCAGCCCATCCTGACCGGAGGTGATCAACTGACGGGCCTGGCTGAGCGTATAAGCGTGGGTATCTTCATAGGGTAACTCAAGGTTAAAATGCTTGAGCACCAAATTGAGATCATGATCCACCCGGCCAAAGACATGATCGTTGATGATCGGACGAAAAAAAGCGATACGACTGATCGCCTTGAGCAGCAACTGCATGACACCAAGGACAACCGCCGACTTGCCGCTGCGTTCCTCGGCGGCGGTGATATAGAGATTGCAGGACATGCGACACGCTCTCTTTGGCCGGTTGCATGCATGGTTACGGCAAAGGGCGGCATGATCGTGTAAAACCTGCCGCCCTTCAACCGGTGCCCGAAGGGGCGAAGCCGGAACACCCTTGGTGCCGACCGCACCGGGGGATGTTCGAAAGATGCCTATCGTGCCTGGGCGACCTTTTCGGTCAAGGCCGGGATAAATTCTATGATGTCGGCCACCACGCCGATATCTGCCCGTTGAAAAATGGGCGCGGTCGGGTTTTTGTTGACGGCGATGATGAAGGGATTGCCCTTGATGCCGCCCATGTGCTGAAAAGAACCGCTGATGCCAAGTGCGAGGTAAACCTTGGGTTTGACTGTCTGTCCCGAGGTACCGACCTGCCGCGATTTTTCCAGCCACTTGGTATCGACGATCGGCCGGGAACAGGCCACGTCGGCGCCCATGCTCTCAGCCAGCCGATGCACCATATCCAGGTTTTCCTCCTCGCCGATTCCCCGGCCGATGGAAATTAAGGTCTCGGATTTGGTGATATCGACATCGCCGACCTCGGCCTCGATGACGCCGATAAAGGTCCGCTTACTGCTGAAATCTTGAATATCCCCAGACTTGTCGACAACGGCACCGGCCTGGGTTTTGGCATCCTCGACCTTGAAGGAGCCGGAACGGATGTTGAGTACCGCACCATCCGCTATATCGCACAACGAACGGGTGGAAACTGCGCCACCGTACTCCTGACGCACCACCTTCAATTTGCCCTCCTCCACGCCCTCGAAACCGACCACATCCGAGGCAAAGGAGGCATCGATCTTGATCGAGAGGCCGGGCGAAAGGTCCATACCAAAGGTGTTATGGGGAACCAGCAGCAGGGCTTTGGGCGGCAGCAGCTGGCAGAGAACCTTGCGGCAAATCTCGGCGTTGGGGTAGCTGAGCGCCTCATGACCGACCATAATCACCTGTGCGTAG
>JAQUEZ010000036.1 GCA_028684915.1 Desulfobulbus sp.
ATGCCAACCTGATCGTGGCCACCACCCACAACAACGCCCCAATCAACCTGGCAGTAAAAAAAGCGGCCAAGCACTTCATCAAAAATGGTAATGTATCCCCTGCAATGCTCAACTACGTGGAGATGGCATTCCGTCCCTACGACCTCTGCCTGGCCTGCGCCACCCACACTGTGACTGGTGGTGGATCGCCGCTGTTGGTGGAGATCTTTGACAAAGATGGTAACCTTTACAAGACACTGAGAAATTTCTGATTCAGCAGAATGGAGTGGGCACGGAAAAACCCTGCCCACCATAAGCATACAGCCTGTCATTGCGACCAGCACGGTGACCGGAAAAATCTCCCGCTGGCGGAGATTTCTCTACTTGGTCGAAATGATAGATACAAAAATTCTTGTTTCGGTTGTCGCCACAACATCGATGTCCTTCCCCGCGCAGGTGAGAAATCTCGCTGTTTTGTGGCCCAATTGAAAAAGGAAGATGGTGTTCTCTTTACGGCAGCACCATCACTCAACTGTGGTTCTCCCACCCTTGAGTAAGGGAACTCATCATTTGATGGGACCTTTTGTAGCATGAAAAAAGACCCGAGTCTGTGATCTGGAAAAAGATCACAGACTCACCCTAAAAAAACCTGCGTAACGAGGTTAAAACGATGAAAACAGTGGTCGTTGGGATCGGCAACCCCTACCTTCAAGATGATCGCGCTGGCGTGGTCGTTATAGAACGGCTTGAGCAGGAGGGTATTCCCTGTCAGACGGAAATGGTCCTCACTGTGGGCTTTGAGGTGATGGACAAGATCAAGGGCTTTGATCGGGCAATCATCGTCGATGCCTGCATGCTCGGCGGTGAGCCGGGTTCCATCCTCGAGGTAGGCGTGGACGATATATTCACCACCCATGCCCTGGTCAACTCCCATGCGGTCACCCTGGGCACGACCCTGAAAACCGGCTATGTCTGTTTTCCCGAAGAAATGCCCGCCGAAATCCGCATTTTGCTGATCGAGGTCAAGGATATCAAGGAATTCACCCAGCAGATGTCACCCGAGGTGGAAAAAGCGGTGGAGATCGTGTTGGATCGAATTAGAGCGATGGTAGGGGAGAAGGTGGTTGCGCGTTAATGGCAAGGCGGGTAGGATTCATTAACAGCTTGATTCTTTACATATTATCTCGTTTTCAACAAGCCAAGAGAATGAGGTTTCACGCTTCATAACGTACCGTTTTATGATACACGTCTTTTGAATTTTACGAGTCCATCACCATTCACTCATTGCCTCAATACGTAAAACCGCCTCTGGTTCATTCTTACCGCTTTTATCCTTGCAGGGCAGCGCCACCCAACATACCTCCTTTCTTTTACCCGCCTATTTACCTTGACTACAAAATCGGGATAATTATGTATGTTGCCCGGTAAAGTTCAGGCCACAGATCAAGGCGAACAGACTCATGAAAAATCGATTACATTCTGCAAGATGGCTCACTAAAAACAACCGTGCGGTTCAGAAAAATGTACTGTCAGACCTTCGCAAAGTTGTCGAGTATCGGGAAAAGCGGTGGCGCAACCAGAAGAATAGTCGGAGGAGTACAGGAGGTTCAAGCATGATGTCGGATACAAAATTTTCTCCAAGCTTATGCGCAGAAACTTCCCCCAAAATTCTCTCACGTCTTTTTCAGGATATTCTTGGCAACATACCTGCGTTAGTCACCGTTTTTGACCACCAGTTTTCACTCGTCTATACCAACCAGAATGATCTCTTAGACGAGTCTGACGAGCAGCAACGAAACTATCAGGCACTTTACCGAGCATTCTACGCACAAGGTGCGAACAATAGGCAGTATGAAACCCTAGTAGCAGAGGTATTCGAAACAGGAAAAGCCTGTCGTGCCGAACACTGTCTCCCGGGCTTTGGCCACTTTGAGATCCACTCTTTTCCGCTTTCCACAAACCAACAACAGGTAGAATTTGTTGGCCAATATCTACGCAACATCGATGAAAAACGCAGAGTGGAAGAGGCCCTCAGTGGTGCCAATCAAAAGCTTGAGGCCATCATAGAAGCTTCACCGCTTGCGATTATCGCACTGGATCATGACGTGAACCTTACGCTCTGGAATCCCGCAGCTGAACACATGTTTGGTTGGCAAAAGGAAGAGGTGCTTGGAAAGCCGTATCCCATAGTCAACCAATATCTAAAAATAGAAGTTGGGGAAAATATTCAACGCCTGCAAAAAGGGGAAACACGCCGATCCGTAGAAACGCAGCGTATGCATAAAACCGGTGCACTGATCGATGTCAGCCTGTCCACCGCACCGATGTGTGATCGCCACGGTACCACGATCGGATATATGGCCATTATTGCAGATATTCGCGAACGGAAACGTGCGCAGGAAGCGTTACGCCAATCAGGGGCGAATTATCGCACCATATTCGATGCGGCCAATGATGCGACGTTTGTTTTCGATCCGGAAAACGGCACAATGCTTGATGTCAATCGGAAGATGTGCGAAATGTACGGCTACGAGCGAGAACAGGTATTGCAGCTGAACGTGGGTACATTATGCGCCGGATTTCCCCCCTACACCTACGAGGATCTCCTCCGGAAGATCTGGAAGACCCGCTACGACTCTTCCCATATTTTTGAATGGCTGGCGAAAGACCGCTCCGCTCGACTTTTTTGGATCGAGGTCACCATGAAGGGGGCAACCATTGGAGGTGAATATCGGGTTTTGGCTGTTGTTCGTGATATTTCCGAACGCAAGCGGGCTGAAGAAGAAAACAAGAAAATGCAGGAACGGTTGCGCCAGATTGACAAGATGGCGGCCATTGGGACGCTGGCCTCAGGCATTGCCCATGAAATCAACAACCCCAATAATTTCATCCTCGCCAACGCCCAAATCATCAACAGTATTTGGCCAGAAATAGATCGTATTCTCAGTTATTACGCACTGAGAAGCGGTCCCTTTTTTCTCGGCCGCCTTCCTTTCTCCGAGGCCAGTAGTTCCATCCCCAAGATGCTTGGTGGATTGATTGAAGGAGCAAATCGTATCAATACCATTGTCACCGGATTGAAAAACTTTGCCCGGCAGGAAAAATCACAACTCAATCAGGTGGTGGATGTGAACCGGGTCATTCAGGCCGCTCTGCCCATGCTGAAGAACCAGATACGAAAGCATACCGACACCTTCGACTGTTTCCTGGCGGATTCCTTACCTTCCGTCAAAGGCAGTTTTCAGCAATTGGAACAGGTGGTGGTCAATCTGACCATGAATGCGTTGCATGCTCTCGAAGAGCGAGAGAGCGGCGTTTACCTATTCACCGCCTACGATAAGAAAAATGAACACGTTGTTATAACGGTCTGTGATGAAGGTGCCGGCATGGCCGAGGAACTCAGACAGGTTATTTTCGATCCTTTTTTTACCACAAAACACGATTGCGGCGGCACAGGACTCGGGCTTTCCATTTGCTACAGCATTATCAAGGAACATGGCGGTCTGATCGACTGTGATTCGGCTCCCGGGCAGGGGAGCACCTTCACGGTTCGACTGCCTCTATGCCCTTTTGAACATGAGGCGGTGTGACCATGGATACGTCCTTTTCCATACTTCTTGTCGATGACGAGGAGCATATCCTGCACTCCTCGGCCTTTGTGCTGCGGTATGCGGGGATTCGTCATTTGCGCGTCGAAGCGGACAGCCGCCAAGTCATTCCGCGAATCGCAAAAGAGAATATTGGGGTCGTTGTTCTTGATCTGTTCATGCCCTATGTTGCCGGGAATGATCTGCTGGCCGAACTCTGCCGCGATTATCCGCATATTCCCGTTATTGTCATGACAGCGGCTGACGAGGTTGATACAGCCGTTGCCTGCATGCGACTGGGAGCGTTCGATTATCTGGTCAAACCAGTCGACAATGCCCGGCTCGTCTCGAGTGTAAAACGAGCCGTTGAGATGTGCAGCCTAAAGAACCAGGTGCGCGAACTTCGGGACCATTTGCTCACCAACACCGTGACCCAACCGGAAGCTTTTTCTTCCGTGATCACGGCGAGTCCAAAGATGTCCTCGGTTTTTCAGTACTGCGAGGTGATTGCCCCGTCCATGCAGCCCGTTATCATCCTCGGCGAAACAGGGGTCGGCAAGGAACTGATTGCGCAAGCGATTCACCAATTAAGCGGTGTTCGCGGCAAATTCGTCTCGGTCAACATAGCAGGCCTTGATGACAACATGCTCTCCGATACGCTCTTCGGTCATAAAAAAGGGGCGTTTACCGGTGCGGATCAGGCACGGACAGGTCTCATTACCCAGGCGGCCGAAGGGACCTTGTTTCTCGATGAAATCGGCGATCTGGGGGAACCATCCCAGGTCAAATTGTTGCGCTTGCTTCAGGAGCAGGAATACTATCCCATTGGTTCAGACCTACCTCAAGTGAGTGATGCGCGCATCATAGCCGCGACCAATAAGAATCTGCGGGAAATGGTTGCGGAAAAAACGTTCCGCAATGATCTGTATTATCGATTGTGTTCCCACCAAGTACAACTTCCTCCCTTGCGGGAACGCCAGGAAGATATTGCGTTTTTGCTGGACGCTTTCCTTGAAGAAGCGGCTGATATATTTCACAAAAAAGCACCTAGCTACCCACCTGATTTGATATGCATGCTCGCGAATTATTCTTTTCCAGGGAATATACGCGAACTCAAGGCATTGGCCTTTGACGCCGTTGCCAGGCATACACAGGGCATGCTTTCCATGGACCTTTTCCAAGATGTGATCGGGCCTCTTCCCCTCCCACTCTTGCAGGAAACAGCCCTGGCGGAGCGTTTCAGTGAGTGGCTCTTGGAAACAGACGGCCGCTTTCCCAAGGTGCGCGAGGTGGAAAATCTTCTCATAGATGAGGCCATGCATCTGGCCAAGGGGAATCAGGGGGTAGCCGCGTCCCTGCTTGGCTATTCCCGCCAAACACTCAATAAACGCCTCATGTCCCGTAAAAAAACTCGGGAGTCGTGAGCCTGTCGTTTGTCAAAAAAATTGACAGCTGTTGTTTTTCAACGTATTTCTCAACAGTTAGCCCTGCAAATAAATAAGCAGTGTTAAACAACGCGACAGGAAGCCATCCTTCACCTCCCGCTCACCCAGCGCTTAACTTGCTGTTTTCTTGCTATTTTATCTGAATTATTCTTTTGGCACTGTTCCTGCTTTTTCATCATAGTTTTGGACGGCTGCCATGAGTCGGGCAGCCAAATCCTCTGGTGTGAATAATCCAAATAGGAGAGACAGCATGGCGTTGGCAGAGCAAGTGTTCGATTTTTTTATACCCTCAGTCAGTAAATTGGGGATTGGTGCGGTGAAACAATTGGGGGACACCGCGAAATTCCTCGGCGGAACGAAAGCTCTCCTGGTAACGGACAAGGGCGTGGCAGCCTTGGGAATGGCTGATCAAATAAAAAAGATTTTGGAAGACGCCGGTGTAACCACTCTGGTCTACAGCGATACGGAACCGAATCCCACTGACCTGAATGTGCGCGAGGGATTGAAAATATTTCAAAACAACAAGTGCGACATGCTGGTGAGCCTGGGGGGCGGCAGTTCACACGACTGCGCCAAGGGAATTGGCATTGTCGCCTGCAATAACGGCGATATTCGCGAATTTGCCGGTGTTGAGGCTGTCCCGAATCCGCTGCCACCGTTTATAGCCATTAACACCACTGCGGGAACTGCAGCGGAAATGACCCGTTTTGCGGTGATTACCAACACAGAGACGCATGTAAAAATGATCTTTGCCTCGGCTCGCATTACGCCAACCGTCGCCATCAATGATCCTGTGCTTATGGTAGGCATGCCACCGGCATTGACCGCTTCGACAGGAATGGACGCCCTGACGCACGCTATCGAAGCCTATGTGGCCGCACTGGCCAATCCCATAACCGATGCCTGCGCCGTTGCGGCAATCAAACTTATTGTCGAGTACCTTCCCCAAGCCGTTGCCAATGGGGACAACATGGAAGCTCGCGACAAAATGGCGTATGCAGAATACCTGGCAGGCATGGCCTTTAATAACGCAGGAATAGGTATTGTCCATGCCATGGCACATCAGCCCGGAGCATTACTCAACAAACCGCACGGGGTATGTAACGCTATTTTATTGCCGCATGGATGTGCATTTAACTTGATAGCCTGCCCTCAACGGTATGCAGACATTGCCGTGCTCATGGGAGTCAATCCCGAGGGATTTTCAACCATGGAAGTAGCGGAAAAGGGTGTCGAGGCTATTCGTAAACTTTCCGTAGCTGTCGGCATCCCTTCAGGGTTGGCTGATATCGGCGTGAAAGAGTCTGACATTCCCTTGCTCGCCGATAACGCGATCAATGATATCTGCTGCTTGTTTAATCCCAGGAAAATCGTTCTTGGTGATTTGATCAGACTTTATAAGGAAGCGATGTAATCGATAGGTCTTCTCGGAGGAGAGGCGGTATGCGTCTCCTCCGAGACAAGGTGAGAGGATGCTGGGTGTTTGAAAGAACCCGGGAAGATGGCTGTTTTTTTAGATACGCCTGGTCTCGACTCTTTGGAAAGAGCCGAGACCAGGTACTCATCAGGCCAAAGCCTCTTTAATCCGCTCCATAGCCTTAATCACGTTAGCTTCAGAGTTGAAGGCGGAGAGGCGGATGTACCCCTGGCCGCATTTACCAAACCCTTCACCTGGGGTGCAGACCACGCCTGCCTTGTTCAAGAGCAGATCAAAGAATCCCCAAGAATCCTGACCACCCTCGATCCAGACATAGGGGGCGTTATCGCCACCCACGTAGCTGTAGCCCAACTCGCTAATCGCCTTGCCGATGATTTTGGCGTTGCTCAGGTATCCGTCGATGAGGGCGGTGCACTGTGCCTTGCCCGCCTCCGAGTAGACTGCCTCGGCGGCCTTCTGCACCGGATAGGAGACCCCGTTGAACTTGGTGCAATGGCGACGATTCCAAAGCGGATGAATGGCCTGCTTGTTGCCGGCCGCATCATAGGCCATGCATTCCTTGGGCACCACGGTATAAGCACATCGGGTTCCGGTGAAACCGGCGCTCTTGGAGTAGCTACGGAACTCGATTGCCACCTCACGCGCGCCTGGAATCTCGAAGATGGAGTGAGGCAGCTCCGGATCGCGGATAAAGGCCTCGTAGGCGGCATCAAAGAGAATCAGCGCCTTGGTTTCACGGGCATACTCCACCCAGAACTGCAACTGCGCCTTGGTGATGGTCGATCCGGTGGGATTGTTGGGAAAGCAGAGGTAGATCAGGTCCACCGGCTCCTTGGGCAGCTCGGGCACGAAGTTGTTGTCCTTGGTCGACTCGAGGTACACGAGCCCCTCATAGCGACCATCCTTGAATACGCCGGTGCGGCCAGCCATAACGTTGGTATCGAGATACACCGGGTAGACAGGATCCGGGAGAGCAATCTTGGCGTCGGTGGCAAAGAGCTCCTGGATATTGCCGGTGTCGCATTTGGCGCCGTCGGAAACAAAGATCTCATCAGCCGCCACGTCCGCACCCCGGGCCTGGAAATCATTTTTGGCGATAGCCTCGCGGAGGAAATCATACCCCTGCTCCGGACCGTAGCCACGGAAACCGCTGGTGGTGGCCATCTCGTCCACCGCCTGGTGGAAGGCCTGGATGCAGGCCGGGGGCAGGGGATTGGTGACGTCGCCGATGCCGAGTTTAATGACCTCGCGTTCGGGATTTGCGGCCTGGAAGGCGGCAACGCGTTTGGCGATGTCGGAAAACAGATAGGAAGCCTGCAGCTTGAGATAATGCTCGTTAATTTTCAACATGGCATACGTCCCTTCGGTGTGTTGGGCCGCGGGAGGCGGCATTGGATTTATTGATAAGGCGTCGCGTGGAGCTTATCTCATTAAAGAATCACTTTCACCCGATCGGTGAAATCAAAGCCCTCGGTGCTGAAATCGTAATTCAGGTGGCCGGCATCGATTTTCATGTTCGGCGCCTGGATGTAGACCTTGCCTGGACTGACCAATTTTTTACTGGTATCGTCGTATTCCAGCCGATCGGAAAGCAATACCTGGTTCTTGGTCGGCTTGCTGATTTTGACATGGTCGGTGAGCACCAGAAAACGGGTATCGACCCGGTAAGCCCCCTTACGGCTCTGGATGTCGATAGGCTCCTTCGTGTTGCCGATATACATGGCGCGAACCTCCTCCATGTCGATTTCATGCTCTTTCGCTCCCGTAAAGGCGCGCTCAGCATCGATCTGCCACTCCTCCATTCCCTTGCTGGTTAGGGTGATAGCCACCCGATCCATGACAAAATTCTCCATGGGCGACTCTTCCTGGGGCTGGGCCAGTTTGGGGTTATAGCCCCCACGTGGGGTAAGAAAGGTACTGAGCAGGGGATGCCAGACCGGACTGGCAACAAAGAACGCCAAGGGTACCAACCAGAGGAGATTGCGTGGATTTCTAACCATTATCGATCGAATCTGGCCCGCATCCTCTCCAGGTTGCCCTGGGCCTCGAGGATGAGATCGCAGACCTCACGCACCGCACCAAAACCGCCGCTGCGCTCAGTGGTGTAATGGACCCGCTGGCGAACTTCGGCCACTGCATTAGCCGGAGCCGCCGCCAGGCCAACCCGGTTGAGAATGGGCAGATCCATCAAATCATCGCCCATGTAGGCGGTCTGCGGTGGCCGCAGGCCAGTCTCTTTGAGGATCGACTCGTAGGCAGTGAGCTTGTCGGAATGGCCCTGGAAAAGATGGGCAATCCGCAGTTCCTGGGCGCGACGCTCCACCATGGGCGAGGTGCGGGCGGTAATGATGCCCACGGCCACGCCGCTGTCTTGGAGCAGGCGTAGGCCCAATCCATCTTGGGTGTTGAAGCACTTGGCCTCTACTCCCTCGGAGGAATAGATCAGGCTGCCGTCGGTGAGGACGCCATCGACATCGAGCAAAAGCAGTTGCACTTGTTTGGCCCGGGTAAGGGCCGCCTGCCAGGCCTCGGAACGCATCACCGGGGTGTTGCGGGCCATGGCCCGGTTACGCAGAGCCTCGGTCAGTTCGCAGTCGGTGGGGTAACCACCGCCCGGGATGCCGCAGGAATCAACCATTGACCACCCCGTCTACAGCCTGGCGCACGGCCAGCAACTGCTTGAGCAGCTCCTCGACCTGATCAAGCGGTAGGGAGTTAGGACCATCGCACAGGGCCTTGGCAGGATCCGGATGGACCTCGATGAACAGGCCGTCGATTCCAACCGCCATGGCCGCTCGGGCCAGCGGTGGAATAAACTCGCGCTGGCCGCTGGAACTGCCGCCGGCACCGCCGGGCAGCTGCACAGAGTGGGTGGCGTCAAAGATCACCGGATAGCCGAAGGAGCGCATAACCGCAAGGGAACGCATATCCACTACCAGGTTGTTGTAACCAAAGCTGGCGCCACGCTCGGTGAGCATGATTTTCTCGGTGCCAGCACCACGGAGCTTATTCACCGCGTTTTCCATATCCCAGGGTGAAACAAACTGCCCCTTTTTGACATTGACCACCTTGCCGGTTTTGGCCGCAGCCACCAACAGATCAGTCTGACGGCAAAGAAAGGCCGGAATCTGGAGGATATCCAGGCACTCAGCCGCCATCTCAGCCTGGGCTGGCTCGTGGATATCCGAGACCACCGGCACTCCGATCTCCTCACGCAGACGTCCGAGAATGCGCAGCCCCTTCTCCGCTCCAGGGCCGCGGTAGGAACTGAGCGAGGTGCGGTTGGCCTTGTCGAAGGAGGCCTTGAACACGTAGGAAATCCCGAGGCGGGCGGTGATCGCCTTCAGCTCGCGAGCGATCTCCCAAGCCAGCTCACCGTTCTCCAGCACACAGGGTCCAGCCAGCAACAAGAGCGGTGCACCGGGGCCGACGGTGATTGGCCCCATGGGAGTTGGTTGAATACTGACGCTTTTTATCATCTCAAGCCTTGTTTCCTTTCTTGTGGGTGATCGCCGCCTTGATAAAGTCGCGGAATAAGGGGTGCGGCATCATCGGTTTGGACTGGAATTCAGGATGGAACTGGCAGCCGAGGAACCAGGGATGATCGGCCAGCTCGATGATTTCCACCAGGTTACCATCGGGCGAGGTGCCGCTGACGATCAGACCGGCCTTCTCCAACTGTTGACGGTAGGCGTTGTTGAACTCGTAGCGGTGACGATGACGCTCGCTGATTTCCTCCTGCCCGTAGGCTGCGGCAGCAAAGGTTCCGGGCATGATGGTGCAGGGATAGGCGCCCAAACGCAGAGTGCCGCCCATGTCGGAATCCTTATCGCGTTTTTCCACCTTGCCGCTGCGGAAATCAAACCATTCGGTCATGAGATAGATCACCGGATTCGGGGTAATAGGGTTGAACTCTACCGAATGCGCGCCTTCAATTTGAGCGATGTTGCGTGCAAACTCGACCACGGCCAGCTGCATGCCCAAACAGATGCCGAAAAAGGGAATTTTGCGCTCGCGGGCATAGGTCACCGCCTGGATCTTGCCTTCCATACCGCGGCTGCCAAACCCACCGGGGACGAGGATTCCGTCGCAATGGTCAAGTTTCTCCAACTCGGTGCCGTCTTCAAGGCCATCGGCGGCGATATATTCCAGGGTCACTTTGGCATCATTGGCGATACCGCCGTGGATCAAGGCCTCGTGCAGACTCTTGTAGGATTCGGTCAGATCGACATACTTACCGGTGATACCGATATTGACCACGTGCTTCGGATTTTTGATCTTGCGCACCAGGCGTTCCCAGGGTTCAACATTGGGGGAACCGGTCCAGATGCCGAGTTTCTCGAGAATGCGGTCGTCCACACCCTCCTGACGTAACTTAAGCGGTAGTTCGTAGATGCTGTCCACATCAATGGCAGAGATGACCGCGTTGGCTTCGACATTACAAAACAGGGCGATCTTCTTCTTGAGATCATCGGTCAGCGGCGCCTCGGTGCGGCACATGAGGATGTCGGGCTGGATACCCGAGGCAAGCAGTTCCTTGACTGAATGCTGGGTGGGCTTGGTTTTGACCTCACCGGCAGTCTTGATGTAGGGTACCAGGGTCAAGTGGATAAAGAGGGTATATTCCCTGCCCAGGTTGATACGCAGTTGGCGAATAGCCTCGATAAAAGGCAGTCCTTCGATATCGCCCACAGTACCGCCGATCTCGATTATGGCCACATCGGCCGAACCATCGAGTTGAAGCACCGCCTCCTTGATCTCGTCGGTGATGTGGGGAATGACCTGAACCGTGCCGCCGAGGTACTCGCCACGGCGCTCCTTCATGATCACCGAATAGTAAATCCGACCCGAGGTGTAGTTGTTCTGCTTGCCCATGACCGCATTGGTGTAGCGCTCATAGTGGCCCATATCCAGATCGGTTTCCGCACCATCATTGGTAACGTAAACCTCACCGTGCTGAAACGGGTTCATGGTCCCGGGATCGACATTGATGTAAGGGTCGAGTTTCTGAAAGGTGACGGTCAAACCGCGCGATTCGAGCAGGGAGCCGATGGAGGCGGCGGAAAGCCCCTTGCCCAGGGAGGAAAGGACCCCGCCGGTAATAAAAATAAACTTTGTCTTTTTGCTGAGGGAAGCTTTCATACCGTTACCTTGCTGGCAGTGGGAAAAAAAGAGAAAGGCAGCCAAGCTGCCTGCATGTGGTCGGGATGAAACTATACCCGATCATCTCCGGATTGACAAGTCCGGGAGGGCGGATTTGAACCGGAGTAACAAACTGAATTAACAACAATAATTAAATATTTCCAGATCAATATCTGATGCTCTTCAGCCCCAGAGGGTGGTGACCAGATCAATCAATTCCTTGTGCTGGGCCTTGCTTAAGGGCGTAAAAGGGGAGTTCTCATAGGTGGTATCGCGATTTTCAACCACCAACACCTTGGCATCACGGCTCAGCGTGTGGGTATGCCAGACAGCTTGCCTGACATTGTAGACCTGGCCGGGCACAAGCGGTTGTGCGTGAATTCGAGTCGCCGTTTCCGTGCCCTCGCCGACAAAGAGGATACAGCGCCCCTCAAGAAGGACAAAGACCTCGTCGGTCTGGTTATGGCGTTGCACACGGGTCAGGTTGTGCGGCAGGAGATCTTCACTGAAATTAAGGATGGCCACCCGCCAGGTCGCAAAATCCACCAGCGGTTTGTAACCGGGACCATCGTGAAGATGGATTTCGAGCAAACTCTCAGGCGCGCTCATCGGGTCGCTGGGGCCAGAATCTGCTTGAGGAAGAGCTGGCTGCGTGGATTCTGCGGGCTAGTAAAAAAAGTATCCGGCCGGGCCTGCTCGACAATGGCCCCTGCATCCATGAACACCACCTTGTCCGCAACCTCGCGGGCAAAGCCCATCTCATGGGTCACCACCACCATGGTCATCCCTTCCCTTGCCAGGGTCACCATGACCTCGAGCACCTCGTTGATCATCTCTGGATCAAGCGCCGAGGTAGGCTCGTCAAAGAGCATGATCTTGGGTTCCATGGCAAGAGCGCGGGCGATGGCCACCCGTTGTTGCTGGCCGCCGGAAAGCTGGATCGGATAATGACTGGCCCGATCGTCCATGCCGACCTTCTCAAGCAGATCCATGGCTAGGGCTTCGGCCTTTGAGCGCTCCATTTTCTTGAGCTTGATCGGCGCCAGAGTCAGGTTTTCCAGTACGGATTTATGCCGAAAGAGGTTGAAACTCTGAAAGACCATCCCCACCTCCATGCGAATCCGATTAATATCCTCATTTTCGGCGTAGAGGTTGTGACCATCGACAATGATGGTGCCGGAATCGATGGATTCCAGGCGGTTGATGGTGCGCAGCAGGGTTGACTTGCCCGAGCCAGAAGGACCGAGCACCACGACCTTTTCCCCCTGACGGATATCGAGACTGACATCAGCCAGCGCCCGGAAACTGCCGAAATATTTGTTGATCTGGTGAAGACGGATAATGGGATCAGCGGCGTTCATAATGGCTTAACCTGTGCTCCATGACACTGATGAGCTTGGACAAGATAAGGGTGATGAGCAGGTAGATCAGGGCAATCATGGTGTAGGTCTCGAAGTAGTTAAAACTTTCCGAGGCATACTCGCGCCCACGGCGCAGGATATCGGCAACCGCCAAGATCGACACCAGCGAGGTGTCTTTCAACAGGGCGATGAACTCGTTGCCCACCGGCGGCAGAATAGTGCGCCAGGCCTGAGGCAGGATGACAAAGGCCATGGTCTGGCTGTGGTTGAATCCCAACGAGAGCGCGGCTTCGGTCTGCCCGTTATCGATCGATTTGATTCCGGCCCGGAAGACCTCGCCCATGTAGGCTCCGTAACAGAAGGCCATGGCAATCACCGCCGCCACAATGTCCGGCACGCGCACAAATCGCCCCAGGGCAAAATAGATGTAAAACAGCTGCACCAAAAGCGGAATCCCGCGCACCACCTCAACATAGAGCGAGGCGATCAGGTTGATGAAACGGTTGCGCGACAATCGTCCCAATCCGGTCAAGAGGCCAATGATAATGGCCAGAATGATTGAGAACACGGTCACCTCAAAGGTGACGATAATGCCATCAGGAACGAAACGAAGGATGTTTAAATAGGGGTCGGGCTTGATAACAGGGAGGAGCACTATCAGAGCAAGGGCTCCGATCAGGGCTATCCACCAAGCGGAGACCAGCCCCTTATCCTCAGGACGGGGAATGGCAGCACCGTCGCCGACTTCGATTTTGGTGACTTTGTGTTCAGGCATGGGACTCTTGGTGATGTGGTTGAGGGCAAAAAGAAAAGCCGGGCGCAAAGGCCCGGCAATCTCAGATTGGAATCAGCAGATTACTGACCGATCCATTTCTTTTTCAGTTCCTTATCAAGACCTTTGGCCTTGACCGCGGCAATACCCTTGTTGACCAACTCGAGTACCCTGCTGTTGCCTTTGCGCACGGCGATGCCGTAGTTCTCAGCTTCCCCGGACTCGATGACTGCGGCAATCTTCAAGTTTTCTTTATATTTATCCAGTGCATAGTTGGCCGCAACCGGGTCATCGCAGACAACCGCGGCGATACGGCCGACATTGAGGTCTTCCATGGCCAGACCGACTTCGTCGTAGGACTTAGGCTCAACGCCTCCAGCCGCTTTGATCGCAAAAAATCCGGTAGTTCCGATCTGCCCTCCCACCTTCTGGCCTTTGAGATCAGCCAAACTCGTGGCGGTGGATTTCTTATTGACGATCAGCGCCTGGCGAACGGTGAAGTAAGGATCACTGAAATCCATGGCCTTTTTCCGCTCATCGGTGATAGTGACCGAGCTGGAAACAGCATCATATTTATTGGCTGCAAGTCCGGCAAAAATGCCGTCCCAGGCTGTATTCTTGAACACCGGTGTGAATCCGGCTTCCTTACCGGCAGCGGTCATAAAATCGATGGCATACCCAACTACTTGCTTCTGCTCGTTAACGAACTCCATCGGTGGCCAAGTGGCATCGGTGGCAAAAACGATGGTGGTTTCGGCGGCCACCGGGCTACACAGGGCCGCAACTAACAGCAGTGTACTGACTATTTTGTTGATCATAGGATATCTCCTTACCTGGAACGAAGAAAAAGGTTTTCTCCATCTACCATTCTCAGGAAACCCCCGCAAGAAAAAGGTTCGACTAATTCCGGGCAAATCACGGAAAATCAAACCGCTGGCAAACCCTGAATACCCCAGGTTTTTCTTGACGTTTTCAGGAGGTTGCAGGTATACATCGTCGATGAAATTGTCGTTCTTGGCTAAAGCTTTGGGAACGATGTTTCTCGCTTTGTAACGTGCTGTTTTTGAGATGTGCACCTTTCGGATTTTGCTTTTTCCCGAATCCATCACCGTTCCACTCTTCCTCTCTCTTCATGTATGAGGTCAATCATGTACAAATGTACCCGTTTATTTTTTGCGACACTCTTCTCCTGTTCGCTTCTGTTGCTTGGTGGATGTGGTCCAAAGCAGGTGTCCCCCTACGCCGGAGGCGCCAATCCGGGTCCCGATGAAGCCAGCAACTCTCGCATGGGTAACATCACCGAGGAAATGGCACCGAGCACGGAAGGCCTTGATGCCACCGGTCAGGGTGGGAGCGGCAGTCTTGCCGGTGGAGCCGATCAGCAAAGCGATGCCTACAAGCGCGAGCATGGCCGTTGTTCACCGGAATTCAAACCGATCTATTTTGATTACGATCAATCCTCTATCAGAGGTGACCAAATTCCGATCATGGAATTTAATGGCAATTATTTACGCAACAACCCCTCGGCACGGGTCTTGGTTGAAGGGAACACCGACGACCGCGGGACCAACGAGTATAACCTCGCATTGGGCGAGCGCCGTGCGGTCAGTGCCAAGAAGTACCTCATCCAGTTCGGTATTGAGGAAAGTCGCATTCGCACCGTTAGCTACGGTGAAGAGCGGCCGCTGTTTACCGGGACCAGTGAAGACGATTACAGCCACAATCGCCGCGACGACTTCATCCTCGAATAAGCCTGATTTTCTCCCCCCCTTTCGATAACCGGCACTCTCGATTTTGAGGCTGCCGGTTTCTTTTTAGCCTCTTCTGCTCTTTCTCTTCTCCCTTTTTGGTGGATTTCTTTCAAAAACTGCCAAACGACATCACGCAACTCCCAACACACTGTTCTAACCGTATTTTATTGATTTTTCTTTTTTGATAAATCCATCAATTTTGCGTCGATTCCCCTCGCAATCTCCCTTTCTTTTTCGCTTGACACGCGAATGATTATCAAATACATTTAGGAAAAATTTCCACAGAGGGCTAATGGAAACAAAATTACGCATGACTCACCAGCGCGAGATTATTCTCGAGGAATTACGCCGGTGCACAACCCATCCGACAGCCGACGAACTATACGAGCGGATCCAAAAAAAGCTGCCTCGTATTAGCCTGGCTACAGTGTACCGCAATCTCGAAATTCTTTCCGAAGCCGAGTTAATCAAAAAACTCGAGATCAGTGGCCGACAAAAAAGGTTTGATTGGGATCCCCAGGATCATGATCATGTCTACTGTACGCAGTGCCATCGGGTCGACAACATCCCCACTGCAACTGCTCCATTTTTATCAGTGGATGCTGAACAGCAGAAGGGGTACCGGATCACTGGATGCAGAATTGAATTTTACGGCCTTTGTCCGAACTGCCAAAAACCGCAAAAGTTAAAAAAATCTAAAGGAGACACCGAGATGTCTTGCACATCATGCAAAATTTCCGGCTTGAGTGACACCCAGCGTCAGGTGCTTGAGACCCTGGCAAAAAGCACTGAGGCATGCGGCAGCAAAGATCTCGCCGCCGCAACCGGTCTTGAGTCCAAACAGATCAGTTGCCAGATCACAGCCCTCAAAAACAAGGGGTTTGTCAGCAGTCCAACTCGCTGTAAGTATGAAATTACCGAAAAAGGCAAAGGTCAGCTTGCCTGCTAATTCGTTGCCCATCAGTTCTTTTAGCACCTATTGAAGGAGATATACCCATGAGCTTTCTTGTCACCAAACAGGCTCCGGATTTCACCGCCACTGCGGTTATGCCGGACAACTCCATGAAGCCGGATTTCGCCCTTGCCGATTACCGCGGCAAATATGTGATGCTCTTTTTCTACCCGCTGGATTTCACCTTTGTCTGCCCTTCGGAAATCCTCGCCTTTGACCGCGCTCTGAGCAAATTCAAAGAGAAAAACTGCGAGATCATTGGTGTGTCCATCGATTCCCAATTCTCCCACTGGGCGTGGAAAAATACACCGATCAAGCAAGGTGGTATCGGCAACATCCAATTCCCCCTGGTTGCCGACCTGGATAAAAACATTTCCCGCCAATACGGGGTCCTGCTTGATGTCGGGATTGCCCTGCGCGGTACCTTCCTCATCGACCGTGATGGTGTTATCCGCCATGCGGTGATCAACGATCTGCCGCTGGGACGCAATATCGACGAGGCGCTGCGTATGGTCGAGGCTTTGCAGTTTCACGAAAAACACGGTGATGTCTGCCCGGCCAACTGGCAGGAAGGCAAGGAGGCCATGACCCCCACCGCCGAAGGCGTTGCCGATTACCTCTCCAAACACAACGGCTAATCACAGACATCTCATCCGGCAAAACACAGCAAAGACATTTTGTCCCTTTCAGAACTGGGCAATATGATTTATTCTTTTTCATGTTTTGCCGGTGCAAGAGTGAAAACTATCACGTTTCCACTCGCAAGTTTTTCGTGCTTATAAAAAGCCTCGGAAACGAAGTGTCAGGCATCTTCAGATCCTGTACTTTTCCTAACGCTTGCTTTCCGTTATTGGTTTTTCCATAAGCACGCCACATTTCTTTCAATCCAGAGGAGAACATCCATGACCAAGAAGAATGAAGTGTACAAATGCGCACTCTGCGGCAACATCGTTGAAGTTCTGCACGCTGGCGCGGGCGAGTTGGTCTGTTGCGGCCAAGCCATGGGCCAAATGAGTGAAAACACCGTTGACGCAGCCAAAGAAAAGCATGTGCCGGTCATTACCAAAGTTGCTGAAGGCTATAAGGTCAACGTTGGTTCCGTGGCCCACCCCATGGAAGACAAACATTGGATAGAATTTATCGAGTTGATTGCCGATGGCAAAGTCTATCGCCAGGATCTCAATCCCGGCCAGGCTCCTGAGGCAACCTTCTGCATCCAGGCGGAGAACGTATCCGCCCGTGAGTACTGCAACCTCCACGGGTTGTGGAAAGCCTGATCCCTATTGACCCAAGACGAATAAGAGGAGACGAAATGAAAAAATATGTCTGTGTTGTGTGTGACTATGAGTACGATCCTGCAGCCGGTGACCCGGATAACGGTGTAGCCGCTGGAACCGCCTTCGAAGATATCGCTGAAGATTGGGTCTGCCCCGTTTGTGGTGCAGGAAAAGATCAGTTCGAAGAAGCCTGATTGTCTTCGCCCCTGGCCGATTTCTTTCGGCCAGGGGCTTGTTCCCGAGCGAACCGACCGTTCGCATCGCATCCGTGCCTCGCTTTTCCGTGACGATTCTCGCCATGGAACCATCAGTGCAGTTCTTCTTTGTTTGCTCCGCCCCATCAAATGCATTCCTACCTTGAGGTCAAGACCATGCAAAAAATCGTCTTTTTCGCTTTTCGTGACAATCCGCTCTGTTTTATCCATGTCCTCCTTAACGCCCTGGATATGGCTGAGAAAGGACTGGGGGGAGAAATAGTGCTGGAGGGAGAGGCTGTGACTCTGGTCCCAATCATGGCGGATCCGAGCCATTTTCTCCATGCTCTCTACAGCAAAGCAAAAGAGCAGGGGTTGATCGTTGGTGCCTGCAAGGCCTGCTCAGCCAAATTGAAGGTGACCGAGGCTGTAACCAAGGAAAACATCCCCTTGATTGGTGAAATGGCTGGGCATCCGGCAATGGCTGATTTTACCAAACAGGGATACACCATTCTCACCTTTTAGAACGCTCTTCTCCTCAAGGAGGAAACTACATGAAAACAATTCAACTTGCTGAAAATGTCTACTGGGTGGGTGCCGTTGATTGGAATATCCGTGATTTCCACGGCTACTCGACCTATCGCGGTACCACCTATAATGCCTTTCTCATTATCGATGAAAAAGTCACCCTGATCGATACGGTAAAAAAGCCGTACAAGAGTGAGTTAATGCACCGGATCCACCAGATAATCGATCCGAAAAAAATCGATTATCTGGTGGTTAACCACGTGGAAATGGATCACAGCGGAGCCCTTCCCGAGATGGTAGAGGCGATCAATCCGGAAAAGATCATCTGCTCGAAGATGGGGCAAAAAGCGCTGATACAGCATTTCCACCGTCCAGACTGGCCCTTCCACGTGGCTGCACCCGGCGAGGAGCTCAGCCTGGGAAAAAAGACCCTGTCGTTTCTCGAGACCCGCATGCTGCACTGGCCGGATTCGATGTTCACCTATCTCAAGGAAGATCAGATCCTGTTTACCAGTGATGCTTTTGGCGAGCATCTGGCCACCAGTGAGCGTTTTGATGACGAGGTCAACCAGGATGTGCTGATGCATGAGGCCACCAAATACTACGCCAACATCCTCACGCTCTACTCTCCGCTGGTGAAAAAACTGCTAGCCAAAGTCCAGGAGATGCAACTGCCGATTAAGATGCTCGCACCCGATCACGGGGTTATCTGGCGCTCCAATCCAGGAAAGATCATCGAGGCCTACAACCGTTGGTGCAACCATCAGGGGAACGGTCGGGCATTGGTCATCTACGATACCATGTGGGAATCAACCAAGAAGATGGCTAAGGCAGTGGCCGAAGGGCTGCATGAGCAAGGTGTGGAGTACAAGCTGATTGATCTGCAGGTCAATCACCGCAGCGACGTTATGACCGATGTTCTCGAAGCCAGCGCTATTGTCCTCGGTTCGTCGACCCTCAATAACGGCATGCTGCCGCGCATGGCCGATTTCCTCATGTACATGCGTGGGTTGCGGCCGACCAACAAGGTGGGGGCCTCCTTTGGCTCCTACGGCTGGTCCGGCGAGGCGGTGAAGATGATGAACGAGATCCTTAAGGAAATGAACATTGTGGTTTGCCACGATGGGATCAGAACCCAGTATGTGCCTGAGCATGCGCAGCTAGGACAGTGCGTGGAGTTAGGAAAAGCCGTGGGTAAGGCCATGCAGGCGATGATGGCCGGCGAACAGGTGGAATCCGTGTTCTAATAGAACACATCCCAACTGAAAAACAAAAAAGCCCTGCACTTTTAGCAAGGTGCAGGGCTTTTTTTTGAAGAAACAAAAAGATTCCTCATACTTGTTCGGAAATATTGTGCCCACTCTTTGGGGAGAGTTGCCCAACATATCCGGCATACCGGCCCGACGAAGAATATTATTCGTCGCGACAGCAGGAGGCGTGCAGGATATGGGCATGCATCTGTTCCACCACCGACTCGGCCGATCTTTGGGTGGAATCGATAAGCACCGCATCCGGGGCAGCTGCAAGCGGGGCCAGGGTCCGTTCTCGGTCGTCCTTATCCCGCTTGATGATCTGGGCTAAGAGTTGTGCCTCGTCCACGCTCTCGCCCTTGCTCCGTAACTGGGCGGCGCGGCGATGGGCCCGCATCTCGGCACTGGCATCAAGAAAAAACTTCCAGGCGGCATCCGGAAAAACCACCGTGCCGGTATCACGACCTTCGGCCACAATGCGGCCTCCTGCACCGATCTCCTGCTGTAGTCTTGTCAAGGTCTTACGCACCATCGGCAGGGCAGAAAATTGCGAAGCCAACATGCCCATTTCCGGAGTGCGTAACTCCCGGCCAATCTCAACCCCATCCACCAGCACCCGCACATCATCCCCGCCCGGTAAAGGCGGCAGGAGTTCCATTCGCATTGAGGCCAGCAGACCTTCTAACTGCGGGCTCTCTGCACCAGCTACTCCCATTTTTTGACACTGATAGGCCACGGCACGGTACATGGCTCCGGTATCAAGATAGGTGAAGTGCAATTTTGCCGCCAAGGCACGGGACACGGTCGACTTGCCGCCGCCAGAGGGGCCGTCAATGGTGACGATCCGTTTAAGCGGCATAACCCAAATCCTTCAAACAATCGGCCAGGGCACGGACAAAGCGCTGGTTCTCGGCCTCGGTACCCACGGTGATGCGAATAAATTCAGGATAACCGTAGGCCTTCATCGAACGGACAATCACCCCTTTATAGAGCATGGCCTCATAGAGTTTGGTGGCATCGCCCTTGACATCAATCAAGAAAAAATTGGTGAACGAGGGATAGGGGGTACAGCCAAGTTTGGCCACCTCGCTGCTCAGCCAGGCCCGACCTGCAGCGGTTCCGGTCAGGGTCAGCTGGTAATGCTCACTATCACTCAGGGCAGCCAGGGCACCTGCCTGGGCCGGCAGGTTGATGTTGAAAGGCTGACGCACCCGGTGGAGCAGGGAGGCCACATCCCGGTGCATAATACCGAAACCGATCCGTAACCCGGCCAGACCAAAGGCCTTGGAAAAGGTGCGCAGGCTCACAACGGCTGGGATTTCGTTACAATTTCGAATATAGCCGAGAATATCGATCCGCTCTTGAGGATCGACAAAATCCACATAGGCCTCATCCACCACCACAATAACCGACTGCGGCAGGTTACGTAGGAAGCGGTCAAACTCTTCCCGGGAAATAAGGGTCCCGGTGGGGTTGTTGGGATTGTCGATGAAGATCAATCGGGTCCGGTCCGTCACTGCGGCACCAATAGCCTCAAGGTCATGGTGCATCTCTTTCAAGTCGATGACCACATTTTCACCACCGCGAACCTGAACGAACTTCTGATACATCAAAAAGGACGGATGGCTGGTGATGACCATATCGCCGCTGCCGACAAAGGCCTTGACCAGAAACTCGATCACCTCGTTGGAACCGTTCCCGAGGACGATCTCCTCGGGTGCCGATCCGGCCCACTTGGCCACTGCTTCGGTGAGGTAGTAGCTTGAGCCGTCGGGATAGCGGTGCAGATTGGTGAGCATCTGGGCGATCGCCTCAACCGCTTTGGGTGAGGGGCCCCAGGGATTCTCGTTGGAAGCCAGTTTAATGGCATTCGTCACCCCATACTCGCGCTCAAGCTCATCCATAGGTTTGCCAGGCGGGTAGGGGACAATAGCGGCAATATTTGGGGGTACAGGCAGTTGCATAATCAGGCTATCACAGGTTTCTTGCCGGCTACTCCGGCACGTTGTTCAAGGTTGTAGGCAGCCCGAAGGAGGATCTCCTCGTTGAAATGGGTCGCCTGGAGTTGCATGCCGATCGGCAGACCGGTGCTGCTGAAGCCGCAAGGAACCGACATTCCGGGGATCCCGGCAAGGTTGGCCGACAGGGTAAGAATATCTGAAAGATAGAGCGCCAGCGGATCATCGGCCTTATCCCCGATTTTCCAGGACGGTGTTGGGCAGACCGGCGAAACCATCAGATCGCACTGGGTAAAGGCCTTGGCAAAATCATCCTTGATCAGAGTGCGCACCTGGGAGGCCTTTATATAAAACGCATCGTAATATCCAGAGGATAAAGCATACGTCCCGATCAGGATGCGGCGCTTAACCTCATCGCCAAACCCCTGCGAGCGACTGCGATTGTACATCTCGATCAAAGAGTCGGCGGACTGATCGCGGAAGCCGTAGCGGACCCCATCAAACCGGGCCAGATTGGAGCTGGCCTCGGCCGGGGCAATCAGGTAGTAAACCGCCACGCAGTAATCGGTGTGGGGCAGATTAACCTCAACGATTTCAGCGCCGGCCTCCTTGAGCATGGCAATGCCGTCACGCACCGCCCGGTCAACCTCCGGATCAAGGCCCTCACCGAAATATTCAGCCGGAATACCGACCTTAACGCCGTTGAGACCGTCCTGAAGAGCTGCACTGAAATCCGGGACGGCAAGCTTGATCGAAGTGGAATCGTAGGGATCGTAGCCGCTGATCGCATTCATCATCAGCGCACAATCGCGGACATCCTTGGTCAGCGGCCCAACCTGATCGAGCGAAGAGGCAAAGGCCACCAGCCCATAGCGGGAAACCCGGCCATAGGTCGGTTTCATGCCCACGGTGCCGCAAAGCGAGGCCGGTTGGCGGATCGAACCGCCGGTATCGGAGCCCAGCGAGGCAAAGCACTCATCCGCCGCGACAGCAGCAGCCGAACCGCCACTGGAACCTCCGGCGACGTAGCCGAGTTTCCATGGATTGTGCGGGGTTTTGAAGGCGCAGTTCTCGCTGGTAGAACCCATCGCAAACTCGTCCATGGCCAGCTTACCCACAAGCACCGAACCGGCATCTTTGAGTTTACAGACCGTGGTGGCATCGTAAGGAGCGATAAAATGCTCCAACATGCGTGAGCCGCAGGTGGTGGGCATGGTAGTGGTGCAAAGTACGTCCTTGATCGCCAAGGGAATGCCGTTAAGTGGGCCCCCCTGTCCGTTATTGCGGCGGGTATCGGCCTCCTCAGCTTGACGCAGTGCGCCCTCACGATCCAGGGCCAGGAAGGCTTGAACCTTGGGTTCCACCTGGTCGATACGATTGAGCACGGCTTCGGTTAGGGCAACCGAGGTGGTTTCACCGGCGCCGAGCAGATCCAAGGCCTCATGTAAGGTTAGTGCAGACAGTTCCATGGGTGCATGTATGTAAAAGGAGGAAGAAAAAACGATATCGATCAGCTGATGACCCGGGGGACGACAAAGGCTTCGCCGTTCTCGTCGGGCCCGTTTTGCAAGGCGCGTTCACGGGGCAGAGAAGGACGGACCTCATCCTCGCGGAAAGCGTTGACCACGTTCTGGGTATGGGTGGTGACCGGAACGCCTTGGGTATCAAGTTGGTCGAGTTTGGCCACATAGGATAAAATGGCGTCGAGTTGGCCGGTCATGCGGTCCACTTCAGCCTCGGACAGGTCAAGCCGGGCCAATTTGGCCACGTGCTGTACTTCTTCACGGGTAATTTTCATAACGGATCAGAGAAAAAGACAAAGAGGACAGTGCGTTGTTGTTCGCCAAAAAACCGTAACCGATTGCAGGTACCCCATCTTTAAAGGATCACGGTTTCCCGCGAAGATGGACTCGAGCGGAAAACCGCGCTTGGCCAAATCCGGGCCACTTGTGAACGCCTCACATTGGAGGCAAAAGAAAGGGCGTTGCAAGCCTGTAATCAGTTACCAAAAAACAGCTACTGTTTATACAGCGAACGCGCGGAAAGAACAACCCCCGCAAAGATTTCCACCAGTTCGGTATCAAACTGGGTGCCGGCGCAACGACGTAATTCGCCGATAGCCTCGGGGGTGGTCAGATTTTTACGGTAATTACGACGAGAGGTCATGGCGTCGTAACTGTCGACAATGGTGATGATTCGGGTAAGCATATCGATTTGGTCATGCCTGATACCATCGGGATAACCGCTACCATCCAGTTTTTCATGGTGGTGGCGGATGATTTCCCGTTCACGTTCCATGAAGGTCAGGGGTTCGATGATACTGGCGCCGATTTCAGGATGCTTTTTGATCAAGGCCCATTCCTCGGATGTCAGGTTGCCGGGCTTACGTATGCAGGAGAGATCAATCACCAACTTGCCAATATCGTGAAACTGCGAG
Source organism: Desulfobulbus sp. (assembly GCA_028684915.1). The sequence continues at coordinate 24,072 of JAQUEZ010000036.1, forward strand.
GCCCGCTGCAAAACCTGGAGATCATCGCCACTAAGTCGGGCGGACTGACCAAGCAACATGGCCAACTCAGTTACGCGCACGGTGTGACCGGCGGTGTAGCCGTCCTTCTCCTCCATAGCCGCCTGCAAGCTGGACATGATCTGGATCGTGGCATCCTCGAGGTGGTTACTGTACTGCTCCAGGAGTAGATTTTTTTCCGCCAATTCCTTGGTCTTGACCTGGACCTCAATCTCGAGTTGCTTTTTATACGCCTTTTCCTGGAGCAGATAGTGACGTTTTTCCGCCGCCTGCTTCACTTTGACGTGAAATAACTCAATATCGGCAATAGGTTTGGTGAGAAAATCATAGGCACCGAGATTAATCGCCTTGACCGCGTAGTCCATCGTACCCACACCGGTCAGGAAAAGAACAGGTATATCAACTCGTTGCTGGTTGAGACGCTCCAGGGTTTCAAAGCCGTCCATGTCCGGCATATTGATATCGAGAACTATAACGTCAAACTCATCTGAGACCTGTTCCAGAACCTGACGCCCTGATTCAACCGCCACCACCTCGTGATTAAACAGGGTAAGGATCTTTTGAACCGCCAAACGGACCAGGCTATCATCATCGGCTATGAGTATCTTTGACCCCATACAACATCCTGTACGTTGGGAACAATAGGCAAGGGTTCGTACGCATTGCAGCACAAGGCCTTCCGGGCCATGCACCAGTCTTCGCTGTAGTTTCCCACAAATCTTGCCTTGAGAAAAGCTTAATTCTCGCTCGCTGTCGACCTGAATCATTTTTTTGATTCCTTCACCAGAGAGAACATGTGCCCAAGGGCCCTGTAAGGGGAATGTTGCATGAAATCAGGGACGAACTAAAGTGATCACCGTTTCCGGCACACCGAGGGGGCCATGGGTTCCCCTATAGCGGACAAAGAGGTCATCGCCCTGACGAAACCAATATTCAGCCGACCATAGGGCCGATAGTAATCCCTCCAGTCGAATGACGACTTTATTGGCCGGGATCTCGCTGCCGTCAATATCTGTCAGACGATCACTGCCCTCACGCTCTGCCTGCAGGGTGAGCACATCCAGGTTATCCGGGCGAATGGTCCAGAAAGTGGCCTTATCCTGTCTTCTCTTTTCCATACAATGGAGGCAAAAAGAGAGGGGCTGATACCAGGGGCGGGCATCGATCTTTTCCTGCTTTCGAACCTCCTTTCCCTCAAAACGACCGGAAAACAGGAGCAAATTGTCTTTTCGCTCCACCCGAACATCGGTATCCGGCTGCCGACTATACCGCCAAGACAGGGTCATCCCCTGCGAGGTGTTGACACTGGTGTAGACTTCCTCCCCTTGGTGTTGGGTTACGGTTACCGTAACCTTGTCCGGCGCTGATTGGGCCTGCCAGAAAAAGAGCAAACTGTGCTCTCCGGTCTGCTCGCGATACCTGAGCTCACGGGTTGAAGCCGGAGCCATGGTGGCCATCAAAAGTAAGGCCAAACAGAAGGGCAGGATGGCACGCAGGGGTGAGTGAGGCGGTGGAAGATGTCTCATAAAAGTTCACTGGCGAGCATGGCCAGTTCGGAGCGCTCGCCCTTTTCAAGGTTGACGTGGGCGTACAACGGCTGCCCCTGCATCTTTTCGATCAGGTGGCTCAGGCCGTTGGACTGGGTATCAAGATAAGGATGATCGATCTGGTGGATATCGCCGGTGAACACCACTTTGGTTCCTTCACCGGCCCTGGTGATGATGGTTTTGACCTCGTGCGGGGTCAAATTCTGAGCCTCATCGACAATCATGTACATCTTGACCAGACTCCGACCACGGATATAGGCCAGCGGTTCAATGATCAGTCGTTTCTCCTCCTGGAGTCGACCGAGAATCTGTCCCATTTCACTCTGTTCGGAAAACTGACCGCGAATAACCGCCAGGTTGTCGTAGAGCGGCTGCATGTACGGGCCAATCTTGGAATTGATATCACCGGGTAAGTATCCGATGTCTTTGTTTGACAGGGGCACAATCGGCCGGGCGAGCATAATCTGGTTGTAGCGTGAACGCTGTTCCAGGGCAGCAGCAAGCGCTAACAGAGTTTTTCCGGTCCCCGCCTTGCCCGATACCGTCACCAGAGGGACATAGGGGTTGCACAGGGCGTGGATGGCAAAACTCTGTTCAGCATTGCGGGGACTAATCCCATACACCGTGGCGCGCTGTATCTTTTCCAGCCGACGCTCTCCTTGGTTATGGGTCACCAAGACCGATTTACGGCTATTTCTCAGAATCAAATACTCATTAGCCAGCAGTTCACTGTGCCCAGACAAGGTTTCGGCTGAGATTCCCTGGGATTCACGGTGAAGGGCATCAATCAACTCCGAGTCCACCGCTTCAAGACGACGGCAACCGGAATACAATCCACCGATATTCTTTACATGATCGGTGGTGTAATCCTCTGCCATCAATCCCACCGACTTGGCCTTCATCCGCAGGTTGACATCCTTGGTCACCAGGATATAGCGCCGGGAGGGATCATTTTTGGCCAGGCAATAGCCGATATTCAGAATCTGGTGGTCAGGCTTGGCAGCGGCGGGAAAATGTTGGCGTAAATCCTCGTGGATCACCTGCTCCAGCTTGATCGAGACCTTGCCCTTATCCGGGCCGATTCTTACCCCGCCATTGAGCAGCTTTCCCGCACTGAGGGTATCTAGGGAACGAACAAACTCACGCGCGTGGAAATTCAAGGTCTGGTTGCCCTTTTTGAACTGATCGAGTTCCTCAAGGACGGTGATGGGGATAACGATGTCATGCTCCTGGAAATGGTTAATGCATGCCGAATCATGAAGAATAACATTGGTATCCAGGATAAAAATTTTGGGGGAGGAGCTGTTGGTCATGGGCGACTCGTTCCTCGGTTGGTGGGGTTGGAGTGGCAAGAGAAAACCGGTGTACACAGCGCATCGGCTGTCCAGGGGCCGGTTCGACAAAGAGACTTAGGGCATCAATCAGCAAAGGATCGTCAAGCAGGGGTTCGAAGAACTCCAAAAGGGCAGTGTGGACCCGATCCTTACACTTACCCTCAGCCATGCGCGAGGTGAGGGTGAAATGAAAACGGAACTGTTCAAAGACATAGGGATCCCCCCAGAGTTCCAGGTTTTTCTTTTCCTGGCCAGTGAGTTCAGCCGCCTTTCTTCTAGCCAACTCACTGGGATGAAGGGGAGCCCGGAATCGATCAAAGGCTCGGGTACAAAGCGAGGCCAGCCCCTGCAAGGCCGCCGAGTGACGTACCGGCCGCAGGCAAAAGAAGTGATCAAGCTGGGAAACAGTGACCGGGGGAATGGTGAGTTGCCGCTGACATGCGGTAAAATCGGTAACCGCATCGTATAGATCCTGCTCACCCAAACCTTCTTTGAGACGGAAAGGGGCCATTATGGTGGCATGAAAACCGTAGCGGGCCGGGGTTCTGGTCAGCTCGATAAGGGTTTCCGCATCCAAACCACGAAAGGCCGGTTGAGCCAGCGACACTCCACTGACCGCATCCCGACCAAGCCAACGACAACCTTGGAGCCAAAGCGTTGATATTGCAGGAGGTGAAAAAAAGAGGGCATATCGCATAGAGAATCAAAACGCATAAAAAGAGGGTTAGGAAACATGATGGACTCATAAAAAGTCCATCCAACTCTCAGAGATGGCTAAGTAAAAACACAGATAGACAAGGAGCAGGGTTGTTTTTCGGCGCGAAGGCATACATCAGGTATGTCGAGTGCCCGGAAAAACGCTGCGACCCAGGAGATCGAAGTTTTTACGACGCCATCAAACATCGTTTGTTTGTCCCACTATGCGCCAGTGGTTTTAATCCTTGGTTACGAAATCATTACAATTGGATGAAGAAGAATCATTTTCTTCTCTTCCTGATCAAATTGTAACCGCAGGTTAACCCCACCATAACAGCGGACCGGTAGAAGACGGGCACATTCATGGTTGCCCCGATTACCAAAAGGCGACCTTACCTTAGCAAGGAGCGCCCATGTCCAAACTGCTCGTGGTCATTATCGACGGACTCTGCACTGAAACCCTAGCCTGTGCTCATGTTCCCTGCCTGGATGGGCTGGGAAAACGTGGCGTCCTCGCCAGCGACCTACAACCCCAGCATCCGCACCTCACCCTGCCTAACCTAGTGAGTCTGTTTACCTCACTGCCACCCGACGAGCATGGAGTTCTCTCCAACAGTGGGGCGGCAACAACTTCCCCTCACGCAATCTCCCTGTTCTCTCTGCTGCGCTATCGCCAACAGAACCTTGCCGCTTTCTACAGCAACGACCGGCTACGCCTACTCTTTCCCATGGGATCTCTGCAAAACGGTGTTCTGATCAACTCACAGTCCATCCGCAATGTCGACCGGGAGATCACTGAACAGGCGGCCCGCCATCTGCAGCGGGAAAAACCCGATTGTTGTCTGCTCTATCTTGAAGGGGCCAATATTACCGGCACCCATTTCGGCTTTACCTCAGAACCTTATTTGGAAAGTGTGGAACAGGCGGATCGCGCCTTGGGAGTAATCCTGGAACACCTGCTCTTTGTTGGCGCGGAACGGGACTATGTAACCCTGGTTGTGGGCTGTTGTGGTACAGCCTCGCAGACGAAGAACGGCAACTCTTGCTCGCCGTTGTTGCTCGCCGGGCCGGGGATCGCCCAGGGGCTGGTCGTTGATCAGCCGGTTTCCCTCCTTGATCTGGCGCCAACCATGGCCTCTATCCTTGGCCTGTCTCCCCACCCTGACTGGCGAGGAAGGATGCGGGGTGAATGGTTTTCGCGCAAGCCGCTGGAGATGCGCCCCTTTTCCGAAAATAAATCAACCTCAGGTCGAAGACGTGAACAGCTCGCAGCCTGAACCGTATCGTTTAGTCATGCCACGTTCGGTGAAAAATCGATTGTCCCACCGAGGTGTACCCGATGAGCCCCTCTGCAATCTTTCCGTTGGAGATCACAGCACATGTTTAGAATAACAACCCTTAACAAACCGTGTACCCACGTAAGCGCTGAAGAATATTGCGGGCGGATGTCTCCCTTGCTGACCGAGGGAATAGACCTGCTTTGTTGCCAATCCATCGCTCACACATCCAGGCTACGCAATAACCAACAGTATGAGGAAACCGAACGGCTGGCAAAACAGCTGCACCTGACCTGCAGCTGTTTTGCTGCCGATCGGCAAACGAAAAGAAAATCAGGCAGCCTTCCTCTTCACGGCCAGGCCATATTCACTGGCCCCGGGGTCTGGGTGCTCAATAGCGGTAGTTTCGTCATTGGTGAAGGAAACTGCGAGGAAGTAGTGCTCTTTGCCCTGGTGCGGAAAAACGGCTCGTCAGTGCTCGTGTTCAATTTTCATCTGGCCGATTCTTCTGATCAGCAGGAGAGGCAGTTAACCGAACTTTTCCAGCACAACCTGCTCAAAGGAGCCCACGGTGCGGTCGCGATCTGTACCGACCGTAACTCGCTGCTTTCGCCAAAAAAATGGCTAAAGATCAGTGCAATATCCTGCTACACCCCGTTCCAATTCGAGTCCGGTGAGAACGGTCTGTTGAGCCTGTTTAATGCCCCAAACAGCTCCATTGTCAATTTGCCGCTGGAACCGGCCCAACTGCGCCAGCCCGGCCTGAGTCTCGCAATTGAAATCAAACGCACCATTAAAAGCAGACATTCCCGTCACTCCTTTCCCTTGTCCTTTCGCGAACAGTGGCTTGGTTACCGCGACAACCGGGTCTTTGCCTAATTCTCCCGTTTTCCAAGGAGCTGCGTATGTTCACCGTCGACGAAATTCTCCACCGATACTATCCCAAACTCAGTGACCGTCCCCTGATCACCCCACCGCTGCGGACCGTGCTTCGCCGACTGCTTCGCGAGGGAGAGTTCATTCGCTTTGCCCAGCAGTATCCCCACCTGCAGGGGATGGATTTCGTTGAACAGGTTCTGGAAACCCTGCAGTTCACCTATTCGCTGAACGAACGGGAACGGGAAAACATCCCGGTGAGTGGTCGGGTGATGATCGTGGCCAACCACCCTATCGGCAGTCTCGATGGTCTGGCCCTACTCAAACTGGTGCATGAGGTGCGAACAGACGTGCGCATTATCGGCAACGATCTGCTGGAAACCATCAAACCGCTGCGCCCCTGCCTGCTTTCGGTCAAAGTGATGACCGGAAATACACTCAAACAGCAGATTGCCCAAATTGATCGGGCTCTGGCCAACGAAGAGGCGGTGATCATCTTCCCGGCTGGCGAAGTCTCCCGATTCGGCACTCACGGTATCAAAGACGGCCGCTGGCAAAAGGGATTTCTCCGGCTGGCGAATCGGGCCAAGGCACCGATTCTACCGATTCATATCCGCGGCCGTAACTCTCTCTCCTTTTACACCACCTCCTTGGTGGCCAAACCGCTCTCCACCCTGATGCTCATTGGAGAAATGTTCCGTCGTCAGAACAAACCCTTGCGCCTGACCATCGGTGGCCTCATTCCCTACAGTGCCTATGAGGGCCTAAAACTGCGTGAAAAGGATACGTTGGCTCTTTTCCGTCAACATCTCTATCGAATTGGTGCGGGCAAAAAGGGGAGCTTTGCCACGGAAACGGCCATTGCCCGGCCGGAGCGGCGGATTGTGTTGAAAAGAACTATTGAGGAAGGGGAGTTGCTTGGTAATACACCGGACGGAAAGGAAATCTATCTTTTTTCCGGAAACGAGCATTCAGCGGTGATGCGGGAAATCGCCCGCCTCCGCGAAATAACCTTTCGCGCCGTGGGGGAGGGGACCGGCAAACGCAGGGATACCGACAACTACGACAGATATTACCGCCACCTGGTCCTGTGGTCGGCCGAAGACCTGGAAATTGTTGGTGCCTACCGCTTTGCCGATGCCGGGGAAGTGGTCCGGGAGCATGGTGTGAAAGGGTTGTACAGCCACAGCCTGTTCCACTTCAACCAGAGCCATTTTCCTTATCTAGAGCAGGGGTTGGAGTTGGGACGCAGTTTTGTCCAGCAAAAATACTGGGGCAAACGAAGCCTGGATTACCTCTGGTACGGTATCGGGGCCTTTCTCCGCAGCCATCCCCAATATCGCTATCTTTTCGGACCGGTCAGCATTAGCAATGCCATGCCGCAGATGGCGAAGGAGCTGCTTATCTTTTTCTACAAGCTCTACTTCACCGATACCCGCAACCAACCCTGCTCGCGCAATCCTTTCCGTTTTTCCCTGCCGGTGACTGATCTGGCCGCCTCCTTTGTCGGCAACAATTACCGTCAGGATCTGGTCCATCTCAAGTCCCTGCTCGGCTCCATGGGCGCCTCCATTCCGACTCTGTACAAGCAGTACACCGAGCTCTGTGCCCCGGGTGGAGTCATCTTTCTTGATTTCAATGTGGACCGGGATTTTGGCAATTGCGTCGACGGCCTGGTGGTGGTCGACATCCACCATTTAAAAGACAATAAACGCAAACGCTATATCGAAGATTCACTTACGGCAATCGAGCACTGACCCAGCCTAAGCTGAATTTATCAGGAGAAATCCGGGCTGATTTCAAAAAGAGTTCCCTGGGAGTCTGCTTTTCATCTCTCCAGGGAACCCAAGATTTTAGCCCCTCTTTCCCCGCATCGCTTTTTTCATGGTAGGACGACTTGCCGCCGCCAACCGTTTTTCCGTCTGCTCGATCAGTTTTCTATGGATACAAATCGATCCTGCACGCCCCTTGACTGTTCGCTGGATATAGGTGCCATCGGACTGCATTTCCCAGACATTCCGTTTGTTGGCCAGCTGCAGATCAAGCCACTGACGTAACTGCTTGCGCTGTTTGGGTGATTCCACCGGCACGCAGACTTCCACCCGACTCTCGAGGTTACGCTGCATTAAGTCAGCCGAACCAATGAGATACTCCTCCTCCCCCTGGTTGCGGAAATAGAACAGACGGGCATGCTCAAGAAAACGGCCAACCAAAGAGATAACACGGATATTTTCCGATAAGCCGGGGATCCCGGGACGGAGGCGGCAGGTATCACGGATTACCAGATCAATAGTCACTCCGGCCTGAGAAGCCTTGTACAGGGCGGCAATGACCTCACGATCTTCCAAGGCATTTGTTTTAAGCTGAATCAGACCAGGAGATTCGGCACTGTGGTTGCGTACTTCCCGCTCAATTTTCTTGAGCAGAGCCTTTTTCAGCATCCGCGGCGAGGGCAGCAATTTACGGTAATGCCGCATCGGGGTGTAGCCAGTGGTAAGATAATTAAACAGCTCGGTGAGATCGGCTCCAATGTCCCCGTCACAGGTGAACAAGCCAAGGTCACTGTACATACGGGCGGTACCAGAGTGGTAGTTACCGGTACCGATATGGGCATATCTTCTTAGCCCGTTAAAATCCTTACGAATAACAAAGATCACCTTGCAGTGAGTCTTCAGGCCGACAACCCCGTAGGTGACATGGATGCCCGCCTCCTCAAGGTATTCCGCCCAGCGAATATTGGCCTGCTCGTCAAAACGGGCCTTGAGTTCAACCACAACCGCGACCTGCTTACCGTTACGGGCAGCATCGATCAGGTATTCGATTACCCGGGAATCGCCAGCAGTTCGGTAGAGGGTCATCTTGATCGCCCGCACCTTGGGGTCGGTGCTCGCCTCACGCAGGTAGCGCTCCACCGAGGTGTCAAAAGACTCATAGGGGTGCTGGACCAGGATCGAACCATGTTTGCGGATCACATGGAAAATGTTGGGATCGTCGTCAAGCAACTCAGGGTTATCAAGCGGTTTGTGCGGCGGATAATGAAGATCCGGCCGATCGAGTTTGGCGATTTCGACAAGATCCCGTTTGCCGACGATGCCATTGACCTCAAAAACATCGCTCTCCTCATCTACCCCCAGTTCGGCGGCCAGCATGCCCCGATGGAGATCCTCCATGCCCTTAGCCACCTCAAGGCGGACTATTTCGGCAAATTTTCGCTCGCGCAGGGCCGATTCGATCACCTGCAGCAGATCATTGGCCTGTTCTTGGTGAGGTTCGGTGATAGCGTTTCGGGTGACGCGAAAAATTTCACTGCTCTCAACCACCATCTCTGGAAAAAGTAACTCCAGGTTGTTTCCGATTAGATCTTCCAGGGTGATGAAGTGGCCATTCTCGCCAAAAGCAAGAAAACGGGGCATATCCTCACTCACCGGGACCTTGATCCGGTTCATATAGCTGTGCTCACTCTCAGGGTAGCGCACGCTGACCAGAAGGTTGATCGACAGGTTGGAGATAAAGGGAAAGGGGTGGGCCGGGTCCATACCCTGGGGAGTCAGCATGGGGTAGACCTGATCGAGGAAATACTGCTCGGCATCCGCTTTTTCCGCAAGGCTGAGATCGGCATAAGCCACCAGCATAATCTTTTTGCGGCTCAAGTGGCGCTTGAGTTCCTCCTCCAGTTCCTCTTGTTGATGCAGGAGGTCATGTACCTCCAGATGGCAGGCATCGATCTGCTCCTGGGGCAAGCGGCCATCCACAGATAACTCCCGTACCCTGGCGCAGACCTGTTGCTTAAGGCCGCCGATACGTTTCATGAAAAACTCATCCAGGTTGGATCCTACGACAGCCAGGAAAAAAACCCGCTCCAATAGGGGAACCCGCTCATCTTGCCCCTCGTGCAGGACGCGACGATTGAAGGCTAGCCAGGTGAGCTCTCGGTTGAGATACCACTCGGGTGATTCAAGATTAGTGATAAATTTGGGGAGTTGTTCGTCTACAGGAGCAATTGATTCCATAGCAATGACAAGATAAGTAAAAAATGGGGAGGCAAAGAAATATGACTATACATGGACAACATTTGGATTGGGTTAAATTTTGCTCCGTTCACCAAAAAAGAAAAACAAGTCACTTGTTCAAATTAAAACGTTGTTTTTGTTATATATTTCCATAAAATCGGTATTTTGGCTATTCATTAGGTTCTAACGAGGTATCGACAAATACATCCCTAACACTTCAATAAGATATCCACACAATATTCTTATCCCACCCTGATATCCCCCTAACACGACCGTGTTTTCTCTTTCCCAATAAAGATGGACTCCTAAAAAGTCCATCACACTCTAAGAGATGACAAAGGAAAAACACAGATATACAAGGAGTAGTGTTTTTTTCAGCACGAAGGCATACATCAGGTATGTCGAGCGTGTCGAGAAAAACGCCGCGACGCAGGATATCGAAGTTTTTACGACGCCATCAATACAGCCATGTTCAAAGATCTATAGCCGGATCTGGTGGCGCATCGATAAAAAACATTCTCACGGAACGATCATGGGAACCGATAAACCAATTATGTGGGTGATGATAATTGCCGTCTTGAGCCTCATTCAGGGCAACAGCCTGGCAGTCACAGACGAACAAAAAAAAGAAATTTTACAGCGGGAAGAGGCCGAACAACTGGTTGAGTGGCAAGGCCAGACGGTTGCGGGCGATACCCTTGCCGTACAACTTCTTGCTCTCAATGATTTTCACAGCCAGTTAACTGCGGGTATGCAGGTTGGGGGAAGACCGGTGGGAAGTGCCCCGGTCCTGGCCAGCTACCTAAAAAATGCTCAAGCAAAGTGGCCGGGAGCAACCTTTTTCCTCCACGCGGGAGACCATGTCGGCGCTTCACAGCCACCATCCGCTCTATTACAGGATGAACCCGGACTCATGTTCTTCAATATGCTCGGTAACACCCATTGCCGCCCGGGAGGACTCTATGACCGAGAATGCAACCTGATCGGTATTCCCGGCAACCACGAATTTGATCAAGGCATGGCCGAAATGCTGCGTCTGGTTCACGGCGGTAATCACCGGCAAGGTCCATTTTTGCAAGATCCCTATCAAGGTGCTGCTTTTCCCTACATCTGTGCCAACCTGATTGAAGTAACCAGTCGCCAACCCCTGTTCCAACCCTATGTGGTGCGCATGGTTCAGGGGGTACCTATTGGATTTATCGGCGTTCTCTTGGGGGCAGCCCCAAGTTTTCTTTCCCCGGATAGCCTACGGGGCCTTGCAATCCGTGATGAGAGTGAATCCATCAACCACTATGTACGAATTCTCCGTGGCCAAGGGGTGCATACCATTGTGGTTATGATCCATCAGGGTGGATACCAGATGCCAGCCGCATCCCAAGGAAAGAGGGGCGCTTTAGTTGGCGATATAACCCACATCCTCACCCAGTTGGACCGTGAGGTCGATATGGTACTCTGTGGACACACCCACACCTTTCATAACACCCTGGTTAAAAATAACGGCGGTCATGAAATGCTCGTGGTTCAGGCTTGGCCGAAAGGAACCGGTTTTGCGGAGATCCAGATGGAAATCAACCGTGCCAGCGGAGAGGTGGTGCGGATGCGTTCACGTATTCGCACCACCTGGGCCGATGTTGGACCAGGTCTGCAACCGGATGCCGCTGTGGCCAAACTAACCCAAAAGGCAGAAAACCTTGGTAATGCCGTCGCTCAAGAGGTTATTGCCAAGGCAAGCAAACCCATTACCCGTAAAACCAATGCAGCTGGGGAATCGGCCCTCGGCGATCTTATCGCCGATGCTCAACGGAAGGCTATGGGCACCGATTTTGCCTTCATGCATCCCGAGGGTATTGAAGCAGATATCGATCTCGGGGTTATGACCAAGGCCGATAACCATAGCGTTCATCCTACAAATCTGAATCTGATGAAGATAGAAATGACCGGAGAGCAGATTTATGCTTTGCTCAATCAACAGTGGAACAGTGTAAGTCCAGATGGCCTGTTTCTTCAGGTCTCAGGACTCAGTTATATTTGGGATGCGCATCGCCCTGCCGGACAGCGGGTGGTGGCGGTATTTAAAGAGGATCGCCTTTTAGAAAAAACCGCCTGCTACACGGTAACCGTGAACGAATATTTGATTGGTGGCGGCGATAATTTCACCGTCTTTACAAAAGCAACAAACCCAATTGTTGGTCCCTTTGTTGCCGATGCTCTCCAGAATTTTATTCGCACCCGTCCGCAACCCCTTGATATCGAGATCGAAGGAAGAATTAGCCGTATTAATTAACTGAAAAACATTTCTTCACCAGTGATAGACTCGAAAAAAGTTGATCACTTTTTGAGAAATGGCTCTATAAAAACACAGATATACAGTGATTAGCCTATTTTGCAGTGTGAAGACATACATAAAATATGTCAAGTATCGAAAAAAAACTAGGACACTGAAGTACTAAGTTTTCACGGTGCTATTATCTTTAGTTTCCCCTTATCCTTGCAACCTTTCACCAGGTTATGAGAATATTTTTTTTTTCCTACCTTGATTTTCTTTGAAATCCTATGCGATAATAATTCCGTCTGGTCAGTAACTTTTCTCTTTCTCCGCTGATTACGCGGTTTTCTTCATCGTAGGCGAATACTATGCGTTGCCCTAAATGCGGTTACACATCCTTTGATCATCTGGAAATCTGTAAAAAATGCCAAAAGGACTTTGGACTTACGGCTGATGAAATTAACGGGACCACCTATGAAGCCGTGGCACCGCTTTTTCTGAAAATAACCAGAGACCTGGAAGAAAAATCTATTCCAAAGTCGATGCAAAAAATCGACTTTGAAGAAATTGAGTTGGACGAGGAAGAAGATATTCCACTCCGCCCAGGCATAGATACCGAGTTTACCCTTGATGAGGCTCTGGTAACCCAGGCTGAGCAACAGGGCGAAATTTCATTAGGCGATCTGGAAGACGAGTTGGTGGTCGACCTTGATGATTTTCAAGAAGTAGTCCCCCGCGATGAATTCACCTTGGACCTTGAAAACCAAAGCGATGAGGAGGATTCTCAGCTTCCGCCTATTGATTTCGGCGATCTGGACATCTCCGATCTGGGGCCACCGAGTAGTGAAGAAAAAAAAGAGGAAAAAATATCGTTCCAGAAAAATGAGCCTGTTCTGAGTGTAGAATCGTTACAGTCGACAGAATCCTTTGAACCTCCGCCACCACCAATCAATAAAAAAAGTGAAGCTAAATCAGGATTGGAAGACCTCAACTTCAATGGTTTAGATTTGGAGTTGCCTTCAAAAATTATCTCCAAAAGTGCCGCGGGCAAACGCTATCTCCCCTCGGTGAAGACTGGAACAGCGCTGGATAAGTTCGATATTGATCTGGGCGATCTCTTCTCCGATAAGAAAAAATAAAAAATAATAATTGACAATAACCCTCCCTTTTTGTTAGTAATGCAGGCCTTCAAGGGTTGCCGAGATAGCTCAGTCGGTAGAGCAACGGACTGAAAATCCGTGTGTCCCTGGTTCAAATCCTGGTCTCGGCACCAGAGATACTAAAGGATCTATAAGCAATATTAAGCTTATAGATCCTTTTTTTGTTTCTGGACCACTCACGCATCCAAGAGCGTCCTTGCTCCATATTCTCCAATTTCTCCAAAAAAGTTTACGCATAGTTTATGCACTTTTGGAGGAAGGAAGATGTCTATCTATCTCAAGTGTTGTCGAAAAGAATATCCAATGGGGATGAGCTTAAAAAAATGTCCTCAATGCGGCAAAAGCTTCACCAAGTATGTTGCCAAGGTCAAGGACACTGCTACCGGCAAGTGGAAGACAAAGACCGTTCAGAGCTTGAAGCTTGCAAGGGATATCGAGTCCAAATTCAAAACAGAGTTGGTTGAAGGGAAGCTCTTCGACAAGAAACAATCTGGAGCAATCGACTTCGATTTGTATCTTGAACATGCCAAGGTCCACAAGAAGTCATGGAAGGATGACCTGAGTCGATGGAATCTGCATGTCAAAGGGCGAACGCATTCAACACCTTCAGGAATAACCAAGATACTATCCACGATGAAAGAGCGGGGTAACGCTCCTGCCACTGTTGACCATGTGTACAAGCTCATCAGGAGAGTATACAACTGGCATATCCAGAATGGATATTATCATGAAGCAAACCCATGCCAGTCTGTAAAAGCTCCAAGATATGATAACAGAGTGACCAACTATCTTTCCCATGATCAGTTGGAAGAGTTATTCACGTATCTGGAGGGGTGGGGGAATGCCAGAGCAACCAATGTGATTTTGTTTGCCGTATACACTGGTAGAAGAAAGTCCGAAATTTTGAATCTGGAATGGAAGGACGTTGATTTCAAGGAAAAAACGATAACCTGCAGGCAAACAAAAAGCGGTAGAACACTTTCGTTTCCCCTGAATGAAAAAGCTTTCGAGGTTATCATAAGAGCTAGGGAGCAGAAAATATCTGAATACGTTTTTCCTGCCTCGAATGGAAACCATTATTTCGTTGGATTTGGTCTAGCATGGTCCAGACTGAAAAAGAGAATTGGACTGACATACCGATTCCATGACCTCAGACACACATACGCTTCCCATCTCGCCAGCAGTGGCAAAGTGGACATATACACGCTCAAAACTCTTCTTGGGCATCAAGATGTAGCTCTTACCATGCGATATGCACACCTGACAGACAAGGCAGTTAAACAGGCAACCTGTGTGATTGACGAAATATTTTAAAATTGCCGCCTGTTCTTTCTGAATGTGTGGGTGTTTTCATGCACCCACACGAGTTTTTCCTCAAAATTCCCCTCTTTATGTAGACTATCCTGAGTCCACATAGCATTCTCGCCTCTCCAATACTGTTTCACCAATTCCTTGAATGCACTTTTGCATATTATATTAGGTTAGACTAAATAAATAAGTTGAGTTTGAATCACTCGACATGTTATTATATTTTATAATGGTAATAGTTGTCACGTGCAACAGGGAGAGAAAAAATAATTCCAGACAGGAGGCATTATGCAAGGAGAAGTTTTCAAGTTGGGCAATACCCTTCCCCAACATTATACGGCAACGTTGCTTGGGAAACACAAAAGCAATCTTAGTCGAATGATAAAAGAAGGGCAGGTCAGGGGGGTCAAAGTTGATGGAGAAAAATTTCCGAGGGTGCCGTTAATTGACGTCCTCCGATTACTCCAAAAAGAGCATATAGAAATTACAAAACGTAGACAGAGAATTGAACAATACATCAGTCATTTAGGAAATGTATACATTCTATTTCAGGAAGCAATTGAGACACCACACAAGTTGAACCAGGATGCTTTGAACATGGTTGAATGGTTAAAAAATAATGGAGGTAATTAATGGAAAATATGGAGAATAATGGTGAGCAAACCAATAAAATTGCGAAAGAGGTTATGGTAGAACTTTTAAAAAAAGAGGCAAGAAGTAGTTTTGAAAAGGAATTGCGAATTGCTGGTATTGCCAATGACTATGCATTGGAGGATGCATTATCGAGGGTATCCTTTGAAGTGATCGAATATCGTGGTGAAAACAGAGCGATTATCAGGAATCAAAATGGGGAAATCGTGAGAAGCGAGAAACTGATTGAGAAATTGAAAGAAAATTTGCCAAGTTATTTTAAATCGGGCGGTCTGGATGCTGATAACGCCAATGACAGCACCAAGGAAGAAACGATGCCTCTGTCAGAGCATCACGTAATCGACATCCTTCAAGGAATCGAAAACGGGCAAATCTTAAATCTTAACGACAACCAAAAGAAATCATTAAGAAAAGCATTCAAAGAACTCCAGAAAATTGATTACACACCAGGGGCAATACAGAAAAGAAAAATTGGGAAATATTCTGCTATAGACATACACCGCCTCTCTAGGTCGGTTGGTGCCTACCAATGATGGAGGCAAATGCCATGGAAAATATGAGATTCATCTACACCATTTTGGAGCAGTTCAACGCAGGAAGAAAGATAGGAAAATCCACACTGAAAACCAAGGAAATAGAAATCTTAAATGAGATGATTAAAGCAGGTGGGAAGTTTGTCCTTGAAAACGGATTTTATTTTAAGAAGGATGCAAATCAAGACGCATAAAAACAAGGGGCTCAGAAATGAGCACCTTGAAAACATGGTATACAGTACCTGCTTCCCTATGAAGCATTAAATGTATCATATCATGTATGAGATTATTTCTCAATATTAAGCAGGGGAAAAACTTCAATCACAACAATAACCAATTCATGAAATTTCAATTTTAGGAGAATTGGTTAAAATGAAAAAATTATCGAGTTTAAAAATATCTGATGCCAAAAACGATGCTAATGAGTTATTTTATGTTTTAAGAAACATAAACAATATTAGCGATTATCATAAAAATATTTTAAATAAGTATAAACTTGATCAGAACAATCCAACAGGTATTCTTTATACAGCACTGGGTGTTATGTCAAAAATAGCTTTATTTCAGCAAATAAAAAAAAGAAAAAATTACTACAAAAAAATAAAAAAAATATACATAGAATCTAATATCAAGAAGCAGTACAAAAATAATGCAATATTTTTTGATGAAAAATATGGAGTTTCATTCAGTAATACACCAAACATACAATTAATGTATGAAGGGTTGATGCCAGGATTTAAATTAAACGGTGGCGAGTATAAACATGAAGATACTCAAGGACAGTTAGCATACAACGAATTTGTTAAAAATAATCAGTTTAAGTTATGTTACAATGGCGAGTTTTTATATATGCATTGGCATGAAATTTTAGAATATTTTACTCGATTGTTATATCCGTTAAAAGAAATGCCACAATCATTTACATTAAAGTCTTTATTTATCAATGAAGAACTCATGAAAAAGACTACAGCGAGGTTGTATATCATAAAATTGTCTATTGACACAAGCAAGATTCAAAATTGGCACAGAAAACATGTTAAAGAGTCCTTTTATAAAATTGGAGTCACAACGAAATCTGTTAGAAGCAGAATATGTGGTAGTGTATGGAACGATTATGAAACAGATATAAAGTACCACCTTGATCATATTTATACTGACTTCGAATGCACTTTATATGATGCCCTATGGTTAGAACACAAAATCAAGGAATTGAACAAAAATCATAAATTTATCCCGGCCATAAGTTTCAAAGGCCACCAAGAATGCTTTACCGGACTCACCGAGAGCACCAGACAGTTCTTCATTGATAACAAAATCCGCCTCGTCCGCAGAATTTGTGGGTAGTTCTTTGAAAATAAGCCCCAGAACCTGAGCCCCGCCGGAGGTGAGGGGGGGCACCTGCCGCCCCGTCACCCTTGCCACTGTCAGGATGAGCGTGGAGG
>JAQUEZ010000211.1 GCA_028684915.1 Desulfobulbus sp.
TGTAATATCCGGCTATGCGATTGTTCTCGGCGAGCGCCACAAAACAGACTGTCACCCGGCGACGAATGTCAGCGGTAACCCGCTCACGGAAATATTGATTCAGCGGCTCAGAAGCACAATCAAAGACAGAACGGTCGTGTACGCCATCAAGACGTGTGACCTTAAAGGGCGCTGTACTCATTCTGAACGCAAAAGTGCCTTGCGACGGGTAAAGGCTCGCTCCAGGACTGCATTTGGCCGTGGCGGCTCCAGGAGGGCCTGTGCAAAGCACTCCTGATCAGCGAGTGAACAACGGACGATACCCGCCTGCTCGATAGCACGTTGCGCTGCGTCCTGGACAGCGGCGACCACGAAATCGGTCATGGTGCGGCCTTGCAATTCCGCCGCACGCTTGAGCATGGCATGCAGGTCGGTACTGATCCTCGCCTCAAGGCGAGCGGTAGAGACAGTTGTTGGCATTGAAAAATCCTCCTCACAAAAACAATACGGCAATATGCCGTACAAATCAACTTTTGCAACAATGAACCAAAAGAATCTCACCCGAAAGGAACTGGCTTTGTCCGTCACCAACAAATTAGACATCTCTCAACGAAATGCGGCTGAAATCGTCGACACTGTTTTTGCGACGTTGAAAAACACGCTCGTTGGTGGAGAATCGATCAAGTTGGTCCAGTTTGGCAGCTTGATCGTCCGGGATAAATCACCTCGGCGGGGGAGAAATCCAAAAACCGGCGAGTCCATGTTGATCACCAAACGGCAGATGGTCAACTTCCGACCCAGCCGGCAACTGCGTGAACGATTAAACGGGTAATCTCCGGTGGACACCGAGCTGGAACGGTTCAAGATTGAGGTTGTGTTGCCGGAATTTGCGGCAACACGCGGCTACTCCCTGGATCGCCGGGCCAGCTCGCGTAACTCGATTGTGATGCGCCACCCTGACGGCGACAAGATCATCATCGCCCGTTATGAAGGAACCACCCATTGGGTGTATTGCTCAGTTCGTGATGGCCGGGATAACGGCACTATCGTTGACTTCCTGCAGAATCGAGGAGTCGGTTCGCTGGGCATGGTCCGCAAGACCTTGCGCGACTGGCTCGGGACGTCGCGGCCCACACCCCAACTGCCCCTTTTCGTGCAGGAACTGCAACCGATCTCCAGGGATCGTGCGGAGGTCATCGCGGAATGGGAAAAGGCAGCCCCTTGTGCATCCCTCCCCTATTTGACAGGCCGCGGCCTGGTGCCAGACGTACTCGCCCTTCCCCAGTTCGCCGGTCGTGTTCGTGTAGATCGCCGGCACAATGCCTTATTTCCCCACTACGACAAAGAAGGCCTCTCAGGCTTTGAGGTCAAGAACAAGGGCTTTACCGGCTTTGCCGCTGGTGGCAGGAAAGGACTCTGGTACAGCCTGGCCAAGGAAACAGACCGTCGGCTGGTTTTGGTTGAAAGCGCCATTGATGCCATGTCCTTCCATGTGCTGTTTGGTGATAAGCATACCCGCTACATGTCCACCGGCGGGGAACTGAACCCTCAACAACCCACCCTTTTGCGTGGCGCCATGGAGAAGTTGCACCCATCGGCGGAAATTATACTCGGGTTCGATGACGATGAGGGGGGGGAGAAGGTAGCTAAAGAAGTGGAGGCTGCCGCGCCCCCTGGTCGAAAAGTGGTCCGGATGCTACCTGATGGAGGCAAAGACTGGAATCAGGTTTTGAAAAACAAGCTAGGGTTGTAATGCCGCTATCTCGGCGAGCGGGCAATAGGAAAAGGAAGCACTGTGAAATCTCGACCTCCATCCCATCTATTAAGCATACAAAAAATCCCCCCCCCCTGTGAACGGGTCCCCAAAAGTGTGTCGATTGACGACTTTCCAAAAAATAACAAGTAATAACAATTAATTATAACAATCGACACAGAGGATATCTACATCTATGGAAGATGTTTAATGGCGCATCCAAATGTGTGTCGATTGAGGAGCCTAAAGCGTGTAGATCGAGGAATCGTATAAAAAAAATATTTTAAAACATAATGTTAGCTTGCATCATTTGCCATGTTGTCACTGACAAATCTACCCAAATACCACAACAAAATGCCCGGAAGTGTGTCGATTGATGACCTTTTTGTGTCAATTGTTGACCAAAAACAGCGAATTATACCATTTAAACAGCAATATAGGCCTCATTCAGTCTTTACTCATGAATCGAAGTCCGCTTTGCAAGCGTAGATGTCGAGGCGAGGGAAAGTGCGGTGAGCTTCTATTGGCATCCCACCTGTTGATCGCATCAAAAAATTCCGTTTCGTGGGCACCCCCCTTATTTTCCCATCCATTTACGCATCAGACGTTTTTTCAAGGAGGAGCGTTCTTGCGGGTTGCGTCCCTGGCGGGTAGCAATTTGCTCGGCCATTAGAACCTGGAGAGCGGTGGGGCAATAAAAATGACCATCCTTGCCCATTGCCCAGACATTGCTGACCTGATTCTCTAGCAGTGGCAAATGCTCATCCCATGCATTATTGGGGGTGCTGGCCAGGTTGTTTCGCTCGCGAGTCCGCCATCGTTGGTGCCAGATCTTTTTATCTTGGCGTTCGCTGTGGCAAGTTGTGTGACCAAAGACAGGTGTTTTACGTCGGCTGCGGCTCATGATAGGGTTATTTCGAAAACAGGAAAATTGTCCGCTAATGGTTGGTGTTCACAATTTGTGCTTTAACAAATAAACCTTAGCGTACACTTGAATACCGCAGAACTTCAACTACCGAGTACGGGTTTCCGAATTTTGGTAGGATTCCTAATGGATTTTTGATAGCCGACACGGATTTGGATATTTTTCTTTCCTATTGCCTGGTGGGATAAGTTGTGAGCTAAAAGAGAAAACAATTTAGAAAAATTAGTAGTTAGAGGTTTTTGCAAAAAGTCGGTTTATCAATTTTTGAGGTGGCACCTGGAATTAGACACATGTAAAATCAAATAGATACTAGCTTAAATATGCGTAAAAATGACGCCGAAACTAGGCATTGTCTTATTTTTGCAAGAGGCTCAGGTAGTAATACAAAGATTGTAGTGGTTGGTGAACGCAAGGGTTTACCTATAGCCCCCCACAAGGGACGTTGAATGGTTGTTATCCACAGGATGCTCCCCCAATTTGCTATAGGTGTTTTTAATATAGGAGAGTCTATAGGTGTATATAGGGGGCACCTCGCAATGCTAGATTTTTAGAGAGGTTGAGGAGAACTCGCCGTACCGTTTCTGCGCAGTTTCCGTACCGTTTCTGCGCAACCGCCGTACCGTTTCTGCGCAGTTTTGGCTTTCAATCCGTACCGTTTCTGCGCAGTTTCCGTACCGTTTCTGCGCAAGATTTTTATTAAATAATCGGGCGCAAAAACATCTTAATCATTGTATGATCGGACGAATCAAACGAAGTGCTTCAAAGAGGAAGGCATGGATCAGTCGGACGACAAAAAACACATCGACAAACTGATTACCGAAACGCTCGCCAGCGAAGCGGAAGAAGCAAAGAAGGCTGGGCAAGTTGGCTATATGGCGCGAGCCCTCGTCCAAGCTACGCTCCCTCATAAAGCAACAAAGGAAAAAGTTTTCACGCGGCGCAATGGGGCATTGGAAATGACGATCATGTCCCCCCAAGGGCTCCCCTTTGGTTCTGTCCCGCGCCTTTTGCTATCATGGCTGACGACCGAAGCCGTGCGCACCCGCTCGCCGGTCTTGGTCCTTGGCTCGTCCCTTTCTGCTTTTATGTCCGAGCTGAATTTGGGAAGAACCGGTGGCAAAAAAGGTGATATAACCCGTTTTAAAAATCAAACCTTGCGGTTGTTTTCCTCTACCATTTCGTGCTCATACGTCGATGAAAGCATGGCTACCGGCAGAGGGTTCAATATTGCCAAGGAATATCATCTTTGGTGGAACCCGAAAGAGCCGAACCAGTTACCCCTTTGGAAATCCTCGGTCGTTCTGAGCACAGACTTCTTTAACGAGATCATCGAAAAACCGGTGCCGGTCGATATGGATGCCATGATGAAGCTCAAGAGGTCGCCAATGGCCCTTGATATTTATTTCTGGCTCACCTATCGGCTGTCTTACTTGCACAGAGATTTGGTGCTCCCGTGGCCCTTGCTGCAAATGCAGTTCGGGGCGGATTATGCCCAAGACAAAGAGGGGCAATACAATTTCAAACGGAAGTTCCTGCTGCGTTTGAAAGATGTTCTGGCCGTCTACGACAAGGCGCGGGTGTTTGATGCCGACAAGGGGTTGCTCCTGCGGCCTAGCCCCCCTCATGTTGCCAAGCGAGGCATTCCCGACCTGCCTATTGGCCGTGGAAGGCTTCTTGCTGAATCACAAAAGGACAGCGACGCTCTCAACAAACAAATGGCGCAACAGCTTTGTTTGGCTGACGCCCCCTCCCCTATTCGCCTCAAAACGGTGACCTATGAGAAGGCTAGAGAAGCCTTGGCTGGTTCCGGTCTGGATATTTATGCCCTAGAAGCGGATTGGCTGGAATGGATTGAGAAGACCGGCAAGCGACCGGCGCGCCCCGATGGGGCGTTTATCGGGTTCTGCCGGAAGAAGGCAACAAAGAAATAAAGTCGATATAACCATATATCCATTCATATGGTTATATCGTAAAACTGCGGGCTTTTCCAATATCTCACGATAACGCTCGATTCTTTGATGGCCGCTTGGTCATCCTTGGCTTCAAACGCCTGCGACAAGGAGCGTTTTCCTCTCACAAGCTCGTATCTCCCTGGAGCATGGCGCAGCAAGCACCAGTCGGCCCACTGTCTGACGAGCTGCGGTTTATTGGCCTCGGCTTTCATGCTATCGGCGGCTTTCCGAATTTCTTGAAAAGGTCATTGAGGGCTTCGGATAAAAGGGCCTGCTGGGTCTGCTCGCATTCGATGGCAAGGATCGCCAATTGCTTCTTGGCAGCCTCCGGCATATGAAAGATGGTCTGCTTCTTCCCTACCCTATCCGGCCTCGGTTGTTTTTGTTCAGTGGAAATCGTGGCGGGTTCGTCCGGCACGGAAAACATAGAACCGAGGTTTTTGCGTTTCGCGGTCACCATATCACACCTCAATATAACCATTTATTTGGTTATATGGTTATAATCCCATAGCCTTCTTCAAACAAGCAAAAAGCTCGTCGATTTCGGCGGCGGCTTTTCCTTCCGGCTCGTATTCATGGACACTGCGCCCGTCGATGACGGCGTGAGTATAGGCGGCTCGCTGCTGCAAAACAGGGTCCAGCACGTTGATTCCCTGCTGCTGCAAGGCCTCTTTGGCTTCTTCAGCCAATTTGCCACGCGGGGCAGCATTGATGACGGCGACGGCAGGTGTCTTGGCCAGCTTGGCGATAGAGGCGGTTGAACCAATCGCCTTGAGGTCGAAACGCGAAGGACGGCAAGGCATGAGGATATAATCGGCAAGCTGGGCGACAATGGCCGCCGCGCTGTTCGAGTGCGGGGCTGTGTCGATGATCACAAAATCAGCCCCGCCTGCCTTGGCCTGTTGAAGCAAGAGTTGCACCTTGTCTGCTCCAGCCTGAACAGCGTTCAACTCGTTTTGAGCTTCGCGGCTCATGTACCAGTCAATCGCGCTGCCCTGCGGGTCAACGTCGATGATTGCGGTATGGTACCCTTGCCGGATCGCACACACGGCCATGTGAACCGCAATCGTAGTTTTGCCGCTGCCGCCTTTTTGGGAAATGATCGCGAGGGTCTTCATGGGTGGTTCCTTGATAACCACATAGACGCCTATATGGTTATATATTAAATCACATTGAACTTAGCCATTCGCTTATTACCGTTTTTTCAGGATATTGCAAAGAGAACTTCAGCCATATAAATATCGGTGGCTATATGGCTATATATTTACAACCACCACGCACACGTGAACTGGATATTGACTGTCACTGAAAGTGACAGTATGATTTAATCATACCAGCATTGATAAATAGGGTGAAAATGATGCAACCGGAAAAAGCTGAACGAGTTACGATAACCCTTCCTCCTGAGATGCTCGCCACCATCAAGAGCAAAGTCCTGTCTGGGGCCTATGGTTCGACCAGTGAGGTCATCAGGGAGGCCATGCGCTTTTGGGAGAAGCAACAAGAGGAACACGAGGCGCGCCTTGCACTCATTCGCAATCGCCTGAAAGCCTCGATTCAAAGTGGCGAACCTATACCAATTGACGATGCGTTTAAGGCTCTCGAACGGCGACACCATCAACGCATAAAGTCGGCCACCAATGAAAAAATATGATGTCTATTTGATGCCAGATGCGGCCAAAGACCTTGAAAGCATCTACGACTACATTACGGATAAAAGTGGGTTCCCAGAACGGGCGTGGGCATACATGGAAAAACTTCGCCAGAAATGCCACGATTTGGCAATAGCCCCTATTCGTGGACACAAACGCGATGATCTCATGAAAGGCTTGAGAATAGCGCCTATCGACAAAAAAGCCGTGGCTGCCTTCATCGTGGATGAAAAAAAGGAGGCCGTCCTTATTCTCAATATTTTTTATGGGGGTAGAGACTACGAAGCCCTTATAACGGACTCCAATAAGCCCCCTTTCTAGTCCTCATCTACGAACCTTTCTCGTCCATACCTTCCCACATCCAACACCTCAAAACTTTCAACCTTTAAACTATAGCCATATATCTTCCTATATGGCTATACGAGCCGTCCAAGGCCATACCTCCTTTTGTGGCGGTGCCGTGAAATATCACTCACCCTGCACCCTGGAACTCCCGGTGGGCGATATCCCTTATCAAGTTTTTCTCGACCGTGTGCAAGCCATCTACGCACCAGGGTTTCATGATCAACAGCCAGGGTTTTGATCCTAGTTGCCGCTGCATCCATAAGACGGGGATCGTCAGGGTTATAACGACCCATTTGCATTTCATTGCCAGCAATGACATCAACTATCTCCCTTAGAAATTCCCTCCCATTCCTATCAAGATCTTAGATAATCTGGGCCAATATGATGAGGCGTTGAAGGCGGTTGATGAGCTCTTGCCCGTTTATGAAAAAGTGAGGGGGAAAGACCATCGGAAAACCACTCTTGCTTCCTAGATCGCGGAGAGCTATATTCATATATAATATATATGAATACGGAGGCTATCTATGGCAACAACCAGCTTGAGCCTAGGCGAACATTGGGAAGTTTTTATAAAAACCGAAATAACAAGCGGTCGCTATGGGTCGGCCAGCGAGGTTGTGCGCGATGCCTTGCGACACATGGAAGAGCGCAATAGCAAATTAGAGGTCCTGCGGCGACATTTAGCCGAGGGCGAGAGGCAAGCCATGAATGGAAATTTTGTAAAAGATTTCTCCATGGAGCAGCTTATTGCGGAACTGGATCAAGAATGACCAGCACCTACCGGATCACCCCGCGCGCCTTACAGGATCTCCAAAATATTGGACGGTATACGTTGAAGAAATGGGGGCGTGAACAACGAAATAAATACCTCCATGCCTTAGAAAAGCGTTTCAAATGGTTGGCTGACAATCCCTATGTGGGAGCACATCGACCGGAAATCCGAGAAGGCTATTTCAGCTACGTTGAAGGTTCACACCTTATTTTTTATCTCAAAAGAGAAGGCGGAATAGATATCATCGGCCTTCCTCATCAATGCATGGACATTGGAGGGTACTTTTCCTGAACAGGCACCTCTTCAACTTCCGTTTTTTCTCAAAAGGCGAGAAACTGTTGAAGGATGAATATTGAACAGCCGTGCCGCATCCGCCGCTGTCTTCTGCCCGCTTTGCACTGAACGGGTGATCTCGTCTTGCTGATGAGGTTTCAGCTTTGGCCGCCGGCCGCCGATGCGGCCTTGTGACCGCGCCTGTTCCAGCCCCTTGCGGGTCCGCTCGCGCAACATGGCCCGCTCGAATTCTGCAAAGGTCGCCACGATCTGCATCATCATTCGGCCAGCTGGCGTTGTTGTGTCGATGGCTTCCGTCAGGCTACGGAAACCCGCGCCAGCCTGGTTGATCTTCTCCATCAAGGCCAATACGTCTTTCAGGGATCGAGACAAACGATCCAGCTTCCAGACGACCAGGACATCCCCTTTGCGAAGATGTTCCATAAGCCGGTGCAGTTCTGGCCGGTCCCATCTTCCACCGGACGCCTTTTCCTGAAAGATACGCTCACATCCCGCCTGTTCAAGGGCGGCTATCTGTGCCGCCGTCTCCTGATCCTGGGTTGAAACCCGTGCATATCCAATGAACATAGTTGTTCTCCTGTTGCACAAACCTATTGCTGATTATCTTTCATATGCAATATATTTATGCAACACGCAATGCCTTTACCCTCCGCACCCCTCCTTTTATTGCGCAAAGGAACGTTTACGCAATCCCACCCCTAAAAGCATGGGGGTATAGTTATGTCTCCTGCCCCTCTCTCCCAAAAACTCCGTTTTCAAGTTGTGCTGGAACTTCTGCGGGGCAATCCGGCTTCGGTTATGTCGACATGATACGGCTTCCTCCCCATGCGAACGGTCGGCACAATGGGGTAGCGCGGCAATTTCTTGCCAATGTCGAGGGAGGGGGTGATCGGCGAGTAGCAGACTTGCCTAGGCCAGGGTGTAATAGCCGGCAATGCGATTGTTCTCAACGAGCGCCACAAAACAGACCGTCACCCGGCGACGAATGTCATCAGCGGTAACCCGTTCACGGAGATATCGATTCAGCGGCTCCAAAGCACAATCAAAGACAGAACGGTCGTATGCGCCATCAAGAGGTGAACCCTAAATGGTGCTGCTCAGCAACACTGAAAATCGAATCTAACCTTTTATTCAGAATAAGGTAATTTCGCTTTCAATGTAGGCTGTTTTTTGGGCAACTGCCGAATTTAGGTTGAAAGGACAGCATGAGGAAGTGTCTCTTCCTCTGGAGACACTGTAGACATCTTAGCCGCCTACAATGGGACTCCCTTGCTCTGCCAGGGTGATGGTCACCCGCAGACCACTCAATGTTTGCGGATCGGCATCTGCCAGCGTGACGCTGGCACCGATGCGTTGCGCAATGGACCGGACAATGGATAATCCAAGCCCGGAGCCAATCTGTTCATTGCCGAGAATACGGTAAAAGGGATCGAACACCCGTTCTCGCTCCTGCCCAGGGATTCCTGGGCCACTATCCGCAACGACCAAACTGACGGTGCCCGACCCGGTGCATACCGAGAGATCAATCCGTCCGCCGAATGGGGTATAGCGAATGGCATTGTCCACCACATTTTTTACCAGAGTGAGCAGATCAATGGCGTTGACTTCCAGCTGGGTATCGACATCATTGGCGATGCCGATGTCTATCTCTTTAGCTTCGGCCACCGGCAGCAGATCCTCCAGGACTTGTCGATACACCTGTTGCACGGACAAGGTCGCAGCCGGGCTGTTACTCGGTGTTTGCGCACGGGCAAAGGTGAGGAGCTGATTCAGTAATTGTCTTGCCCGCTCAAGGCCATGGCGCAAGGTGCCGAGTCGTTGACGGGCAGAATTAGACATATCCGCCTCCGACAGTCGTTCCGCCTGGAGTGAAAGAGCCGTCATCGGCGAACGCAGTTCATGGGCGGCATCGGCAATGAAACGCCGCTGCAGGGTTATGGATTGATCCACCCGTTTTAACAGACGGTTAATGGCGATGACAAAGGGCCGAATCTCCAGAGGAAATGCTTCCACGGCGACGGGATGCAACTCATGCTCGCTCCGGTTATCAATCTGGCGGGAGAGCTGGGTAATGGGACGGAAAATTGTCCGGATAAGCGAGGAGGCGACAACGATCAAGAGAGGCACCAGAAAAAGAAAAGGCAGCAGGGTGCGCATGGCGCTATCCCTGGCTATTTCATCGCGCAATTCCGTTTCTTGAGCCACAACGAGCCGTTTGTCCCCTGTGATCGTTTTGACCAGGATCCGGTACATTTCGTGGTGTATCGCAAGCGTGTGCAGCCCATCAGAAAGATCTCCTGGCAGCTCAAACGACAACGATTTGTCGGCATGCGGACGCTCAGTAATCTGTATATTCGGGAACATCTGCACCAGGAGACGGGATTCTGGATCGCTGACGACTCCCCCTTTGATGGTGGTATCGGAGGCAGATTTCAAACCGTTTTGCGCCAACAGAGTGGCTACCTGGGACAACATGTCATCCTGCAGTTCATGCGCCTCACGAAAGGCGGTGACAAAGGCGACCGAACCAGCGACCACGGCAACAACAATGATCGCCGTGGAGAGCCACAGTGCCAGCCGCCCCTGGAGCGAATCAATGGTTGTCCGCCTCGTTAGCAAGTACGCGCATGACCTATTGAACCGCGTAAGCAACGTTGGTTTGGACGAAGGATGTATCGATTTTTCACCTGTCCCGGTTGCATCAGTCATGTGTTTTTTGCGACCATCCAGCCCGCCCCCCGGATATTCTTGATAACCTCGCTTCCCAATTTCTTGCGAAGCGCATGGATGAAAAAGTCAACCGCATTGCTTTCGACCTCCTCGCCCCAACCATAAATTCGGTCTTCCAGGTCGCTCCGGGA
>JAQUEZ010000037.1 GCA_028684915.1 Desulfobulbus sp.
TCCTCGAAGACCGGCATGGACTCAAGTCCACTCTGGTGACCAGCCAACTCCCCCTGGAACTCTGGCATGAACAGATCGGCGACCCGACCATGGCCGACGCCATCCTCGACCGGCTGGTCCACAGCGCCCACACCATCCAACTCAAAGGAGAATCAATGCGAAAAAAGAAAGCGCACTTGACGTAATCCCCAGGAACAAGGTACCCAACAACTAACCGCGTCGCTCCGCTCCGACCGCCTGGCCGGAATCACTGGAACAGGTGGCCGGGATCACGTGGAATGCGTGGCCGGATGTCGTGGAATACGCAATCAAAATCCTCTACTGGGACCGCAACGGTTTCTGTCTGTGGCACAAGCGGCTGGAGCGGGACCGGTTTTGCTGGCCGAACAACGCCTCCGAGGCGCGGTTGCTCTCTGTCCGGGAGTTGCGCTGGCTGCTCGATGGCCTGTCCATTGACCAGGCGGCGCACCGGGCTCTCCGGTACGAAAAAATCTGCTAAAATATAACAAAACAGTTGAAAAATTAAGCAGATGCGTTACGATCAGCCGCATGGATACCCCCATCGAAACATTGCCGGACGACCCTGCTGCGCTGCGCGAGATCATCGCCTCATTACAGGCGCAGCATGAGCACCAGATCTCGGTCCTCTTCGAGCAGATCCGCCATCTGCGCCAGTTGTTGTTCGGCCGGCGGAGCGAGAAATTGCCCGCGGACTCGACCACGGTGCAGCTGCCGTTGTTCGACCTGCCCGAGCCGGAGCCCATCGAACCGGCCAGGATCCCGGTGGAGTCGCATGACCGCAAAAAGCCCGGACGCAAGGTGCTGCCGCCGGAACTGCCCCGGATAGAGATCATCCATGATCTGCCCGAGGAGGAGAAGACCTGCGGCTGCGGCTGTGAACTGAGCCGGATCGGGGAAGAGGTGAGCGAACAGCTCGATATTGTCCCGGCCCGCATCCAGGTGCTGCGCCACATCCGCCCCAAGTATGCCTGCCGGGGGTGCGAAGGGGTGGAGGACGAGGGGCCGACGGTACGAATCGCACCGATGCCGCCGCAGATCATCCCCCAATCCATCGTCAGCCCGGGGCTGTTGGCCCATGTGCTCACCGCTAAGTTTGTCGATCATCTCCCCCTGTACCGGCAGGAGAAGCTCTTTGCCCGGCTCGGGGTGGAAATCGGTCGGGCCACGATGAGCAATTGGGCCATAAAGGCCGCCGAGGCCTGCGTACCCTTGCTTAACCTCATCCACGATGAAATTCTGGCAGGAAAACTGATCAACATCGACGAACCCACCCTCCAGGTGCTGACCGAACCCGGCCGAGCCCCCACCGCCACCTCCTACATGTGGCTCTTCCGCCGGGGCGATCCCCAGCGGCCGGCACTCCTCTATCAGTATCATCCGACCCGGGCCGGCGATGTCGCCAGAACCTTCCTCGGCGAGTATAGGGGCATCGTCCAGACCGACGGCTTCAGCGGCTACGATTTCCTCGACCGCCAGGCCGGGGTCCGTCATGCCGGCTGTTGGGCCCATGTTCGCCGCAAGTTCATGGAGGTGGTCCGCGCCCAGGGCAAGCACCGTACCAGCGGTAGTGCCGATCGGGCCCTGGCCACTATCCAGCAGTTCTACGGTCTCGAAAAAGAGGCCAGGGTCAAGCAGTGGTCACCTTCGATGATCGCAACCATGCGGGCGGAAAAGGCCCGGCCGATCATGGAGGCATTTCACCAGTGGCTGCTGAAACGTGCCGCTCAAACCCCGCCCAAGGGCTTGCTCGGCAAGGCGATCAACTATGCCCTTAACCAGTGGGACCGGCTGGTGGTCTATCTCGACGACCCGATCCTGACCCCGGACAACAACATGGCGGAAAACGGTATCCGCCCCTTTGTCCTTGGGCGCAAGAACTGGCTGTTTGCAGGCACGCCCAAAGGGGCCGAGGCCAGCGCCCTGCTCTACAGCCTGATCGAGACCGCCAAGGCTAACAACTGCGAACCCTATTGCTACCTCCGTCATATCTTCGAACACCTACCCAGGGCACGCACCCTCGCCGACCACGAGGCCCTGCTCCCATGGAACGTGGACAAAATGAACATAATGCTCCGACTGGGCGAGGCGGTTGATTAGACGCTTACTTTTAAACCCATAGTGTCCTGCGCGCAAAATCAGCAACAGCCTGTAACGCTTACATTTATTTTTCGTAAACGTACGTTTTTTTCCGAATTCTGAATCGGCCCCATAAAGAACGAGGCTACCGGGGCATAGTGCGTCGAACGTGATGGTGGATGAAATTTTCTGGGATTCCGGCTTGCAACCTCATTGCTGTCCCGAATGATGTAAACGGTGACCGTTAGGTTTGAGCCTTGGGAGAAATCTTTCAAGGCTCAGCTTGTTTAATACCACTTTGTGATGTTAGAGTTCAGACGGTGAGGCGGCTATTTTAGTAGCCATTTTACACTGTGTTCTTACCTTTTCTATTAAGATAATAGGCTTGTCGGTGCGGAAAGCAGCACGATACGGAAGGCTAATAAAAGTAGTGGAGGAATAATTATGATCTCAGCTGATAGTTATAAAATAATAATCAATATTTCTTTGGGATTTTTGGTGCTAATTTTAACATCGGCTTGTGCGTCTCGAAAAGTGGACTTAGTGCAGCAAAACGCAGTAACGTTAGAAATCGTGCATTCACAAGGCCAGGTTATTTTATCGCAAGCCAAAATTTATGAAGAGGAGGGGAGTCTCTTAATAATAGGGAATGTAAAATCGATCCTCCCGCCCCAGTTGTCGCCACGTTTAGGACATGTTGATGTGGCTATTTTGAAAAGTGATGGGGCTGTGTTGCAAACCTTTTCTGTAAAGCACAGTGCATTTCGGCACAAACAAATTCCACGACCCTTTTTTTCTGCCCGTTTGCCGAGCACTCCTCCGCAGGGAAGTCTGATTCGTTTAGCTTATCATGTTCAGAGTCATAACATGACAAACCGGACCTTTGATTGTGGCCAAAATAATGCATTACCTACCATTTGAGAGGCGTAAAATGTAACAACAGCTAAATGCGATATACATCGTGTTCGCATTCAACAAAAAAAAAGTAAGATTTTTTTAGCCACCTCTGTCTAAAGAGTTTATTTCAAAATTTGAAAGCAAAATCGAGTGAACACTATAGCCAAAGAGAGATTCATTCGGAGATGTTATATTTTTTCAGTTTGTTGTTTAGCGTTGTTCGAGTGATATTGAGCAGTTTGGCAGCCTCACTCTTGTTGCCTTGCGTTTGTTCCAGAGTTTCGAAAATAGCTTGGCTTTCGATCTCTTCCAGGGGTTTGCCGCCAAGCTCGAAAACAGGTCGGTTCCCGTTGTTCGTTTGGCTCTCCGCCGACATTGATGGCGGAAGATCCTTCTCGGAAAGGTAGGGACTCACAGCGAGAATCACTGCCCGTTCAATAACATTTTCTAATTCTCTGACATTGCCGGGCCACTTTGCTCTTGTCAGCATATCCATAGCCGCAGGGGTAAACCCTTTCAGGTCCTTCCGATTTTTTTTCACGTATTTTTCAAGAAAGTGATGCGCCAGAAGAGGGATGTCCTCGACACGTTCTCTGAGCGGCGGAATATGAATATTCATCACATTGAGGCGGTAATAGAGGTCTTCGCGAAATTTTCCAACCTTAACGTCCTCTTCAAGATTTCTGTTGGTGGCGGCAATGATGCGGACATCGACATGCAAAACCTCATCGCTGCCCAAACGCTGTATTTCCCTTTCCTGGATGGTGCGCAGAATTTTCGCCTGCATCTGCAAGGGGATTTCCCCCACTTCATCTAAAAAAATCGTGCCCGTATCTGCTTGCATAAAACGTCCGTTTCTTTGCCGGTCCGCTCCGGTAAAGGTCCCTTTTTCGTGACCGAACAACTCGGATTCCAGCAAGGTCTCGGTCAATGCCGCACAATTCACGGTAACCAAGGGGCCTTTGGCGCGTTCACTGTTGACATGAATCGCTTTAGCGAACAACTCTTTGCCTGTACCACTTTCTCCGGTGATCAGAACGGTTGCTTCCGTGGGGGCGACAATACGAGCCATGTCCAGGACTTTTCTCATGGCAAGGCTCGATCCAATGATCCCGGCAAAAGAGGTTTCCGCCGCAATCTTATCTTTCAGTGAACGGTTTTCCAAGGTAAGCCGCAGATGGTCCATCGCCCGGTCCATAATCAGTTTCAACTCTTCGAAATTCAAAGGTTTGGTCAGATAATCATAGGCACCCAATTTCATGGCTTCCACGGCCGTGTCCACTGATGAATAGGCCGTCATAATGATAACGGGTATGGCGGGGTTGCATTCTTTAATCTGCCGAAGTGCCTCAATCCCGCCGATATGCGCCATGCGAACATCCATCAGGATGAGATCAAATGGTTTTTCCTTCACCATAGCTATGGCATCTTCACCGTCCATGGCGCTTTCCACCTCGTGGCCAAAACTTTTCAAGAGCGTTTTCAGCATGTGCAGGTGGGCCGCATCGTCATCGACGGCCAAAATTTTCCCTTTCATGGTCTTGCCTCCTTGATCACAGGCAAGGCTATGGTAACGGTTGTACCCATCTCCGGTTTACTGCGAATTCGCACCGTCCCTCCATGATCTTCGACGATTTTGTGGACAATGGCCAGTCCCAGGCCGGTCCCGTTTCTTTTTGTGGTAAAATAGGGGTTGAAGATGCCGGCCAAATTTTCAGGAGCAATGCCTTCTCCTGTGTCAGTGATATGAAGGAGAAGCTGGTTCCCCTCTAGTTCGGCTGTTAAAATAAGTTCCCCGCCCTCTGGCATTGCTTGGATGGCATTAATAAGGAGGTTAAGGAGCACCTGGGTAATACGGTCGGGATCAATGATCAATTCAGGAAGAGTACCTTTGAATGTTTTTGTGAGATGCACACGGGCAAACTCAGCTTCGTGGCTGACAATACGCAAGGAATGGTCGATCAGTTCCAGGAGGTCAGTTTTCCGCAATTTGAGATCGGAAGGGCGAGCGAATTCCAGCAATTCAGAAATAACCCGATTAACCCGGTCCACTTCTCCCGCCATGATTCCGGCAGCTTTCCGGTTTTCACTGCCTTCCTCGAAAAGACTTCCAAAATAGGTGACATACCCCTTGATGGAACTGAGCGGGTTCCTGATCTCATGGGCTATCCCGGCGGCAAGGTTACCAATAGCCGCTAGTTTTTCACGTTGGCGGACATTGAGTTCCAGACGGCGTAGTTCGGTCAAGTCCTGCAAGATGAACATGAAACCGATATATTGGCCTTCCTCACTTACAATATTCGCTGCGCTGACATTCACAGGTGCGGTTGTCCCGTCCGTTCGCACCAAGCTGCATTCTTTTTCAAGCACTGACTTGCCGTTGCCAATGTTTTTGTGCAACCACAGCAATGGCTTTGGCAGAATGTTCCTTGCAAGTGCACGATTAGATCCCTCCAAAGAAATCGCCAAGAGGGAGCCCGCCAATTCATTCATAAACATGATTCTGCCATCGCCGCTGATCACAACCATTCCGACGGGTATATTTTTGACGATTTCAGAAGCAAAGGTCCGAATATCCTGCAGCAGCTTGCGCGAATTTATATAGTTCTGTGCCCAGAACAAGGATACCACCCCGGTGATTGCTAAAAGAAGAACCACACCCGCTATTACTAGGCTGTTCCATATGTCCTTGGTTAGCGCCGTTTCATAGGGGGTGCTATTCATGCCAATGACAATGGTTGGCCGGTTATTGGGATCCAGAATGCGTTCTTGAGACAGGCCCCTGGTCCAACCAGGTACACAGGAGAGGTCATGATGCTCGCCCATCGACTCCATGTGCCCGGAATGCGGTGAGGCGGGAAGAAAATCCCTGTAGACTTCAAATAAAATCTCCTCATGCTCACCAGCAATCGTGCGCCATTGGGACTTGCCGGTCGGAGCAAACGCGTCGCCCCGTATAAAATCTTTGGCGATTGTGCCGATTAATTTGGCATCACTATGGGCCAAGATAGTTCCGTTTTTATCCGCCAAGGCAATAAAGGAAACATCCGAACGGGCCGCAGTTTCTTCCAGGAGTTTTTGCAAGTGCGCCTCATCGCCCATCATCCCCATCATGCCGGTTTGTGTCCCGGCCTCAAAGGATCGGATCAGCACATCTCCCTTTTCACGTAACAGGTTCTCTATGGAGGTCTTGCCCTGGTGATAATTTGTTCCTCCCATGAAGATAACCACGGCCATGAGCACAAAACTGATCCCGATGATCATCCAGGATGGTCCATACACCTGGCTTCTTTTCATCCACTGAAAAAGCATATATCCCTCTTCTTCTGTACCAAAGATGGCTTTGGCAGTCATTATGTTTAAAAATTAGACATATCCCCCGTCCGAGTTGATCAAAAATTAAACATCAAGGGTCTTTCGTTCAATTGCGTTTTGCTAATTTTATTAAATTTTTTGATTAAAATAAAACAATTACAGTTAGTTGAATAAATAAAAATTGTTTGGCATGGATACTGCTATTAGAGAGATAACCAAAACCTTAACCCTTACCAAGGAGTACGTACCATGAAGAAAATCAAATCAGTCACAGCAATGTTGGCCTTGGCCGCTCTCCTCACTTCCGGTGCATATGCCGCAACCGCCAGCGAGACCACACCCGCAACCAACACGAATCAACAGACATTTGAAAACAATGTTCCGCTCATGGGGCCAGGAGGTGTGCATCTGGGCATGAATTGTGATTCCACTGGCATGACGGGAAAGCATCTGCAAGGAAAGATGGGTCACGACATGAATAGCACGATGGGTAACCATCATCAAATGTAAGCAAGAGAGCACTGCGAGGTTGCCGTGAAATCAGTTTTCACGGCAACCCCTTACTAAAAGAAAAGAGAAAGGAGTACATACCATGAAGAAAATCAAATCAGTCACAGCAATGTTGGCCTTGGCCGCTCTCCTCACTTCCGGTGCATATGCCGCAACCGCCAGCGAGACCACACCCGCAACCAACACGAATCAACAGGCATATCTTGACCAGACTGCTACCCTCCGCGCAAATCTGGCAGCGGATCGAGCAGAGCTTCACGCTTTGGTCGCGGCAAAGAGTCAGGATACAAAACGGATCCGGACATTAAGCGAAAATATCAGCAAGGCGGAAGATGAATTGAGACTTCAGGCTCGGAAAAACAATGTTCCGCTCATGGGGCCAGGAGGTATGCATCTCGGGATGAATTGTGATTCCACTGGCATGACGGGAAAGCATATGCAAGGAAAGATGGATCACGACATGAATGGCACGTTGGGTAACCATCATCAAATGTAAGCAAGAAAGTGCTGCGAGGTTGCCGTGAAATCAGTTTTCACGGCAACCTCTTTGTATTAAAAGAAAAAGAAGGAGGGGGCGGGTTATGTGGCATCAGGGAGCAAGTTGTTTCTCAGGGGTTGGACATTGGTTCTTTGGTCACGGAATTGTAGGTCTTGGCCTGACGCTCATCGTTTTTTTCGGCTTAGTTGTTCTTACATACAAGCTGTTTCGCTCAAATGATACGAAACATCCGGCAAGCCGAGATACACGAGATTCTCTTCTCATTCTGGAGCAACGGTTGGCAAAAGGAGAAATTAGTGAAGAGGAATACCGGCGTATCCGAGCAATCTTAACAAGTGAATGATCACTACCAAATCAATCATCTGTTTTCTTTTGTATCTTGTATCCGAGATTTGCTAGACGCAATGAATCAGAAAAAACTGATAACTTTTCCCCAGCCCCATGGCCAAAGAGCGCAATAAGAACTATTTTTTAATTAGACAGGAAAGTGGTTCTAATGATCTATTAACATCTGAGCAGGTTTTTTCTTTTCCGTGCCGGGCGGTGCACGTAACTGTTTGACCTTCATCTCAATTGTTGTCCGTGATCAACGCACTGACAGCATAAATTTTCATCAAGAGGAGGCGAATCAGATGACAGGCACGAAACATCAAGGCCAGCACAAAGAACATCTCCATCATCATTCCCAGCGGGAAATCTTTACCGATCCTGTCTGCGGTATGAGTACCGAAGAACCGAATGCCTTTCTTCCCTCTACCCTTGAGGGAGAAACATATTTCTTCTGCAGCGAGCATTGCCTTGAAACTTTCAAAAAAAGTCCCGAAAAATTTCTTGCGGTAAAGCTGGAACCTTTCGTTCAGGCAGAGAAGCCCGAACCGATAACCAGCAAGAAATTTACTTGCCCCATGCATCCAGAAGTCGCTCAGGACGGTCCCGGCGCTTGCCCCAAATGCGGCATGGCGCTTGAATCAATGACCCCGGCGGCTCCCCCCACCCGTACCGAATACACCTGCCCTATGCATCCGGAAATTATTCAGGATGCCCCGGGTTCCTGTCCTAAATGTGGCATGGCCCTTGAACTGCGTGTCATCAGTCTCGAAGAGGCGGAAACGAACCCTGAGTACGATTTCATGCGCAAGCGGTTCATCGTGGCTGCTGTTCTCACCGTGCCGCTGGTGATTATTGCTATGCGAGCAATGCTGCCCGGCGGCCACGTCATTGACACCCTGGCTTCTGCCAAAACTCTTGGCTGGTTAGAGTTACTCCTGGCTACACCAGTGGTCCTGTGGGCCGGCTGGGTTTTTTATGTCCGGGCGGTGCAATCGGTGATCAATAAAAGCCTCAACATGTTCACCCTGATAGGACTGGGAGTTTCGGTCGCCTATTTCTACAGCATCATTGCTGTTCTTTTTCCTTATATCTTCCCAGGCACCATGCGCGGACACGATGGCTCTGTTGGCTTGTATTTCGAGGCTGCGGCAGTGATTGTCACCCTGATTTTGTTGGGTCAGGTTATGGAATTGAAGGCTCGCAACCAGACCGGTGCCGCAATCAAGGCGCTCCTGGGGCTGGCTCCCAAGACGGCACGGAAGATTCATGAGGATGGCAGCGAGGTTGATATTCCTCTGGAGCACGTCCAGGTCGGCGATGTGCTCCGCATCCGGCCGGGAGAGAAGGTGCCAGTTGACGGCCAGGTGATCGACGGCGCAAGCTCGGTTGATGAGTCAATGATCTCGGGTGAGCCAATTCCTGTCCAAAAACAGCAGGGCGACAAGGTGATCGGCGCCACAGTCAACACCACCGGTGCAATCACCATGCGGGCTGAAAAAGTTGGACGCGACACCCTGCTCGCGCAGATCGTCGAAATGGTCGCTCTGGCTCAGCGTTCCCGGGCGCCTATCCAGAAACTGGCCGATACCGTTGCCGGATATTTCGTACCGATTGTCATTAAAATTGCCGTCCTCGCTTTTGGCATCTGGTATTACTTCGGTCCTGATCCTCGTTTAACCCATGCTGTCATCGTCGCAGTCTCGGTGCTGATTATAGCTTGCCCCTGCGCACTGGGATTGGCCACGCCCATGTCCATTATGGTTGCATCCGGCAAGGGGGCAACCATGGGAGTCTTATTCAAAAATGCGGAAGCCATCGAAACCATGCGCAAGATTGATACGCTGGTGGTGGATAAGACAGGCACCTTGACCCTGGGTAAGCCGAAACTGACCGATCTGGTAGTCACGGGCAATGTGAGCGAGGAAAAACTGCTGCAGCTTGCAGCCAGCCTTGAAAAGGTGAGTGAACATCCATTGGCAACGGCCATCGTGGATGGCAGCAAAGAACGAGGTGTCAAGCTCGCTGAAGTCACAGATTTTGTGTCCTATACCGGCAAGGGTGTTTCCGGCACGGTTGAGGGGCGCAAAGTGTCGCTCGGCAACCTTAAACTGATGCAGGATTTCGGCGTTGCTACCGAGGAACTTGCAGAACGGGCCGAAGCCATGCGAAAAGAGGGGCAGACGGTTATGTTCGTCAGCGCCGACGGTCAATTCCTCGGGCTAGTGGCAGTGTCCGACCCGATCAAGGAGACCACACCGCAGGCCATCCGTGCATTACATGATGAAGGGCTGCGGGTGGTGATGCTCACCGGCGATAATCGGGTAACCGCCGATGCAGTGGCAGCCAAACTGGGAATCGATCAGGTCGTGGCTGAAGTTCTGCCCGATGAAAAGGCGACTGTCATAAAAAAATTTCAGGATGAAGGCTGCATCGTTGCCATGGCCGGTGACGGCATTAACGACGCGCCCGCCTTGGCCCAGGCTCAGGTCGGCATTGCTATGGGTACCGGTACCGACGTTGCCATGGAATCGGCCGGCGTCACCTTGGTCAAGGGCGACCTGACCGGCATCGTCCGGGCAAGGAAACTCTCTCGCGCCACCATGGCAAACATCAAACAAAATCTCTTTTTCGCCTTTGTCTACAACTCTTTGGGTGTACCGGTGGCAGCCGGGGTGCTGTACCCTTTCCTCGGCATCCTGTTGTCGCCCATGATAGCGGCAGGAGCCATGAGTTTCTCCTCGGTCTCGGTGGTCAGCAATGCCTTGAGGTTGCGGCGAATCAAGATTTCCTGACGTCAAAGATCGTTTGGCCAGGGGGGATACCCCCTTTTACTCAACAACCATTACACAAGGAGAACGAACATGAAAAAAATGATTTTGACCGCTTCCCTGATGTCGATGCTGTTCTTTGCCGGGTCTGCTTTGGCTGTGGATGAGCATCACCCTGAAAAGAAGGATGCGCCAACTGCGGCCCAGATGAAGACGGACCAAATGGAAATGGGCCAAATGGACGCCCAGACAAAAAAAATGGAAGAGATGCGAAAAAAGATTGAGATGGAGAAAGACCCGGCGGCGCGAAAAATACTTATGCAAGAGCAGATGCAGATGATGAAGGATTGCATGAAAATGATGGAAGGTCAGGACATGATGGGCGGGAAGGAGATGATGGGAGAAAAAGGCATGCCTATGGATGATAGAATGGGCATGATGGAGAAAAAAATGAACATAATGCAGGAGATGATGAACGGCATGATGATGCAACAGGAAACGAAGACAAAATAATCTTTGTCACAGCTGCGGCCCTCCCTGGTCGGAAAAATGCAAACTTCCCGCCAGTGGAGAGCCTTTTGTCAGTTTCTCAACATACCGGAATAATAAGTTCTTTCAGTCGTCAGGGAAAAATGGGGATAGTCAAACTACACTCAATCTGGTTCTGAAAAAAAAGACATAATTAAAATGAACCAGTATTCTCAAAGGAGAAATCATGAAAAAGAGAACCCTTATCGGTCTACTGTTTGTCACTCTGCTCGTTTCTATGGCAGGGTGCGCCACAAATAGCCCAACATATCACAAGTATATCATGAGGGGCCAAATCCTCGAGGTAGACGATAACATAGCATATCTTTGCATAGGGAGTAGCGATGGCGCCAGTGTGGGGCAGGAGTTAACCGTGGTCAAACATGGTAGGATGCCAACCCCTGCAAGATTTTCAGAGCCTAGATACAAAAGGGAAGAAATTGGTAAAGTGAAAATAGTGGAAATAGTAGATGAACATTATGCAAAAGCCAACGTGTTGACCGGTGAAGTTAAGGTCAATTATGTGGTTGAGTTGAGGAAGTAGGATCACGGTCAACTGCCCACAAGGGGCATCTTATTGCGAAATCTTAACTTCGGAAGGCAACCAAGAACTGGAGGAGGGAGGCTATGTTCAAAGGGCTTTTTATGGCGCTGAAGAATATTGCCTAGAAATGGACGATACCTATTCGGGATGCTGTATGTGTCAAACACGCGTAGAATATCTCGATCCCAGTGCCGGACAATTCAGGTGATGATCCCCAAACAAATAAATAAGGAGGAAGTTATGAAGAAGACTCTTTTTATTATGTCATGGGTATTGCTCTTTGTCAGTTGCAGTGATTGGCTTCTTGCCGCAGCGTCACCAACTCAAGGGCTGGTCCAAGGGAGCATTTGGGTTGCGAATGAAGAAGGAAATAGCATTACCGTAATCAATGCCGGCCAAAATAACGTTGCCGCGACATTGACTGGAATTGCTGGCCCGCACAACCTGCAAGTCTCTCCAGACGGCAAGACAGTATGGGTTGTTAGCGGGCATGATTCTAAAGCGGTCATGATCGATGCGGCAACATATAAAGTGCATGGTGCCGTCCATACAGGAAAGCATCCGGCACACATTGTCGTTTCTCCAGATGGTAAACGAGTGTATGTCACCAATGCCGGAGATAATACCGTCAGTGTTATTGACGTTAGTTCAATGAAAACTGTGACGGAAATCCCAGTTGGGCAATACCCTCACGGATTGAGGCCGAGCCCTGACGGGAAGTATGTTTATGTTGCCACCATTAAAGGCAATAGTGTGAGTGTGATCGACGCAATAAAGAATGCTAAAATAATTGACATACCAGCAGGCGAGAAGCCGGTGCAGGTTGCCTTTTCATCGGATAGCAGAATCGCATACGTCTCACTTAATGGTGAGGATGCTGTAGTTAAGATTGATGTCGAGAAACAAAGTGTTGTCGGAAAAGTGAAGGTTGGGATAGGTCCTGTCCAAATTTTTATCACGCCCGATAATAAACATGTATTAGTGGCTAATCAAGGGACAGAACAAAAGCCGAGTACGACAGTCTCGATCATTGACACCGGGAACTTTTCGGTTTCTTCCACTGTGGAAACGGGCAAAGGATCTCATGGCGTCGTTGTTGATCCTTCGGGTCAATATGCGTATGTAACCAATATATACGGAAACGATGTGAGTGTTATTGATCTTTCGACCAATAAAACGATTGCCAAAATCCCGACGGGAAACAAACCCAATGGTATCAGTTTCTCATCTTTTGCTAGTCCAGTCTCGTCAACACCGATTATCCAGTTGATAATCGATGGAATGGAAATGAAGCATTAATTTCTCTTGGGTACCCCCGGCTTTACCGGATGACTCCAGGAGTTTGACGGTTCCTGGATTATTAAAAGCTGCACGGGACGAGATGAGGTGGTGGTGAAAAAGTGGACACTTTCCTTTCTTTATGGGGTAACAGTTAAATACTGAGGGAACCCCTACATTAACCACCTGAAGGTGTACAACTATTCCATACATTACTGTCTGAATGTTGTTGTTTTGTTTGTTCAGTTCGTTACTCCGCTTGCCCGCTGGTGGTGTACGGCAGGCAAGGTAATGGGATGTACAGCCTGGAATACCTAACCTTTTTCCTGTAGAGGGCTCATCTGTCATGCCTGCACCTCGGATTCTTTTTTTTCTTTTTTTTCTTCTGGTTTGCCATATCGAATTCCTCCAAGCCGGTCAGGGGCAAGCCCCGGAAGATCTCGAAGCCCTCATTGCCCAAGCCGTGACCAACAATCCCGAGGTTAAAGCCTCGGCGGAACGCTGGCAGATGAGCGTGGAACGGGCCCGGCAGGCGGGGGCGCTTGAGGATCCGATGATGATGTTCCGTGTGCAGAATGCCCTGATCCGTGATCCGCTCAACTTCCAGCGCGACACCATGACCGCCAAGGTGATCGGCCTCAGCCAGAAACTGCCCTTTTACGGCAAGCGCGACCTGATGCGGGAAGAGGCCGGATTCGAGGCCGATGCCGAGCGCTGGGTGGTTGATGAGCGCCGGATCGAGTTGCGGCGGATGGTCAAGGAGACCTGGTATCAGATTTACCTGGTTGACCGCTCCCTGGAGACGGTGGCCGGCACCGCCAGGCTGCTGGATGATCTTATCCGCCTGGCGGAGTCCATGTACGGCGTCGGCAAAGCCGGGCAGCAGGAGATTTTTCAGGCGCAGGTGGAGCGCTCAAAGATGGAGGAGATGCGCATCGGCCTGGAACAGAAGCGGCGGACCCTGGTCGCCACCCTCAACACTTTGGCCTACCGTCCGCCGGAGACTGCCATCCCCCAGATCGCCAAAACATCCCTGCCCCCTTTTTCTTTTTCGGCTACCGAGCTTGAGAGCCTGGCCCTGGCCCATCGCCCGGCGTTGAAGTCCCTGAAGGCGAAAATCGACAAGGCTGAGGCCGGCGCTCGGCTGGCGGAGAAAGAACTCTATCCCGATTTTACCGTTTCCCTGGAATACATGCAGCGTGAGCCGGCCATGGATACACCGGGTGATGATATGTACGGCGCGCAATTGTCCTTTAACCTGCCGATCCAATCGGACCGGCGCCATGCCAAGGTTGCCGAAATGCAGGCTTCGAAACGGATGGCTGTCCAGGAATTGGCCGTCCTGCAGAACCAGATTCGTTTGGCTATCAACGACGGCTTGGCCCAACTTGAACGCAGCCGCAAACTGACCCGGCTCTACGACAAGGGTATTCTCCTCCAGGCTGGCGGTGCCATTGAATCGGCCATGGCCGCGTACCGGACCGACAAGGCAAAATTTTCCGAGGTCTTGGCCAGCCGCATGGCCCTGTTCAACTTCGAACGGGAATACCATGGAGCCATGGCCGATCATCAGATGCAGCTGGCAGTGCTTGAAAACGTGGTCGGCACCCCTTTGCCGCCTGCACCGTAAAGGGTATCGGAATGAGGGTGAATAACTATTCGCGGCGAGTTGAGGAGCCTTGATGAAATTAACAGCAACGGTGAAAACTATAGCAGTGATCATTGGGCTGGCCCTGGCCCTCGGCGGCGGGTACTTGATAGGTGTCAGCCGTCACGAGCACGGACCAGCGCTTCCCGAAGCGGGGCAGGAGGTGGCCAAAGTCCAGTATACTTGCTCCATGCATCCGTTCATCATCCGCGATGCCCCAGGTGCCTGCCCGATCTGCGGCATGGCCCTCACTCCAGTCAAAGCGGCAACCAGCGGCGGGGAACAGAAATGGCGTTCGCCCATGGATCCTACTTATGTGCGGGATGCGCCGGGAAAGGACCCCATGGGGCATGATCTGGTGCCGGTCCAGGAGGGCGGGGCCGCCTCGGAGGGGATCCGAATCGACCCGGTCACCCTGCAGAATATGGGGGTGCGGACGGAGAAGGTGGCCAAACGCCAGCTGCAGCGGACCATCCGCACCGTCGGTCTGGTCACCGTTGCCGATGATCGCCAGTTCTCGGTGAATGCCAAGATCGAGGGTTGGGTGGAGCGGCTCCATGTCAACCAGCAGGGCCAGCCGGTGAAAAAGGGACAACCGTTGTTGGAGATCTACAGCCCCGAACTGGTGGCCGCTCAGCAGGAATATCTGCTGGCCGTGGCCAACCGGGGACGGCTGGCGGCCAGCCCCTTTCCCGAGATAGCCGCCGGTGCCGGGCGGCTGGTGGAGGCAGCCCGTACCCGTCTGCGCTACTGGGACATCAGTCCTGAGCAGATCCGCACCCTGGAACGATCCGGCCAGGTGCTCAAAACGCTGACCCTTTTCAGCGAACAGGGCGGGGTTGTGACCAGCAAGAAAGTGGTGGCGGGGGCGCGGATTATGGCCGGCGAGGAACTGCTGCAGATTGCTGATCTTTCCACAGTCTGGGTCAACGCCGATATCTATGAATATGAACTGCCTTGGGTCAAAGTCGGCCAAGCTGTACAGGTGGAACTGCCCTTGGCCAGCGGCAGGGTGATTGACGGCACGATCGCCTATCTCTATCCTACCCTGGAGAACGAAACCCGGACCGTCAAGGCCCGTATCGAGGTGGCCAATCCCGGATTGGAACTGAAGCCGGCCATGTACGCCAATGTCAGCATTACTACCGGGATGGCGGAGGAGACCCTCGCCATTCCCATGACCGCCCTGCTGCATTCCGGGAAGGGTCAAACGGTTTTTGTCGCCTTGGGCGAAGGCCGATTTGCGCCGCGGAACGTGAAAAGCGGCGTGCGTGACGAGAGCGGTGCCATCCAGATTCTCTCCGGCCTCAGCGAGGGCGAGAGCGTGGTGGTTTCCGCCCAGTTCATGCTCGATTCGGAAAGCAGGCTGCGCGAGGCTCTGGACAAGATGCTGAGCCCGAAAACGGAGGGGGAGACTCCTTCCCCTCCGGGGCCCGGTCCTGCGACAATGCCGGACGATCCCGGAAAAGTGCCTTCCGGGAACAAGCCCGATGCCAAGGCTTTGGACGATCTGTTCAAATGAGCAGGTCAGCCAGAGCCAACCCTGGGAGTCGCTATGCTTGAAGCCATCATCGCCTGGTCGATCCGCAACAAGTTTCTGGTGATCCTGTCGACGCTCTTTGTCGTGATCGCCGGCGTCTATTCTCTCCGGCAAACGCCGGTGGATGCCATCCCCGATTTGTCGGATGTCCAGGTGATCGTCTTCACCGAATACCCCGGTCAGGCACCCCAGGTGGTGGAAGATCAGGTGACCTATCCCCTGACCACTAAGATGCTGTCGGTGCCGGGTGCCAAGGTGGTGCGCGGCTACTCGTTTTTTGGTTCTTCTTTTGTTTATATCATCTTTGAGGATGGTACCGATATCTACTGGGCCCGTTCCCGGGTGCTCGAATATCTGAGTACCACCTCGGCTACCCTGCCTCAGGGGGTGACCCCAACCCTTGGCCCTGATGCTACCGGCGTCGGCTGGATTTTTCAGTATACGCTGGAGAGCAACCGGCACAATCTCCAGGAACTGCGCTCTATCCAGGACTGGTACCTGCGCTACGAGTTGACCTCAATCGAAGGGGTCTCGGAAGTGGCGAGCCTCG
Organism: Desulfobulbus sp.; assembly: GCA_028684915.1. The sequence goes on from JAQUEZ010000037.1 coordinate 16,505, forward strand.
GTGGCTTTGTCAAGCAGTACCAGGTGGCGGTCGATCCCAACAAACTGGCGGCCTACAAAATCCCGATCACCGAGGTGATGATGGCCATCCAGCGGGCCAACCTCGATGTCGGCGGTGGCTCCATCGAAATGGGCGAGACCGAGTTTGTGGTCCGCAGCCAGGGCTATATCCGCAGCCTGGCTGATCTCGGCGATATCGTGGTCATGGCGACCGGCGAGGGCACGCCGGTGCTGGTCAAGGATCTGGCCGAGGTGCGGCTGGGGCCTGAGATGCGGCGCGGAGTGGCCGAGTCGGACGGGCAGGGCGAGACGGTCGGCGGCATCATCGTCATGCGCTTTGGCGAGAATGCGCTGGCGACTATCGAGCGGGTCAAGGCCAAGCTGGAAACCTTGAAAGCCGGCCTGCCGGAAGGAGTGACGATCAAAACCGTTTATGACCGTTCCGGACTGATCGAGCGGGCCGTGGCCACCCTTAAGGAGAAGCTGCTGGAGGAATCCATCGTTGTTGCCGTGGTGACCCTGCTGTTCCTCGCGCATCTGCCCAGTGCCCTGGTGGCCATCTGCACCCTGCCGGTGGCCATTCTCCTGGCCTTCGTGATCATGCATGCCCAGGGGATCAACGCCAATATCATGAGCCTGGGCGGCATTGCCATTGCTATCGGCGCCATGATCGACGCCGCGATCATCATGATCGAGAACGCCCACAAGCATCTGGAGCGCGATCGCGGCCGTAAACCCCATTGGCAGATTATCCTTGATGCCGCCAGCGAAGTGGGGCCAACCCTGTTTTACTCGCTGCTGGTGATCACCGTTTCCTTTGCCCCGGTGTTCACCCTCACCGAGCAGAGCGGCCGTCTGTTTAAGCCGCTGGCCTTCACCAAGACCTATGCCATGGGCGCGGCGGCGCTGCTGTCGATCACCCTGGTGCCGGTGCTCATGGGCTGGTTCATCCGCGGCAAAATCAAGGCCGAGTCGGCCAACCCGCTTAACCGCATCCTGATCCGCCTCTACCATCCGGTGGTCGACTGGGTGCTCAAATGGCGAAAACTGACCCTACTGCTGGCGCTCGCGGCCATGCTTTCGATTGCCTGGCCCTTGTTGAAGATGGGATCGGAATTCATGCCGCCGCTCTACGAGGGTGATCTCCTCTACATGCCCACCACCTTTCCCGGCCTCTCGGTGACCAAGGCCAAGGAGATCCTGCAGCAGACCGACCGCATCATCCGTCAATTTCCCGAGGTGGCCCATGTTTTCGGCAAGGTCGGAAGGGCCGAGACCGCCACCGATCCGGCGCCGATGATGATGCTTGAAACCACGATCATGCTTAAGCCGGAAAATGAATGGCGGCAGATACCGGCCATGCGCTTCTATTCCACCTGGCCGGGCGGGCTGGAATGGCTGAAAAGCCCCCTGCGTCGTCTTTGGCCGGAAGAAAAAACCATGAGCGTTGAGCAGCTGATCGAACGGCTCAACAACGCCATCCAGTTTCCCGGCCTGACCAACGCCTGGACCATGCCAATCAAAACCCGGATCGATATGTTGTCCACCGGGATTAAAACCCCGGTCGGGATCAAGGTCATGGGCAACGATCTGGCAACGCTCTCCCGGATTGGCGTCGAGATCGAGGGAGTCGTCCGGACCCTGCCGGGAACGCTGAGCGCTATTGCCGAGCGGGCCGTGGGAGGCAACTATCTCGACATCCGCATCGACCGGGCCAAGGCCGCCCGCTACGGCATCAATGTCGGCGCTATTCAGGAGGTCATCCAGACGGCGGTGGGCGGCATGGCGGTTGCCGAAACGGTCGAGGGGCTGGAACGCTATTCGGTCAATGTCCGCTATGACCGCGATTTTCGTTCCGATCCCGACGCCCTGTTGCGGGTACTAGTACCTGGTCCGGGTAACCGCCAGATTCCGCTCGCCCAGTTGGCGACCCTCTCCATCACTCATGGCCCGGATGCGATCAAGAGCGAGAACGGCCGCCGCACCGCCTGGGTCTACGTCGATATCCAGGGGGTGGATATCGGCACCTATGTCGCCGACGCCCGCAAGGCAGTGGAAGGCCACATCAAGCTGCCGCCAGGCTACAACATCGTTTGGAGCGGCCAGTTCGAGTACATGGAAAAGGCGAAGGCCAGGCTCATGGTCATCATCCCGCTGACTATCCTGATCATTTTCGTCATTATTTACCTGAGCACCAAGAGCCTGATCAAGACCGGCATCGTCTTTCTCGCCGTTCCTTTTTCCTTGGTGGGTGCCTTTTGGCTGCTCTATCTGCTCGATTATCATACCTCAATCGCCGTCTGGGTGGGGATCATCGCTCTGGCAGGGCTGGACGCGGAAACCGGGGTGGTCATGCTGCTCTACCTCGATCTGGCCCATAAGCAATGGGACGATCAGGGGCGGATGCGCACCCGCGGCGATCTGGTTCAGGCCATCCATCATGGCGCGGTCAAACGCATCCGGCCCAAGGTGATGACCATCGCGGTGATCATCGCCGGTCTGTTGCCCATCATGTGGAGCCACGGGGCCGGGGCGGATGTGATGAAGCGCATCGCCGCACCGATGGTCGGCGGTGTGGTCACCTCGGGCCTGATGGAACTGCTCGTTTACCCAGTTATTTTTTATCTCTGGCGCGCCCGGCGGCTTGATTCCAGCTTGGTCGCCAGTTCAGAGGCACCTCTTCATGAAGATGCCATCGTTATCAACCCGCCTCAGCTTGAGGAATTACCTAAGGAGAATCCAGCATGAAACGCACAGTTCTTTTTTTCACCGTCCTTTCCTTTTTAACCCTGCCTGCGTTGACCATCGGCCAGACCCAAAGCGATCACAGCCAGCACATGATGCCCCCGCAGGGTGAGCATGGCACCATGCCGATGATGAATAAGCAGACGATCATGCTGGGCGAGCAAACAGTCGAAGGCGTCAAGGGGATGGCCCATCTCAACGATGTCGGCGCTGTGATGGCCCAGGTGGGTAAAAAGGAGAATTACCACTTTATGGTTATGTTCAGTGACGCCAAGACCGGGGCGGCGATTGAACAGGGCACGGTGGCCGTGAAAATCACCGATCCGAAGACCGGCCAGACCGGAGAGGCGATCCCGCTGATGGGTATGGGCGGCCATTTCGGGGTTGATGTCTCCTTGCTGGCCAAGGGTGAGTACCAGTTTCAGGTCGGCAGCAAACTGGCAGATGGCAGCAAGCGCCAGTTCACTTTTCATTATACGTTGAAGTAGGCACTTCTTGCCTGAACTCAGGTGATGGCGGCAAACTTCCATTATCCATCTCTTCATGCCAAGTTTGGCAATGACTTCCTCACAAGCTATTTATCGGCTACATTAGGAGGGTGGAGATGCAGAATGTTGCCATGTCCACAAAGGGAAAAATTATTGTTCTAGTTCTGCTTACAGGAACAATTACTTTTCTTCATTTTTTAGTTCCGACTGATCAACACACCTTTCACATAATACACATCGTTCTGCGAAAACTCTATTTTCTCCCTCCAGTGATAGCGGCGGCTTGGTTCGGATTTAGAGGGGCTATATTTGTTACGCTGACGATCAGCATCTTTTTTTCTTTCCATGCGATTCTGGATTGGCCGGAAAACTATATGGAACAGGCTAACCAAGGTGGCGAACTCATAAGCTTCTGGGTCGCTGGGCTTGTGGCCGGACGGCTCTTTGAGCGTGAGCGATCTCTCTTGAAAGATCTTGTACGGGCTCATGAAGAAACACTTCTCGGGCTTGTGTCGGCGCTCGACATGAAGGACACGGCACCCACCTTCACTCACAGCGAGTCAGGCAGAATACGCTTCTCTTGGCCGAGAGGTTCGGTCTCGATGAGGCCAAGAAAAGAGCTGTCGGTTTTGGTGCGCTCTTGCATGATGTGGGGAAGATTGCGGTGCCCGACGCCATTCTCCTGAAATCGGAATCACTGACGGACGAAGAACAGAAAATAATGCGCAATCATCCGGCAGTTGGCTACGGGATTGTGAACAAAATCGAATTTCTAAGCGAGGCTGCGGAAATTGTCTATGCCCATCATGAGCGTTTTGACGGCAGTGGATACCCCCGTGGGCTCAAGGGAGAAGAAATCCCCCTTGGTGCGAGACTCTTTGCTGTGGTTGACGTATATGATGCTCTCACCTCGACAAGATCTTACCACGCCCCCATGAGTCATGAGGAAGCTCTTGTTGAGATCAAGAAAGAAAGCGGCCGTCACTTTGATCCTAATGTGGTCAAAGTTTTTCTGACCACTGCTTGCGGTTATAAGCCGGAACCCCAGATAATTCCGTCACCTTAACTCCAATCCAGCCACAAGCGCATCCAGGTCGATCATCTTGCCGTCACTTTGGAAGGTCTAGGCCCGTTAAGCAGGATGTGCCGCCGTGCCGTCGGCGATATCTGGGTGATCAGTGCCAGCGCCTTGGCGTTGGTCGAGCGTAGCTGATGGTAGGACTCTATGCGGTTCTGCGAGCGGTGCACGTTGCTCTCCATTTTCTAAGCTCAACCCTGTTTCAGCACTAGACGTAATTACGCACGAAATTCACGCTGCTCGACGTGCTCATCAACACAAGACAAAGGAGCGAGATTATCGGGCTGGCTCAAAAGCTCGCGCTTACTGCGATGACCTGAGGACGTTAGTAACTACTGTCCTCATGAACGGAGATGTTCCGCATCTAGGGGTTGAAGCCAGTTCTGGGGCTTGGTAGTAGAGAAACCAAGATTTTGAGGTTTGGCCAAAACACTCAATCTTTATCGAAGTGTCGGAATTTTCGGCGGTTCCGGCTTAGAACCCCAGAATAGGAGGTGCTGGAGATTGCCTGGATTTTATTTTATCCTGACAAATAGAACTGGTTGGCAACAAACCAACTGTTTATATTGCTAATTTTGTGATTGGTCATGCGCAAAGATAATTCCAGTCAGCAACATAAACAAAATTTTTCAAAAAGTGGTTTGGTAAGAGAAGCTATGTGCCATTGAAGCTCCTGAAAAAAAACCGATCACGTTGCGCGTGGGCACGTGCTCAACAATAAAAGGCCTTGGAATAAAATCAAACAACCTTTCATGTTGGCATGCTCTTTGTTTCCATTGTTAGAAAAAAAGCAATCGCCATGTCATTCCGATTGAACAGACACAGACGCTTTTGAAGCAAGAGGTCCGCCATGCAATGTATCAGGAAAAAACTTTCCCATCGATTTTTTGCTTTTATGATCCTGCTTACGCTCACCCCTATTGGGATCACCGGTTATGTGACCTATCTTCTTGCGCAGCGAGCCTTGACCACCACAGGAGCCCAACATCTGATGACCATTGCCGAGGATCACGCCAAGCATGTGGATGCATGGGTCCACGAACGCCTTGACGATATCAGCCTGCTGGCCAAATTACCCTCTATTCGGGACGCGTGCAAAGATGCCTGCTGGCTTCAGGACATAAAACAATCGTCGACCAACTATCTCGACCTCCTGAACGGTGCCGTTGCCACCACCCAGGCACGTTCACCTGCCTATACGAGTGTTTTCATTATTTCGCCCGCACGGGAGATCCTCGCCGTTTCAACCAGTAAAGGTGCCCGCTTAACTCCAGATTTCAAGCGCGAATCGGTGTTGGATCGCCTGCAAAACGATCAGGACGCTGCCTCAGGGCAGATCTACCCCGATGGCCAAGAGAACTGGGCCATGGATATCGCTGTTCGTGTTCGTTCGGAGCAAGGAGAAACGGTTGCCTTTATTGTCGCCATCTTAAACCTCTCGCTGACGATTGATCCCGTGATGAATGATCTCATCGGACTTGGTCAGACGGGCGAAGCGTATCTGGTTAATAAAAACGGTCAAATGATTTCGCAGTCGAGATTTTTGAACCGTTCAGAAGTTTTTTCAAAAAACATTGAAACATACGGTGTCCAGCAGGCTCTGCTCGGTAAAACGGGTACCGCTGTTTACAACAACTATACGGGAAAGCACGTCATGGGTGCATTTCTCTGGCTCCCACAGTATGAATGGGGCATGCTGGCTGAAATGACCCTGGAAGAGACTTTGGGGCCGCTGCAATGGATTAAGACGGTCATCCTGGCCACCAGTGCGCTGGTTATGGTGATCTGTCTCTTCATGGCCTATGCCACCAGTCGACAAGTTGTCAGCCCCATCGTCGCAATGGCGAATGCCTCCAGACGCATGGCCGAAGGAGAGCTTGAACAACGCGTGGCATGTTCCAGCGATGATGAAATTGGAGTCTTGGCGTCGAATTTCAACAATATGGCGCAACAACTCTCATTGTCCGTTTCCACATTACAAAACAAGGAAGAATCCTTGCAAAAAGCTTACGATGAACTCAAGACCACTCAGGTACGATTAATACAATTTGAAAAAATGGCCGCGATCGGTGAATTGGTCGCCAGTGTCGCGCACGAAATGCGCAATCCGCTCACCTCAATTAAACTGAACATCCAGATCATTGGTCGGTCACTGCTCCGGACTTCGTCCTTGTACGAACATTACGAGATAGCGCTTGATCAAGTATCGCAATTGGATAGAATGTTCTGTGATCTCTTGAATTACAGTCGCCCCTTGTCGTTGCAGACCGCCTCTGTTTCTCTTGTCGAGCTGGCTGAGAAATCCTTGGCAACGATACAGGAAGCCTTATCCTCTCGTGATATCCACGTGCATCAGGAGAACGCGGACGATGTCCCCAAGGTGCAGGCCGACCCTGCCAAAATCGAACAGGTTTTGACTAATATTTTCAAGAATGCGGTGGAAGCAAGTGGTGAGGGTGGGTCCATCGAAATCGTTTTTGGCAGGTCGTGTGGCGAAGGCAAAACCTTTGCGACGGTTTCCATCACGGATCATGGTTCAGGCATTCCCTCTCGACATCTGCAGACCATTTTCCAGCCGTTCTTTACCACCAAGCAAAAAGGCACAGGGCTTGGATTAAGTATTGTGAAAAAGATCGTGGAAGCCCACAGCGGCACACTTCAGGTGACGAGCATCGAAGGCAAAGGCACGACGTTTCTGTTGGCATTCTCCACGGATCAGGGGGCTCTTTGAAGAAAGTATTGGTTGTTGACGACGACCCCTCCTTGGCCCGCACCCTCGAACTGTACTTTAAGGGTAAGGGCTACAGTGTCGAAGTGGCCAATTCCGGACTCGGCGGCTTGCAGCTTTGGCAAACCACAGAACCGGATATGGTCCTCATGGATGTCCAGCTGCCCGATCTTGATGGCCCGGAAGTGCTAGCCAAGGCCAAAGAGGAGAAGCTCAACGGTGACGCCATCATGATCACAGCCTTTCATGATACCGATGCCACCCTCAAGGCGATCCGTCTCGGGGCGGTCGATTATCTCTACAAACCCATCGACCTAGATGCGCTCGATCTGTTGCTGGAAAAAATCCTGGTCCAGCGGAAGCGGCAGGAGCGTCTGACCAGGTTGTGCCACGTCATCTCGGAATCGTACAAGCCGGATCAGCTGATCGGTCGCAGTGCTGCCATGCTAGGGGTGATCAAGGCTATTGCCCAAGTGGCGCAGAGCCAAACGAATGTTTTGATTGCAGGAGAAACAGGGACCGGCAAAGAATTGGTCGCCCGGACCATCCACCACACCTCGTGTCCGGAAGAGCCATTTATTGCTATCAACTGTGCGGCTATTGTGGGCACCCTGCTGGAGAGCGAATTATTTGGTCATGAGAAAGGGGCCTTTACTGGTGCGGTACAACGGAAGATCGGCAAACTTGAATATGCTGGTCATGGGACAGTGTTTCTCGACGAGATCGGTGAGTTACCCCTGGAATTCCAAGCCAAGTTATTACGTGTTTTACAGGAGCGGGAAATTCAGCGGGTCGGCGGGGTGCAGACGGTTCCCTTTCTGGCCCGAGTCGTTGCTGCGACCAATCGGGATTTAAACGAGATGGTTCAGCACAAGACGTTCCGTGAAGACCTCTATTTTCGCCTGAAGGTCTTTACCATCCAAATCCCGCCGCTCCGCGAGCGAAAGGAAGACATCATTCCTCTGACAGAGTGTTTTTTGAATCGTTTAAATCAAGAGATGCATAAGCATGTGCTTCGCATTCCCAATGCCCATCTCGCTGAATTCCAGGAATACGATTGGCCGGGCAATATTCGGGAACTGCAGAATGTTCTCCATCGAGGCTTGGTGATGTCGACCCGCGATACCCTCGAACTCGACGAAAACTGGAAAATTGACAAACATGCCGCGCACAAACGAGAGGAACTCCAGGAAAATGTGGCCGATTCGTTGGTCAGCCTTGAGGAACTGGAGCGTAATCACATCAATAAAGTGCTGCGATTCACCCGGTGGAATTTGGGCGAAACCTGTGCAATACTTGGAATAAGCCGGCCTACGTTACGAAAAAAAATACATGATTATCAATTAGAGCAAAATGATTGAATGCAGAAACTCTTGGAGCCAGGATGCTCCTGGCTCCAAGAGTGGAGATTAATGGTGACCTGATTCGCTATAATGTGTTTTTTTCACCGTAACGTTCTGTTTTTTCGCCGCAACATGCTGTTTATTCGCTGTAACATGCTGTTTATTCGCGATTGCATAACTCTTTTTTGTCGACATTGTATGCGATGCCGCGAAAGCACTGGTTGCGATAAACGATGCCAAGACCAACATGCCAGTTACTGCCGTCAACTTTTTGATCATACATACTCCTTTGTTGAAAACAATCTAATGTGAGCTTGCACCATGCAAGCTTCTTGGTATGAGCAATCTATATGCCAAATCCATTGCTCAGCAAAGTGACCAGCCAAACACGATAATGTTCGCTCTCGAATAGCTTCGCCAGTAAAGACAGATAGATATGGCGCAGCCTGGCCGGCACGGGAAAGGCCACCACATGAATTCTCCTGCTCGCGCCAACAAAAAGCCATACAAACAGCCGGATGCCCTGAAGATCACGCTTTGCTGAGCCCACGGCTGACAACCAACCAAACCCTCGCCTTCCCGCCAATACTTGTGCCCTTTTCCCTCCCGGGGCTAAAAGGATCTTTCAACGCATTGAAAGATCCTTTCACTCTTTTTTCTTCCCTCTCTTCACCATCCGGGCAAACGCCGCCTGTCTTCTTACGTGTCCACGAGGAGGCAATGAATCCTGCCGGGCAAGCTTGATCTCTTTCCTTATTAGTTTCGGGATGTTTGCGGCCAATCACCATTCTGGCTAAACAGTGGGTCAGGGTATGGCATGGTGATTGCCTTACAGGAGGAACCACGGTCGTCCTTGTTTTCCAAGGCTACTTGACCTCAAACAGGACGATCCCAATCAACATCCACCCACTACTCAGCCATGCACAAACAGTTAATTTGGGGAATTCTCCTTGCTGTGACCTTGAGTGGTTGCGCCGGAGCCAAGCGCGCACCCGAGTCGATCAGACAGGAACCGTCGCCTATGGGGAAAGCGTCGCAACACACACAACCCGTCGATTCCCCAAGAGCGGAGCAGGCCAAAGCAACGGTTCAGGAGATCACGGACGTGCTTACGCTTGACAAGGTCTTGGCGCAAACCCTGATGGGAAGCCCGGAGTTGGCCGCCATATCCTGGGACACGAGAATAGGCGAGGCAAGGACGCTGCAGGCAGGCCTGCTGCCCAATCCTGATCTCAGCTACAGTATGTCCGATTTTGGCGGCTCCGGAATGTACAGCGGCTTCGAGATTGCGTCCTCTTCAGTGCAGTTGGGACAACTCATCGAATTGGGGGGCAAGCGCTCCAAACGCACGCATTTGGCAGCGGCGGAGAAAGAGTTGGCCGATTGGGATGTGGAGAGCAAGAAACTTGATGTCCTGGCCGACGCTAATAGAAATTTTCTCGATGTATTGACCGGGCAGGAAAAAGTCAAGCTGGCGGAAGAGTTGGTCCGGCTTGCCGCACGCGCTCGCGACACCGTGTTGGAGCGGGTTCAGGCGGGCAAAATATCTCCGTTGGAAGGAACCAAGGCCGGGGTCGCACTCTCTGAAACCGGTATTCAACTCGCTCGCACCAAAAACGAACTCATTGCCGCACGCAACCGTCTGGCGACCAGCATGGGGCTCGGAGCCGTCACCTTTCAGCAGGTGAGCGGCAAGCTGGATACGCTCGCCCCCATTCCTTCGCCCGAGGCGCTTAACGCCTACCTGGACCGCAACCCCGATATCGCCCGATGGGTCAAAGAAAAGGAGCAACGCGACGCCACACTGGCGGTGGAAAAGGCCAAGCAAATCCCTGATCTCACGGTGAGTGGCGGTATGCAATTCTACAACGACACGAACGATTCCGCCTTAATGGTCGGCGTCTCCATCCCCCTGCCGCTCTTTGATCGCAATCAGGGGAATATTGCCGAGGCCGAACACCGGCGGGCCAAGGTTCGCGAGGAATCTCGAACCTCCCGCGCGAAGGCCGCTTCCACCTTGAGCGATGCCTATCAGATGCTGGCCTCCTCTCATGCCGAATCAAAAAGCCTGCAGAACGACATCGTTCCAGCGGCCCAAAAGGTTTTCGAGGATACCAAGGAAGGTTTTCGGGAAGGCAAGTTCGATTTCCTGGAATTGCTGGATGCGCAGCGAACGCTGTTCATGGCCAAAGAGAGTTACATCACGTCGTTGTCCAACTATCACAAGGCGGTCGTGGATGTCGAACGGTTGATTGCGACCCCGCTGACTGAAGTGACCGAAGCGCGTCCACAAACGGAGAACAAACAATCATGAAACGAGCAACGTTGTTGATGGGCTTTGGGATCGGTCTGCTGTCCTGCTTTATGGCAGGAGCTATTTTTGATCTGCCGGGAACGCGCCCGGCCTACGCACAGGAAGCAGGTGAAAAGCCCGATTCCGCAGCTCTTCCGGCATCGCCGCATGCGGAGAAGGAGGGCGAGGAAGCAGAGGAGGATGTCATTCTCCTCTCCAAGGAAGAGCAGCAGCGGTTCGGCATCCAGGTGGCGCAAGCCGGTCCGGGAAAACTGCTCAACTATCTTGAATTGCAGGGGGAGGTGAGCATCAACAATGATCGTTTGGCGCACGTTGTGCCCAGGCTGTCTGGCGTGGTCCGCGAGGTGCGCAAAAGCGTTGGCGATGTTGTCCGCCAGGGCGAGATCCTTGCTGTCATCGAAAGCCGGGAGCTTGCCGATGTGCAAGCGGAGTATCTTGCGGCCATCGAAAAATTAGCCCTGGCCCAGGCGAAGTATGTTCGGGAAGAGCGGCTCTGGCAAAAGAAAATATCGGCAGAACAGGATTATCTCGACGCCAAGCAAGCGGTTGCCGAATCCAACATCGCCACGCGTGCGGCCAGGCAAAAATTGCACTCGCTCGGTCTAGCGGAGGAGTATATCCGCCTGCTTCCCAAACGCCAGGCCGGCGCATCCTACACCAGGTTCGAGATCGTCGCCCCGTTCGACGGTTCGATCATCGAGAAGCACATCACTTTGGGAGAGACCCTGAAAGAGGACACGGATGCGTTCATGATTGCTGATCTGAGCACACTCTGGGTCAATTTCAACATCTACCCCAAGGATTTGCAGCATATCCGTCAAGGACAGGAAATCTTCATCGCCACAGGGCAGGACACACCCGATGTCGAAAACACCATCGCCTACATTGCGCCGGTGGTGAAAGAGGAAACCCGGACTGCCTTGGCGCGGGTGATCCTGCCCAATCCGGCAGGACTGTGGCGAGCAGGGATGTTCGTCACCGCCCGTGTGGTGGTTGGCGAAGGCGAGGAGGCTGCGTTGGTCGTTCCGAAAACAGCGCTCCAGACCGTGGAAGAGAAGACCATGGTTTTCGTCGCCACTCCGCAAGGTTTCGAGGCTGAGCCGGTGCAAGTCGGGCGATCCAATGCGACCCATGTGGAAATCACCTCCGGTCTTTCCGCAGGGGCGACCTATGCGCTCACCGGCACCTTCACCCTCAAGGCGCAGCTTTCAAAAAGCGCTTTTGGCGACGGACACGGTCATTGAGGAGAACCGACCATGAACAGAATCTTTCAATTTGTACTCCTCAACAGGCTGCTGGTGTGCGTGCTCGGCTTGCTCGTCCTGGCGGCCGGATCTTTGAGCTACCAACGCTTGCCGGTGGATGCTTTTCCCGATGTCACACCCGTGCTGGTGCAGGTCTTTGCGGAAACCGAAGGCTTGGCGCCCGAAGAAGTGGAAAAGTATGTCACATATCCGGTGGAAGTCGCCATGAACGGTCTTCCCAACCTGCGCGAGATCCGTTCGGTGTCGAACTTCGGTCTGTCGGTGACTAACATCTACTTCAAGGACGGCACCGATATCTATTTTGCCCGGCAACTGGTTGGTGAGAGGTTGCAGGTCGCCAAGGAAGAGATTCCCGATGGATTCGGCGATCCGGAAATGGGGCCAATTTCCACAGGCCTCGGTCAGATTCTTTTTTATTTTGTTGAAGACGAGACTGGTAAGCGCACTCCCCAGGAGCTTCGAGAAATTCAGGACTGGCTGATTAAATTCAATCTCCAAACAGTTCCCGGCATCACGGAGGTGCTCTCCCTCGGTGGCGAGGTCAAACAGTATCAGATCAAGATACGTCCGGCTGAACTACTCCGCTACAAGCTCTCCCTTGGCGAAGTGATCACCGCTATCAAGACCAACAACTCAAACGTGGGGGCTCAATACATTGTAAAGAATGCGGAGCAGTACTTGGTGCGATCCGTGGGGCTGGCCAATGACATAGCCGACCTCAAGGATATAGTGCTTAAGACGGCGGATGGTACTCCTGTTTACCTGCATCAGGTTGCCGATGTGGAAATAGGCGGGGAACTGCGCCAAGGTCTCTCCACAAGGGACGGCAAGGGTGAGGCGGTGGTTGGCATGGTGCTGAAGCTTATCGGGACCAACACCTCCGAGGTTATCGAGAAAACCAAACAGCGCCTTGTGGAGATCAACAAGGTGCTCCCCCCAGGAATTAAAGTTGTCCCCTATTATGATCAAGCCACTTTGGTGGCCAAGTGTATTAAAACCGTTACCGACGCTCTTTTGGAGGGCGTCGTTTTGGTAACCTTGATCATCCTTTTGTTTCTCGGTGGTATTCGTCCCAGTCTGGTGGTGACACTCTCCATACCGTTCTCCATTCTTTTCACGTTTATCTTGATGTATTTGTTCGGGATATCCGCCAACCTCATGTCCATGGGCGGGCTTGCTATCGCGATCGGGATGCTGGTGGATGGAACGATCGTCATGGTGGAAAATGTGGATCGTATGTTGCGAGAAGCAGATCCTTCAGAATCACGTTTGCACATTGTGATGCGAGCCTGTTCTGAAGTCGGTCGTCCTATCTTTTTCTCGATCCTTATCATCATCATCGTCTTTTTGCCCCTGTTTACCCTGCAAGGAGTGGAGGGTAAAACATTTCGGCCGCTGGCCACCACGCTGGCAATCGCTATGTTGGGTTCCCTTATTTTTGCTCTTTTTCTCGCCCCTGTCGCTGCCCATATCCTTATGCGGCGCCCCAAAAGCAGCAAGACTTTCGGAGAAACTCACGAACCGATCATCATTCGCTATTGTCTCAAAGTATATGAGCCCATGGTGCATTTTTTTGTAAGGCGGCGTCGCCTGGCTGTAGCTTTGGCTGTGGGTATTCTTGTCATCGGTGCGCTGATTTTCCCACGCTTAGGCTCCGAGTTCGTTCCTCGACTCAACGAAGGAGATCTCTTGGTGCGGGCTACCATGGCCCCATCAATATCACTTGAGGAAGCGCGTGACACCATGACTCGGTTTGAAAACCAGCTTATGGAAAAATTTCCTGAAGTGGTGCGTATCGTGACGCGGGTTGGCCGTGGTGAGGTCGGGGCTCATGCTGACCCAGTTAATAGCGCCGAAGCTTTTGTGGGGTTGAAGCCCCAAAAAGAGTGGGTGACCGCCAAAAATCCGGATGATTTATACGCCGAGATGAGCGAGGCCTTTGAAAATTTCCCCGGCGTGCAATTCAACTTTACCCAACCCATTGCTGCCGCTGTCGATGAACTCCTGACGGGCACCAAGGCTGAGCTGGCTATAAAAATATTTGGACCTGATGCGGAAGTGCTCAAGGAAAAAGCGGCGGAAGTGGAAAAAGTTATCAGGACGGTGAAAGGCGCCGCTGATGTGCAAAAGGACCAAACCACCGGAACGCCTCAGGTGCGAATCTCAATGAAACATCAAGCCTTGGCCCGCTACGGTGTAAACGTGGCAGATGTGCAGGAGGTAATTCGCACAGCGGTGGGCGGGGAAAAGGCAGGGCAGATATTCGAGGATATCCGGCGATTCGATATTCTTGTTTGGTATGAACCCAAAAGCAGGGACAGCGTGGATGCCATTCGGCGCATAGTGGTGAAATCATCTACCGGTCTTAACATCCCCTTGGCAGAACTAGCCGATATCGAAGAAATTGTTGGACCACGTCAGGTGACACGCGAGAACAATCAACGATTCATAACCGTGCAATGTAACGTGCGTGGTCGGGATATGGGGTCATTTGTCCAGGATGCTCAAGCGGCCATTGAGACTCAGGTAAAATTTCCCCCAGGTTACATTACCAGTTGGGGAGGGCAATTCGAGTTGCAACAGGAGGCCAACAAACGTCTGGCTGTGGTGGTCCCTGTCACTATTTTCATTGTTTCGCTCTTATTATTCAGCAGTTTTAATTCCCTGAAAAACACGGCTCTCATCCTTCTTAATATCCCCTTGGGTTTGGTGGGAGGGGTTGCCGGGTTATGGGTGTCTGGCCAGAATTTATCCGTCCCGGCATCTGTCGGTTTTATTGCCCTCTTTGGTATCGTGTTGGCCAATGGCATGGTCCTCGTCACTTACCTGAACCAACTGGTAAAAGACGGCGTCCCCATTGATGAAGCCTCCGTGAGAGGAGCCTGTCTACGGTTGCGCCCGGTGCTGATGACCGCACTCTGTGCCAGCCTCGGCCTCATTCCCCTGCTCTTTTCGTCTGGTACAGGGAGCGAAGTGCAACGGCCGTTAGCAACGGTGGTGATCGGCGGGTTGGTTACCTCAACTTTACTGACCCTCCTGGTGATTCCGGCAATATACAAGTGGTTTGCGGTCACCGTGGAGCGGGAAACGCCCGTTGCCGCAAGCAAGCTGCAAATAAAATGAATGGGCTGCGAGGACCTGTCATGAAAGAAATTAAAGCATATATCAAACGGCACAAACTTGGCGAGGTGACGCTCGCGTTACAAAAGATTGATGGGCTGACTGGTTTGAGCGTCTCTGACATCTATGGATTCGGTCGGGGCCGAGTGCGAAACGAGCCGGAAAAAATAACCGAAGATATGGTGGATTTCCTCCCGCAGGTGAAAATCGAGCTGATCTGCCACGACGTATTGGTTGAGGCGATTATAGCAACCATAGAGCGAGCGGCGCGAACAGGATTGCGCGGCGACGGCAAGATCTATGTGTCACCGGTCGATGATGCCATCCGAATCAGTACCGGAGAGCGCGGCGAGTCGGCTGCATGAATGCTGTCAACCAAAATGACACACATGAAAAAAATAATCTTGTGCAATACGGCGCCTGTATCACACAGGCATACTTCCAGGCAAGCACTCGACAAGCATTTTTTTTACAAAACAAAAAATTGTAAAAAAAAGACGAATACAACAAGTTTATTCGACTGCTTTATTGCCGACAATGAAAACTTGATAGGGGAAAGAATTCATGATCGTGCCCATTTAAATGAACTCTGCAATGTTTTTGATATATCAGAGATTGTTGTCAAAATTACAAACGGTGGCATCTGTCGCAGTGGATGGTTGCATGACGTCAGCTCTGGTGGTGCAGCTATTCGAGTCTCACCTTTTTCATCCAGTAGTGTTGATTTTTATTTGACGTTTTTTCTTGGAACGCGACTCATTAGCACGCATGCGACGGTAAAACACGTGCATGCGATAGGAGGAATGCATATCATTGGATTTGTGTTTGTCGATATTGCTGATAACTGTAAAGAATATTTGCAAGGAAGTGTATATATCACAAAATTGCTTCACGAAAAGAACATGATATAATTGATCAATTAGTTAGTTTTTAAACAACAGCAACTCATCAAAAAAACCAATAAGTCATGAGGTGATACATGAATCGTCCAAACTCAATAAAAAATGCAGCTGTTTTTGCCGCATGTCTGTTCTGCTTTGCCGCTGCATCACAAGTGTCAGCTGAACAAAACGAACAAGAGGCCATTGCCGTGAAGGTTCAATCTGGAAAAATCGATACGCGTATTGCCAACACATCCGCCAGGCAAGAAGGGGATAGTGTGGTCATTGAAGGAGTGGTGCGGCGAACTAAGGAAACGAAAGGCCCGCTGCCGGTTGGGTGCGTTGACGTCAGCATCCGCGACGGTCAAGGGAAGACTATTGAACAGACATTTTCCCCAATAGCATCGACAGGAGCGTATAGAGCCGGAGCCGTTGAAAATCATTTCACCACGCGCATCCCGACGCTGGTTTCCCAAGGCAGTTACGTGGATGTGCAATATCACAACGGATCGCATCGCGGGTAATACATGCATTCTTACTCCGTTGAGGAGCCCATTGGGCCTCCTGGCCTTTCCGCAACCACAAGAGCATGAGGCAACACTATGAATCAGATGAAATTTTTTTATACGACTGTTTCCGCAACGGTAATTTTGCTGTCCATGACAGCCTGCTCCGTTGCGTCAAAAAAACCTTTGAACGCCGATGAATTGGCTGTGGATATCCTCTCGAATTCCGATGTGCAGATCACTCAAGTTGTGGCCAAGCAAAACGAGAACAGCATCTTGGTCGATGGCCAGGTGCGGCGAAAAGTCGCTGGTGGCCGAGGAGTTATCAAAGGACATGTCGATGTGACGCTGAAAAACCGTGAAGGCCAGCCCATTCGCCAGGTGGTCGCGGAGTGCGCCCCTCGCATCATTCCCAGTCGTGGCACGCTGACCTCCTCATTCAACGCCCAAATTCCCCTAATCGCTCCCCAGGACAGCCTGGTCAGCCTGCGGTTTCACAACGGGCCTCATGACGGCTGATATCTGAGATCAAGGCCGGGGGAGCGGTGGCTCGAACAGTCCAGGGAGGTCGTCTTGATCAACAATTGGGTGCAGCTGTTACGGGCAATTGAGTGTTTGAAATTTGTTATGCAGTCCGAAATTCCAACGGTCCAGTGACTATATAGCACTTGCCATAATACAATTATACGAAACGTTATCCATGACACATTTGCGAGAATATTGGGGCTCCAAAGGGACCTCTTTTGAATGGGCCATCAGATTGCGGCACCCTGTTTCCCTTGCCGTAATCTTGGCCTGCACAATCCTGCAACTGGCCACGCCCCCCTCTTGGCCCAAGGAAAGTGTGACCGACCACCTGGCGGATCTTGTTGGGTTCACCTTAGTCGTGATCGCCGTTTTGGGCCGTATTTGGTGCAGCGTTTATATCAGCGGCTACAAGGAGGACCGGATTGTTGACGAAGGACCATATGCCATCGTGCGCAATCCGCTTTATGTCTTCAGTTGCATCGGTGTAATCGGTCTGGGCCTGGCTTCGAATCACCTGTTGATTCTCATTGTTATTGCCGGCGCCTTTCTTCTCTATTACCCTCTGGTGGTGCTGGCCGAGGAACACAACTTGTCTCGTAAATTCGGCCAGACCTACGAGGAATACACGCGTCAGGTGCCTCGATTCATCCCTCGTCGGTTCCGGATAATTGAGCCCGATCCATATCCGGTGCGACCACGGCACGTCAGGCGGGCACTCCAAGAGATCGCCTGGTTTTTCTGGGCCTATCTCTCGCTGCAACTGCTCACCCACATCCAGTAGGACGGTGCGCGCAACCGGCGTCGAACCTTCCGGCGCTATGCGCGCATTATCGCCTGGCCAACAAATAGGTTGATGCCTATTCTTTATTGATAAATTGCTCACTCCAGGAGGCAGGTATGGCATCGATCCAGGAAATACGATTTCAGGTGAACAATCTCGATTGCGCCGCCTGTGCCGCCAAGATTGAACATGCCCTGCGGCAAACCGAGGGGGTGGAGGAGGCTGTGCTTGATTTTGCCACCCTCACGCTGCACCTGAAGGCTGTCGATATCCCAAAAGCATTGGCTGTCATCGAGCACATTGAGCCTGAGGTCACCGTCGTGCCCTTTGCACAGATGACGAATAACGAGCACCATGCCCCGGAACACGGCGACGACCTTCGCCAGCAAGTGGCGATCATCCTCGCGGCGGGTGTGTTGTTCGCCGGCCAATTGCTTTTTGAAGAGCAACTGCATCAATCGTCATGGGCCTGGCTGGAATATCCTATCATGATTGCCGTTTATTTGCTGGCCGGATGGAGTGTTTTGACCGGTGCCCTGCGCACGCTGCGCCAGCGGCATTTTTTCGATGAAAATGTCCTCATGGTCATCGCCACCCTCGGCGCCATGGCTATTCACGCCTTGTCCGAAGCGGTCGGCGTGATGCTGTTTTTCAAAATCGGCGAATTGCTGCAGGATAGGGCCGTTGCCCGATCGCGGCGATCAGTGCGCGCATTGCTGGCGGCCCGCCCCAATCATGCGTTGCTCAAGACCGAAACTGGCTTGATGGAAACCACCCCTGATCGGGTGCGGGTGGGAGATTGTATCCTGGTGAAGCCCGGAGAAAAGGTCGCCCTGGATGGGGTAGTGGAGGAAGGGGTTTCCCAGATGGACACCTCCCCATTGACTGGTGAACCTGTTCCAGTGCAGGTCGGGCCGGGTGATGCGGTGATGGCCGGAAGCATCAACACGTTGGCGGCCCTGTCGGTGCGGGTCACCAAACCCTTTGAGGCCTCGTCCATTGCCAGGGTGCTGGAACTGGTGGAAAGCGCGATGACCCGCAAGGCGACCACCGAAAAATTCATCACCACCTTTGCCCGTTATTACACGCCAGCGATGGTGGGGATTGCGGCGGTCATCGCGCTGGCGCCGCCCCTGTTCATTGAGGGCGCCCAGTTCTCCACCTGGATCTATCGAGCTCTAGTCTTGTTGGTTATCTCCTGCCCGTGCGCCTTGGTGGTCAGCATCCCGTTGGGGTATTTCGGGGGCATTGGCCGGGCCTCGCGGAGCGGCATCCTCATCAAGGGCTCGATGTTCATCGATGCCCTGGCCAAGGTGAAAACCGTTGTCTTCGATAAAACCGGCACTCTGACGCGAGGCGTCTTCACTGTCAATCAAGTCGTGACGGACAACGGCTTTACTGCTGATCAGCTGTTGCACATGGCGGCGGCAGCCGAACTCCACTCCGATCATCCCATTGCCAAATCAATTGTCGAGGCAGCGAGAGCCAAGGGCTTAATTGTCGAGGCTTCCCTGGTTCGAGAGCACGAGGCTATCCCCGGCAAAGGCGTTAGCGCGGTGTACGATGGCAAGCGTATTGAGGTGGGCAACGACGCCTTACTTCACGCGCACGATATTGACCATGGGAGCTGCGGTGCCAATGGCACCGTGGTGCATGTGGTGGTCGACGGCCAATACGCTGGATACCTCCTCATCGGTGACCAACTCAAAGCGGATGCACGGGTCACCGTGGAACGGCTGCGTGCCGCCGGCGTTTCCCAACTTGTCATGCTGACCGGCGATAACGAATCGGCAGCCGCTGACATAGCATCGACACTCAAGCTGGATCATTTTTTCGCCGGGTTGCTTCCAGAAGACAAAGTCCGCATTTTTGAACAGATTCGTGCGAAACGCTATCGGCATGGTGCGACGGCCTTTATCGGTGACGGCATCAATGACGCCCCGGTTCTTGCCCGGGCCGATGTCGGAGTGGCCATGGGCGCCCTGGGTTCCGACGCGGCCATCGAAACCGCCGATGTGGTGCTGATGACTGATGCGCCATCCAAGGTAGCTGAGGCTATAGACATCGCGCAACACACCCGAAACATTGTTCTCCAGAATATCGTCCTCGCCTTGACCGTCAAGGCGGTCTTTCTGGTGTTCGGCTCCTTTGGCTTGGCCTCCATGTGGGAGGCGGTATTTGCCGATATGGGGACAGCCCTGCTTGCCTTGCTCAATGCCACACGGGCGCTTCGCCCCTCTCAACCTGCAAAAATCCTTGACTCCTAACCCCGCACCATAGTTGCTCTCCACGATCTTTTGTCACGCAACGTTTGTTGATAAATTTTAGTCTGAGCAGGTGCCGGAAAAGAGCCTTTCCGCATCCCTTTGGTGAAAACCGCGCTCCCTGATCAAGAGCGCTGTCTGGGCTATGTCATAACCAATTCGCCTAATCTCCAACGTGTTGCGACAGTTGTCCCATATAACGTATTTTGCATGCGGATCGCCGTCTCGAGGTTGGCCGACCGAGCCAACATTGACGATATGTCGACAACCAGGTCTAAGCTGAAGGAGATCGTGCCGCAACGAGGCAACCTCAAGTTTTTTTTCATCATAGTGAATGAGCATCAAGCGGTGGGAATGCCCCGCAAAGGCGATATCAAATTGAGTCGCCGCAAAGAGTTCTCGAATTTCAGGTAAACTCATATGATGCAAATAGGTCGTCGGTGAATCAGGCGGACAGCCATGTACCAACAACGCTCCTTCCATTTCCCGAACGGATGGAAGATTTTTAATATATAACAGAGATGCGGCCGACAGATATTTCAGAGTCTGCTCCAATGATCTGATCGCAAGTGGTGAAAGATCGCCGCGAGCATCCTTATCGACGACAGCCAACTCATGATTGCCCAAAATATTCGGGATGCCTCTTCTTTCCAATAGGCCGAGCACCTCTTCTGGTTGCGGACCGTACCCTATTGCGTCACCAAGATTGACAATCCGGTCGACACCTGACCGCTCGGTATCGTGCAAGCAACGGATAAACGCTTCAAAATTCCCATGAATATCCGACATCACCGCTATTCTCATTCTCGTCTATCTCGCAGAATTGCTGGCGGTGGTGCTTTTCACTGTTCTAAAGCCAATCTCTTCGAATCCTTCCCAGGGGAAACGATTAACGATCGAGGGCAAGGAGCTCTTATCTTTAGCCTCCCCTTCGACACCACCAACGACCGCATAACGATTCGTTTTCGACGGATCTGTGACGGCAGCTTGCTCGCGATAAATCCATTCACCGATGTCATGATTCAACCCTTTAATACCCAACAGATTCGGAAAAAACGATGCTGCAGACAAGAGAAAGATGGAAGATCTTGATGCGGCTCTATTGTCAGCGCTCAAATTTCTCTCGCTTGGACCTCCACTCACACTTTCTGAAAGTTCATTATTCATTTTCGAGCTGTCTGCGCCCTTGACTATCACATACAGCATCTCCATCTCTGTCGGCAAACGTCTGCCGTAGTAGGTTGCAAAAGCTGAAGCGCCATAGCCGGTAACTCGCAAAACTGGATTCGAGGCGTGGGAGGGATCATTGACATGAAATTCGTTGTTTCGGTAAACGATTGGTTCGTATCCCGCGCGCACTTCGCCCAACAAGAACCAGTTTGCGCCTCCCCCTTTCACAGTTCCGCTTTCTAGGGTGATCTGTGAAAGATTGTGATTCAAAAAATCGACGAATTGTTGGTTGGTGACGAAAAACTCATCCATGTAAAAAGGGGTGACCTGCACCGATTGCTCTTTAATTTTAGATGAAATCGATGGAATCGTGAATTCCCCTCCATTAATAATATGATTCTTTCCAATATGCTCAGACGCAAACGAAACGTTTCCTGTATCTGGCGTTTCGGTGACTGTTACGTTACCTGGTTTAGCTTGAAGTTTTTCTTGGCTTGATCCTGTTGATATGTTGTTCTTCAGTAAATCAAATTCGTGGTCACTCGTGAAGTGCCAAACGGTTATCGACAATACCGACATCGCCACGACAAATAGACCTCCCCACATCCATTTAGATCGCAAAAGTTGGAATGCGTTATGCGGGCGAGGTGATTGCTCGACCTTGTTGCGCATCTCTAATGCATGAATCGCACGTTCGAGTTGATCGAACAACTCCTGAACGGATTTCGTCCGCTCGTCTTTGCTCTCCACCGTGGCCGTTTGAATAATTTGGTCCAGTTCATGAAAAAAAGGTGTTTCAGTCTCGGCCAGTTTAGCCACTCTAAATGGAAGAGTTCCGGGTTTGATTTTGCCATCGACAGCTTCAAAAAGAATTTTACCGAGGGAATAGATGTCGGCGCGTTGATCAGCCCTTTTAAAATCGAAGTAATGTTCCGGAGACATATAGGGCGGGGACCCTTTGACATCGATGGATTGCGTTACCGGCTTCAGGTTACAAGAACGCGCCAGTCCAAAGTCAGCGATCTTTGGGGTATCCTGGTCCATGAAAATATTTTCAGGCTTGAGGTCACGGTGCACGATGCCGTTATCGTGCAAAGCCTTCACCCCGGCAAGCACCGGCATGAAATACCGCTTTATCCAGTTATAAACGGCGGCTTCATCCGGGTAAAAACCTTCTTCCGACATGGTGACCCACAGGGACCCGCCGGGAATGTATTCCATGGCGATATACTCTATGGAGACGTCTTGATCGCCCTTTTTTACGATGATGGAATCATAGTCAAAAACCTGCAGCACATTGGGATGGCGAATCTGGGCCATGGCCTGCACTTCCCGTCGGAACCGCTGAACCATTGTCTCGGTCTCTCCGCTCCCCTCGTCAAGGGATTCGAGCCATTCCCGTGAAACAACCTTGATCGCAACATCACGATTCAAATTGGCCTGGTGTGCCCGATAGACCTCACCCATTCCCCCCTTGTCGATGAAGCCAAGAATCACCCATTTGTTGTTGAGCACGTCACCAATTTTGAGCATGGTTTTAGATAAAGTTGTCATTTCGTCCCCTTCCACCCCTTGAGCGTTTTTTCAATCAGCTCGCGCATACTAGCTTCGCCGCAACTAATCTGCAACCATCGTCTCTTCGTCGGTGGATTGATTTATGGAGCCACCTCTGTCGGTTGTAGTTGTCGGGCGTAGCTGTATTGGTGGTGAGATCTGGATCTCTCGGCAAGGAATCTTACAGCCATTATGACCCGGAAAGCATCTCTTTCATTTTGACAAATTGTTCCTCTGAAATTTCTCCACTGGCAAAACGTGCTTTTAAAATGGCCAAGGAATCAAGTCGATCCTTAGATGACCCTCGCAAACTACGCTCCTGGGTTTTCATGAGCCGGATTGCCAAATAAGCTATCAGCAAGATGACAACGCCCCATATCAGGAGCGACAGAAATCCCCAAGGGGGGAAAACGCCCTCCCAGCCTCTTGACATCGATGTGTAATCGCAACCCCACATAATGAACGCTCCCTGCAAAAAATGACGACACGGCTGCCGCATCCAGCCGTGTCGTTTTTCTTATCTGTACCCTACCAGCATCCACACCCACCATACCCACTCATTCCGGCATGGTGCCCCATATTGAAAACCGGCAGGTTAGACGAACGGGCCTTAGCGCTCAACTGATCATGGAGAACAGTGATTTCCCGATTGAGTTCTGCGGCACGTTTGGGATCGGGATTGGAACTGGCCATAAGTGCGTTGTATTCACCTTGCTTTCCGGCGAGATCCTGCCGGAGCGAAGCCGTTTTCTCGTAAAAGTCCTGATAGTTGCCGTTGCTTTGGCCCCCTGCCATCGGTCCGCCCATGGGGCCGCCCCAGTATCCATCCCAGTAGCAGGCCATAGCCTGGGTGCCGATCAGGGTGAAAGTTGCTGCTGCTGCAAGGGTGAGTATCGATTTTTTCATGATTATTTCTCCTGTGCTGTGTTTCGCATGTACGATTTAATTTCCCTGAAGCCATCATTTCCTTCTGATTGCTCCCTTAAAGACGGCACAATTGAACCGTATTTGGCTGCGCCGCCATTTCCCGATTCATTTTTACCAACATCCGCCCATGCCGTATCCACCCATACGAGCATAGTGTCGCGTATTCGGACCCGGCAGGTGAGACGAACGGGCCTTAGCGCTCAATTGATCATGGAGAACAGTGATTTCCCGATTGAGTTCTGCGGCACGTTTGGGATTGGGATTGGAACTGGCCATAAGTGCGTTGTACTCACCTTGCTTTCCGGCGAGATCCTGTCGGAGCGAAGCCGTTTTCTCGTAAAAGTCCTGATATTTGCCGTTGCTTTGGACCCCTGCCATCGGTCCGCCCATGGGGCCGCCCCAGTATCCATCCCAGTAGCAGGCCATAGCCTGGGTGCCGATCAGGGTGAAAGTTGCTGCCGCTGCAAGGGCGAGTATCGATTTTTTCATGATTATTTCTCCTAATCTTTTTGTGTTCTACGAAGAGGTTCATGGCACCATGGTTGCCGTTTGCATGGTTCTTATCAAATTGCGTGCCATGGATTCAATTTGTCGTATAACATATTGATATTATAATATTTATATAGTTTTTTTGTCGAATCATTTGAGCATTTCAAGGTTCGGTGCCACGCGATGTGGGGTTTTATTACCCACCGTTATCGTCATTGACATTGATTGTTGCTAAAATACCCACCTTGTATATAGTAAGATAAAAAAAGAATGATTACTTGAGGGCATCATGATTCCAAAGACACGTCGCGGCAGCCGGTGGCAATTGCCCACATCACCCTGGATTATTATTGGATCGGTGGGAATTCTGCTGATTGTCGTGGTGGTATTGGCGGCGCAAAACTACAGCCGCGAAAAAAAATATATGTCGCAGATTTTAAGCGAGAAAGGCGCTGTTATTGTCAAGG
>JAQUEZ010000212.1 GCA_028684915.1 Desulfobulbus sp.
AAGGCACCGTTTATCAACGGACCTGTAAGCGATTGCAGGGTGCCGGAGGTGCAAGGCATCGGCCTGTGCAGCGTACACCTGTACGTAAACAGGCCGATAACACCGCAGATTCGGTGCCCCGTGATCGCTTACAACGCTTCGCCGGCATTGGGTTAAAAGGGCGGGGGATCTTTGGGGATGTCCAATTCTTTGACGATTCGACCAGTTGCTTCTGGGGAACACGGAGAGTCTCATTTGTATCTAGCCATCTATTAGAGTGTGATGGACTCTGTGCGAGTTGTTTGCAACTCGTCGATAAGTCGATGGTACGCTGGTTCGACCATCCCGCGCCTCATGAAGAGATGTAACGCAGTAAGGAAAAATATCTCAACAAATCTGTTTCACGCAACACTTTTTCTTCGTCCGACTCCCAAAGATAACCGTATATTTTTTCGGTAACTATTGAGAATATTACCGATTAATATCGATCTGGAGGTTGGTTTATCTTCAGGTGTCGAACTTGCAAGGGAACTTCCTGGGATATGGATGCATCAGGAAGAAGTCTCTTCAGTTGTTCTTGGATTGCGGAGATGGCCGATAGCTCTCGGCGGCTTGATGTGTCCACAAGGGATCTCAATGGATTTTGAGACAATGTTTGGTGAAGAAGTTGATAATATACTTATTTTATAGATCAATGATACAGTTTGTTCTGGTTTGGCAGCGGTTGATGTCTATCAAGAGTTTGCAAACGGAGCGCAATGGATATGTTGAACGAAATAACGACGAAAATCTGTCCAATCACCTGCGGTCTGCCTACGCGAATGACTAGGAAAGCATTCGAGCGCTGCTGCCGAGAAAACCGGCAGAAGGTCAATGGCATGTACCACGGTAATGGTAGGGCACAAAAGAAAACCCACGATATCTGTTTGATCTGCAAAGCCGTGAAAAGGCCATCAGAGCTCGAGTTCATTCCATCGGAGGAAGCGAAAAAAATAGCCTGGAAAGCGCCAAAAGATTGAGTGCGCCTTTCGCGCTTAAAACAGGAGGGGGCAATAGTGGACGAAAAAAACAGAGCGCTGTGTAGCGCAATTTTCTTCATTTACTTGCTGTTTCCGATGCAAATTCCTGCAGCCGTAAAGGATGGTCTGGGGGTGCTCGGTCAGCAGCGGGCTGAACAAACGCAATTTCAGCAAAACACCGTTACCCTTTCGCCCCCCAACCTCCCGGCCCAATCTTTTGCTGACGTTCTTGACCGTGCAGAAAAGGGGGATGCGGAGTCTCAATTTAAGGTTGGGCGGAAGTATTATTTCGGCGACGGTGTGGTTCAGGATATAAAGAAAGCGGTGGATTGGCATGCCAGGGCCGCGGCTCAGGGGAACGCATCAGCTCAATATGTTCTGGGGTTATTGTACAGCTCGGGAGAAGGGGTGCCTCATGACAAAGAAAAAGCGGTGGAGTTGATTTCCACGGCGGCAGAGCAAGGACTCGCGGAAGCGCAGTACACGCTTGGCATGATGTACAGTACTGGAGAAAATGTTGCCCAAGATAACAAAAAGGGCGATGAATGGATTTCCAAGGCCGCTGCTCAGGGAAACGAGGGGGCTAAGAAAAAAATGTCTGAATCCGAGTAGTCACGGTGTTTTTGTTCCTCTCCCCACTGCTCCTTGTTAGCCATCTCTTGAAGTGTGATGGACTTTTTACGAGTCCATCAGCTTTTCTTGCCGACAATATTTTCAATCCATAAGGATAGGGCCTTGCTGCTCTTCAAGGTTTCCTCTGGTACAGTGAGGTTGTTCTTTACGGCGAGGTCTTTGGCATACTTGAGTTGTGCTTCGCTTGGACCACCACCCACAGGTCTTGTCGGTGGCTCGAAAAAACCCATCTTGTTGTGGACCCCCTTACAGAATCGCTGCCATGTCTCCTTGTTTTCGACGACCTGGTCCAGGAATTTCTCCATCCTGCTGGTCAGTTCGTAATCGATCACCCAAGAATGCTTTCCACGTAAATAATCGATGAGTGCTTCCCCGGGCAGGAGAGGCACCACTTTTCCTTTTTCATCCTTTACATAACCACGGTCGGTAATGTTCTTGGTGATGGCTGCGTATGTCGAAGGGCGTCCTATATCAAGCCGCTCCAACTCCTTAACCAGCGAACCCAGGGTAAACCTTCCGGGAGCTTTGGTCTTTTTTTCTTCAATTATTTCCTTGAGCTTCGGGACTAATTCGTCGACCGCAATCGGGGGTAACAATTGCAACTTATTCTCGTCTTTCTTTTTTCCTCCTTCTTCCTCAACCTCAGCGTACACCTTGAGAAAACCGTCGAATTTGAGAACTCGGCCAGAGGCCTTGAATTTTTCTCCGGCCACCTCAAAGAGCATGGTTGTTGAGTCAAAGATGGCCGGTGCCATTTGGCTCGCAACAGCACGTTTGAAGATTTCTTCGTAGAGCTTGGCATGGTCAGAGGTAAGCCCTTCTTTCTTGATTATGGGGGCAATGTCCGCCATAGAGTGCATATGAGTCGGCCGGATGCCTTCATGCGCCTCGGCCTGAGAATTCTTTGACTTATGCTGGTTCGATTTTTTCGGAAGATAGTGGACCCCAAGCGCTTTACTCAAGAATTCTCGAATCTCTTTGATAAAAGCTTCATCCATGCGGACTGAATCGGTACGGTGATAGGTGATGATACCCTGATCAAAAAGCCCCTGAGCAAGTTTCATCGTCTGCTCCGGGGTGAACTTCAGGCGAACAGCCGCAGCTGCCTGTAAGTCGACCGTCGTGAACGGTGGCTTTGCAGATTGTTTGACCTCCTTCTTTTCGACTTTTGTGGCCAGCACATGGGTTTCACCTCGAATTGTAGAGATAATCTTCTCAGCGTCCGCCAATTTCAGGAATTTGCCTTTGCTATGGTGAGCCAAAAATACCGCCCCATCTTTCTCCAATTGAATATCGAGCATCCAGTACAGTGAGGGGGTAAAATTCCTAATCTCCCGTTCCCGGTCGACGATCAAACGAACTGCGGGCGATTGCACCCGGCCAACGCTATATTTACCGCGAAGATTTTTGCTGGTAATGGGGGACAGAATATAGCCGACCAACCGGTCGCCGATTCTTCTTCCGAGAAAGGCATTATAGAGACCTGTGTTTGTCTGCTCGAAAGGCACCGCTTTGGCAAGAGCTTCCTTCAGGCCCTTCTCGGTAACTTCATAAATTTCCATGCGCAGACATTCTTTGGCAACGGATTTTACTTCTTCGTAGATGTGGCAGCTGATGGCATAGCCTTCTCGGTCCGGATCGCCTGCCAACATAACGGTTTCACCCTTGGCCGCAGCTCGCAACTCATCCGGCAGGTGCATCTTTCGTTCGTGGTAGACAAAGGTTGGCTCGTAGGTCTTCAGATTGACACCAATCTGCGCAGCAGGAAGGTCTTTAAAGTGACCAACTGTGGACATCGCTCTCAGCTTGAGAATTGATTGGATTTTTTTGGCCTTGGTTGGCGATTCAACAATGATGAGCATGAACTTAAAGAAACTCCTCTGGCGGTAATCCCGGAAAAATTCGCGGATTATCACCGATCAACTCTAAAAAAAAATGCTGGCGAAGATGCATTTTTCTGTAAAAACTACTATCGATACATGCTGCTGACAATTTTTGCCTCGCATGTAGGTTTCGCGTGCGCGGTTAGGTTTGTCGAGCGTCGGGAAAAAGGCTGCGACGCAGTCGCTCGAAGTTTTTACGACGCCATCACCCATGGTTTAACAGACAATGAAAAAAATATTGCTGACAGTACTGCTTCTCTTGATTGGAGCGGGTTGTTTTTTTTTCTATCAATTCCTGCATGAGAACTATGGTGCCGATTATCTGGGCAATTTCACGCAAGCCATTCGGGAAGGGCAGGGAAAAGGGTATATCCCAACTAAAATTTTGGGGAAAGATCTGCTGAGCCTCATCACTCCGGATGACTATACCATCGATTCACTGGACAAGCTCAAGCGATTCATTCTGGAGGGACAGAAAAGAGGAAATTTCCCAACTGCAATGCTTGGAGAAGATCTGGTTGGCCCAAGCACTCTGAAAAAGATCGACCTTAATTTCCGAACCTTGATTCCCTGGAACGAAGGGGCAACGTGCCCGGATCATGAGGATGAAATTATTCTGGCTCCTTCCGATCGCAACCACTCTATCGTCTGCGATGCTGGAGATACCGTTATGATTCTGGGGAGCGGAGACGACTGGGTACAAGACAGCACTGGTAACGATATCATTGTTCCCGGCAAGGGTGACGATGTCATCAATAGCGGCAGCGGCAACGATATCCTTATCTTTGAGCCAAACTGGGGGCACGATACCGTTACTTTGTCGTCCAAGGAAGTCAACACGGACAGGCTTGCAGGCTATGATGGCTCCTATCCGTTTCGATACTCGTCATTTCTTGTCTTTGGCAGAGGGATTGATCGATCCGATCTTGTCTGGGATGGAAACACCCTGATACATACAAAAAACGGAGACTCCATTACGATCAACACCCAGAAAATCAATTTGCTTTTTGTCGACAGCCTTTCCGCTCCCACTATAGACACGCAATTTGTACCCAAGGTGGAGAAACCAAGAGAAATCACCCTTGACATGCTTGATCTAGAAAGTGCCGTGATAAAAGGGGAAATCGGTTTTTTTGCGGCTGGAAATAATGGTCTGTGGATTGTCGATCTGCAAAAGATTGATCATCCTCTTCTTCTCTCGCAGACTGTATTGCCAGGTCGAGTGATGAATGTTCAGTTGCAAGGGGAATTAGCTTTCCTTTCCCAGGGAGATCAGTATCTTGAAGGCAAGAAGGGCTGGGTATCTGTCGTGGATGTCTCCACTATCCGCAAACCCAAAATTCTGAAAAATCTTGGATTTGGCAATAATATCTACAATGTGGCTCTTGCGGATAATTTGCTCTTTGTTCCCGATACCAGTTTTGTGACGAGAAAGGGGCAACTCCATATCTATGGAGTTGCCCATCCTTCACAGCCACAACTTGTTGCCGATATGGATCTTCCGCTTTACGTGCAATTTCTTGCCTATCTGAATAAACGCCTCTATTTGTCGGATTTTCAACACGGAATATCGGTGCTGGATGTTGCCAAACCATCGCAACCCCGTCTGGTCGGTCGTTATCGGCAATTCAAAGAGACTGTTTGGTCGGTGAAAACCGCCGGAAACCATGTGGTGGTGAGCGAGGACGATGGCTGGTTCAGTGTCATTGTTCCGGACCGGGATGCCGGAATCAAAAAAGTTTGTGAAATGGCTAAGGATGGTCCGTCTTCCAGTCAGGCGATGAGCAGGTATGATGCTCTAACCATTCAAGGCGATTATATTTTTCATGCCGAGGGACGTAATGGCGTCGGCGTTTATCAAATAGAGCAGGGAGGCGGGTGCAAGGCGTTGCAGGAACTGGATTCGGGAGGAAAATTCGTTTCCTCTTCTTTTCTGGTCGGCGATACCCTGGTGGCCTACAACCGAGGATCATATCAAGTTTTCAAGGATTTGAAGCAGGTTCTTCCACAGCTTGAGGTCGAGCAACAAGACTCTTCGTTTGTCGATAAAGAACAAACGGTCAATACCGAAAAATTGCCGCCCAAGAATTTGAGCAAGGAACAGTTGCAGACCCTGCTGTACAAAGCTGCTGCCGACAACGATGCGTATCAGGTGAAGGTTTTGTGTGATAAAGGGGCAGACCCCAATAGTCCTGGCCACCAAAAAAATACCCCAATAGAGATCAGTGCCATGCTGGGCAATTTAGATGCACTGAACATGTTGCTCGAAAATGGGGGGAACGCAAATGGTCGTCATGGGAATTGTATGATGTACGCTGCACTGCACGAAAAATTCGAGGCCATGAAGCTGCTGCAACATTATGGCGGCAATATAGGCCAAGCGGATAGTGACGGTTGTACGACCCTGCATTACCTCGCACAGGATGGAACAGTGGAAATGATTGAATACCTTGTTAAGAGTGGAGTCCCTGTCGATGTGAAATGCCGTGGTGGTGAAACAGCCCTGACCTGGGCGAAGTACGGAAAAAACGAGAAAGTGTTCAGGTATCTGACAAATTTGATGGACTCGTAAAAAGTCCGTTACACTCTAAAAGATGGCAAGGAGCCTGTCGGAGTATAGTGCAAGTTTTGTTTTAACTTGCTGTTTTATCGTATTTTATGCTTTTGTCGAATTTCCACCGGATAAAAAAACGAAATATCAGCATTTTATATCGTTGGCGATTTGATACTCCGACAGGCTGCTAGGGAAAAACACAGATAGACAAGGAACAGTGTCTTTCCCGGCTCGAAGGCATACATCAGGTCTGTCGAGCATCGGGAAAAATGTTGCGACGCAGTAGATCGAAGTTTTTACGACGCCATCAAATCTTGGATCCAACAAGTTTTCTTTATGACGACTGTGCTGCCGTTCTGGATGTTGTTTTACGTGCGCTGTTGCACGGCTCGATCTGAACCGAACTCTACAGGAAAGTGACGACAAAAGGTTCCACAATAATGGGGAAATTATGAGGAAAATCACTTTAGTTGCGACGCTGATCATCATCGCTTTATCGCTGAACGTTTATGCCGCCGAGCCAATGGTCCAAAGCGTTGGCAACGCAGACGTTCGACAGGTGAAAAACGTTATTTTCTTACTGAGCGACGGCACTGCGAACGAGGCCTGGCCGCTGACACGCTGGGTTAAAGGGGAGCGGCTCGCTTCCGACGACATTCTCACTGGCGCGATTCGTACCTACGGAGCGGATTCCATTATTACCGACTCGGCGCCCGGCTCCACCAGTTATGCGACCGGCCAGAAAGGAACCGATAAGGGGATTGCCGTGTATCCTTGGCATGTGAGCATTGCGGGAGTCGACTTCGATGCCGCCAAGCAATATGTGCCCCTGGCCTCGGTGCTGGAAGGCGCGCGGCTGACCGGCCGGGCAACGGGTATCGTGGCAACCTCCAACGTCCAGCATGCCACTCCGGCCGACTTTACGGCCCATACCCATGACCGGAGCAAGTACACGGAAATCGGTGAGCAACAGGTGTATCAAAACATTGACGTGGTGCTCGCCGGTGGTGAACAGTATCTGTTGCCCAAAGGGGTCGGTGCGGGTGTTCGCACGGACAATGAAAACCTGGTCGATGTAATCAAAGCCAAGGGCTATGCCTATGTGACCAACCGGGAGCAAATGCTGGCGGCTTCGGGTGAGAAAATTTTTGGTCTCTTCGCCCCAGACGCTATGGCCTACGATATCGACCGACCCACCTTTGCACCCGGAGAGCCATCGCTTTCGGAAATGACCACCAAGGCCCTGAAAACCCTATCGCAGAGTACCAAGGGCAAAGACAACGGCTTTTTTCTGTTTGTTGAGGGCTCCAAGGTCGACTGGGCCGCGCATGCCAACGATCCGGCCGGTGTCGTGAGTGAGTTACTCGCCTTCGACAAGGCCATCAAGGTGGCGCTTGATTTTGCCAAAGCCGACGGCAACACCCTGGTGATCAGCGTAGCCGATCATACCACTGGTGGCCTGTCCATTGGCCTCCGTGAGGATCCCAAATATTCCACCACCAATGACGACTTTGTGGTGGTGCCGATGCGCAAGGCCAAGCTGACCGGTGAGGGTCTTGGCAAGCTTATTGAAAAGGGCAACTCCGAAGCCAACATTAAAGCCGTGTTTGCCGATCAGTGGTCTATTACCGACCTGAGCGCAGACGAAATCTCTGCAATCCAGAAACCGGCCCATGGAGTGGCTCTGCAGAGGGTCGTAGCGCCTATGTTGTCTCGACGTGCTCGGTTGGGCTGGACCACCAACGGCCATACCGGCGGCGATCCCTACCTGTTTTCGTTTGGCCCCGGAAGGATCAGCGGGCTTTGGGAAAACGTCGATATTGGCAAATATGTCGCCAATACCTTGGGCTTTACCTTTCCGGAAATCAACAAACGCCTCTTTGTTGAAGCTTCGTCGGCTTTCCAGGCGGCAGGTTTTTCTACCTCCATCGACAGGACCGACCCTGCCAATCCTGTATTGGTCGTCAGTAAGGGCGAAGCAAAAGCGCGCTTGCCCTTGGCCAAGAACCTGGTGCTGGTGAACGGCAAAACCATCGAGCTGGAAGGCATTGTGGTCTTGGCTGAAAAGCTGGACAAAGTGTTCCTGCCAAGGCAGGCAGTCGACGTCATTCAAACCGAGCTGAGCGAGTAAAAAATTACGGGTCCTGCAAAATGAAGAGAAAGTTGATGGACTCATGAAAAGTCCATTACATCTCTAAAAGATGGCTAGGTAAAAACGCTACGCCGGAGGAGATCGAAGTTTTTACGACGTCATCTTCATTCACTGCTTGTTGTTTTGGATATCATGGTAGGCAATGGTATCATCAATAGGTTCGATGTGTGTGGTGATAAATGTCTCCCCGAGTACCACGCGAATGTCCCCTTCAAAATCCTCCGCTACATGATGCGCATCGTGCACCGTCCACCTGCCAGGAACAAGCATGTGAACAACAATGAACCGCTGCGAAGCGGATTGACGAGTGCGCAGTTCATGAAATTCGACCCCTTTTTCTTGGTATTTGAGGAATATTTTTTCAATTGCTTGCTGGTCTTCAACCGGGAGGACAACATCCATCAATCCATCGACCGATTTGCGTATGAGCCCAATTCCTGTCCACACAATATTGGCCGCAACAAGTAAGGCTACAAGAGGATCTATTAAGGTCCATCCGCTAACGGCAATTAATCCCACTCCGACGATGACTCCGGCAGACGTCCAGACGTCGGTCATGAGATGTTGAGAATCTGCTTCAAGAGTAATGGAATTGTGTGCCTTGGCCGCTTTCATTAGAACCCGGGCCACAACAAAATTCACCACAGAGGCAGCGGCACAGACAAGAATGCCGATTCCAACCTGTTCGAGTGGCTGTGGATGAATCATTCGTTCAATTGCGGTATAGGCTATCCCGCCTGCAGCCACCAAGATGAGAATGCCTTCGACAACGCTCGAAAAATACTCAGCTTTACTGTGACCAAAAGTATGTTTCGCGTCTGCAGGTTGAGCCGCAAGTGTCAGCATGCTGAGTGCCATCAACGCTCCCGCCAAGTTGACAACCGATTCCACCGCATCCGAAAGCAACCCGACTGAGCCCGTCATCAGGTACGCAACCACTTTCATCAAAATCGTAACGATGGCGGCGGCTATCGAAAGCCATGCAAACCGAGTGAGGGTCGAACGATCAGAAGTACTGTTTTTATTTATCTGCATACAGCAATGTCCGGTTTAGTTTTTGTGTAGAGGCGGTAGCTGAAAAAAATCGCATAGCATTATGAATTCCCATACTTACGTCATGGAGTAACAGGTCATTTCATATGGAATTTGAAGACTGAGGGTCGGGAAAAGAAAAAAGTATTCGACTAATGCACCTGATTTCGGCTCGGATACAAGGCGCTTCCACTGGTGAATATCAAGCATATTCACCAGTGGAAGCAACACCATAACCGGGCCGAAAGACAAGCAGAATTGGATAATTATTTTTTTCGCGACCCTAACCCCATACCCTGATCTCCTTTCACCTCCAGGAGCATACTTCAGGCAGGCGTCTGCCGCATCAAGCAGAGCATCGTCAGTACCTTTTTAAACACCATAACCGACCATGCAGAGAAGAAAATGTACCTGCAAGTCAATTAACCGAACATTGCTGCGATTGCATGGCGAATGTGTTCCATTGAGGATGGGAAAAATTCCTATTAAAAATAGTCCTTTCAATTTGTTGTGCAGATAATCTCTGGGTGTTAGAAAAGAAAAGTTGCATTAGGTCGTAACAGGTTGCTTCGAGGTGATTTCAAAGAGCCTGGCCTCCGAAGTGATCTATTTCTGGGGAAATAGCCCTATTTTGTCCTGCGCGTAAAAAGCGTTTCCAAAGGGATGAATGTTCCGGCGACAACCAAATTTTACGGATTCAAATGAACAATTTAAAAAGACACATGATCACACTTATAAGAGCTGTAATACTCCTGATGCTGATATTTGAAGTGGCACTTGCAACTGAGGGAGATAAATGTACTTCCAATAGTGAATGTGCCGACTGGGAATACTGCAATACAACTAAAATATGCCCGGGAAACAACGTCACGGGGGTGTGTAAAGCAAGGCCCCAGACATGCACCATGGACGACGATCCTGTTACCGGGTGCGATGGTGTCGAATACTCAAATGCGTGCATGGCTGCGGCAAACGGACAATCGGTAAAGGTCAAAAGAGACGGGAGGAGCCGCCATAGCAAAAAAAGATATGAAAGAAGGCACCCGAATAACATCGATTAGGCACCCCTCGACAGTCATCAGCGCCATTGGATGACTGCTCAAAATATGGCAGAGGAAACAGGCGTTAGCTGTTGTTTCGTAAGCGTCTAATCAAGCACCTCCATACCCATTTGCAGCATCTGTAATTTGTTGATATTCCATGGCAGAAGCGCCTCGTAGTCTTCCACGGATTGGGCGTTGGGCAGGTGCGCAAAGATATGG
>JAQUEZ010000548.1 GCA_028684915.1 Desulfobulbus sp.
TCCGAGTATTTCAAGATCATCAACTTCAATCTCGATGCCGGTGTGACCTTCCCGGTGCATTCCCACGACCTGGATGGCGAACTGTCCATTCTTGTCCTGGAGGGTGAAGGTGCTTTCCTGGACGGGAGGAATAAAATTCCCGCCAAGGCCGGGGACCTCCTCATTTCGCAGATCCGTGAGCCGCACGGGGTTGAAGCGTCGACCAGGATGCGCTTGCTGGTCACCATCGCTCCGCCGATCTGATCGCACTTCCGACTACAAATGACCTTGCCAAGAACCCCCCAAATACTATCCTCGGCCCAGACCAATACCCCCGGAGGCTGCCATGCTACTCAGCAAAGAGACGACCATCTACACCCTGACCAAAGAGTACCCCTTTCTGGTCGATGCCCTTGCCGATCACAACCCCACCTTCGAAAAATTGAAAAATCCGATACTCCGCCAGACCATGGGCCGGATCGCCACTATAGAGAAGGTTGCGGGCATGGGGAATGAGCGTATCCTCGATCTGATGTTCTTCATAGCCGGCACGATCATGGCAGCAACGGGAACGACCGTTGAAATAGTCCCGCCAGCGGTACCGGAGTATGAGGCGGCCGCCGAGGAAATGTCCAAAGAGCAGCGACTGACATCACTTAAGGCAATCATCAGTGAACTGCACGATGGCGCAGAACTTGCCTATCTGCAGGAGAAATTTGCCCAAACCGTCGGCGACATCACCCCTGAGGAGATAGCCTCGCTGGAGCAGACCCTGGTCAATGAAGGCTTGCCGGAAACGGAAATCAAGAAGATGTGCCATCTGCATGCCGCACTGTTTCAACAGTCCCTGGATGGCCAGGAAGTGCCGACGATGCCGCCGGGGCATCCGGTACACACTTATATGGAGGAAAACCAGCAGGCTCGGACAATCATTGCCGAAATTCAGGAGGAATTGGCCAAGATCGGCGAGGAGCCAGGAGAGACGGTTTGGTCCTTTGTGGTCGGCCAGCTTCGATTTCTCACCCAGGAATTGGCGGGAATACAAACTCATTATGTCAGGAAAGAAAACCAGCTGTTCCCGCTTCTGGAACAACACGAGCTTTCAGCCCCTGGCAAAGTAATGTGGGAAGTGCATGATGATATTCGCCGTCAATTCCGCCATGTCCAGGAACTGTTGACCTGCAAGGAAAGGATCGCGGCCCGAAAAGCTTTGCCGGAGTTAATTGCGGCTGTTGAGGATATGATCTTCAAGGAAGAACGAATCCTCTTTCCCATGACCCTGCAGGTGCTCTCCGATGCGGATTGGAAGCGCTGCCGGTTGGGCGAAGAGGAAATAGGTTATGCCTTTGGGGTGGCTCCGGGTGATGTGTGGACCGTTGGCGCGACGGAGACAGGGGCCTTTGGAGCGGCAACCGGGCTGATCAATCTCGCCACCGGTCAACTGGCAGCGGAGGTTATCGATGCCATCCTCTGCAATCTGCCGGTTGACATAAGTTTTGTCGACGCCGATGACAAAGTGGCCTATTATTCAGACAGTATCCACCGCATTTTTCCCAGGAGCCCGGGGGTCATCGGCCGGGATGTCAAAAATTGCCATCCTCCCAAATCACTGCACATGGTCACCGAGATCCTGGAAGCGTTTAAACGGGGGGAGCGGGACAAGGCGGAATTCTGGTTGGAGCTGGGCGGAAAGTTCATCCACATCCAGTATATGGCCCTGCGCGACAAAGGGGGGATGTATTTGGGATGCCTTGAGGTTGGCCAGGATGCGACCCATGTGCGCTCGCTGCAGGGGCAGCGTCGGTTGCTTGCGTGGGAATGATGGCGATGAGCGCCATTATTGGAAATCAATCAAATCAAGAGGAGAAAGCCATGGCACAAGTAGTGATTGATCAGGATGAATGTTTGGGCTGCGAAGCATGCGTTGAAATCTGCCCGGCGGTGTTTGATTTTGACGGTGATGCGGGAAAGGCTTTTGTGAAAGAAGAGTAAGCGCCTAATCAAGCACCTCCATACCCATTTGCAGCATCTGCAATTTGTTGATATTCCACGGCAGAAGTGCCTCGTAGTCTTCCAAGGATTGGGCGTTGGGCAGGTGCGCAAAGATGTGGCGGAGATAGCTGTAGGGCTCGCATTTGTTTGCCCTGGCGGTCTCGATCAGGCTGAAGAGCATTGCGCTGGCCTCGGCGCCTTGTGGTGTTCCGGCAAAGAGCCAGTTCTTACGGCCCAGCACGAAGGGTCGGATAGCGTTCTCAGCCGGATTGTTGTCTGGAGTGAGCAAGGGTTCTTCCAGATAGACCTGCAACCGGTCCCACTGGTTGAGGGCGTAGCTGATCGCCTTGCCCAGGAGTCCTTTGGGCGGTGTTTGGCCTGATCGCTTGCACAACCATTGGTGGAACTGCTCCATGATCGGACGTGCCTGCTCGCGGCGCATGGTGAGGATCTCCTCCGCTGATAACTCTCGCTGCCGGGCCTGTTTCTCCAGACCATAGAGTTGCTGGATGTAGGCCAAGGCCTGATCAGCACTGCCGCTCGGACGGTTTTTTCCCT
>JAQUEZ010000549.1 GCA_028684915.1 Desulfobulbus sp.
TGGCCGCTGCCCTTGTAGGCACCGGCACAGATGTGTCGTCCACCCGTTCCACATAGGTGGTCTTAGGCATGAGCTTGCCGTTGGCAGGGTTTTCGTAGTGGTAATCGACCCAGCCGCTGCCTTTAGTAAGCGCCACTTCTTGAATTTCCCGGCGAAACAGCTTTCCGCCGGACCGATCCGGCTGGTCGATCAGATGACGGCCCACCAGTTCCGGCTTCACCGGATGGGCCAGCATGGTCATTTCCCGGTTATAGACAAAGGCGTACAAGCTGCCCCGGTGGAAAACACCTCGGGCCGTGGCGATCTCCGCCAGCAACCGGGCCCGGCCGTTGGCGCGGTAAAATTCGACAGCCTGCCGGACCAGCTCCTGGGCATCGGCGGGGGTGACATCGCCGGATTGTATCGTTGGCCGGTCCTCGACCGGAACCAGGGCCGAGATCCAGGTTCCCCAACGGTCGGTTTCCGGGCTCTCGACCTCGGCGGCTCCCGTTGCCCATGCCCGGATCATGGCCTCGGAGGGGTTGTCGTAGGTCTGGCCGGCTGGTGACGCATCCTCGGAATCCGGGGGTTCACTGTCAGCGAAAAAGAAAAAGGTACCGTCGGCCTGCCTGCCCATGAGATAGGCGAAACGGCAACGGGCATGAGCGGCGCGGATTGAGGCCAGTTGTTCTTTTATTCGTCGGTATTCGGGGGTGTCCAGATCGGACTCGGTCCCGGTGAGGGTGGTGAGGCGTTCGAGGTTGATCCCCTGGGCGGCCAGACTGGCTTTTTGCAGCAGATCGGTGCGCAGGGAACGGTCGGTCCGTTGGATGGCCACAAAGGTCAGCAGGGCGCCAGCCAACAGAACCAGTAAAGTTAGAAGCACTATGCGTCGCCGTTGTCCATGCATGTCGGAATAAGGGGGTTCTTGTTCGATTTGCTCTGAGGGCATGGAGCAACCATTTTCCCGCTTCTTCAGTGGTTGGCAGTATCCGTCAGCCGACACCACATTAGTATCAGATATTTATAGAGGAACCAGCTTGACCAGTCTATACGTACAACTGCGTAGAAAAATTCAACTCACTGAAATCATTAAAAAAAAAATGTTAAAAAGTGCAAAAAAAAAATCTAGCGTCGAAGTACACAGTTATTTTGAAAAATTAGAGATTTAGATTGATTGATAGCTATAAAACGGAGTTGCAATCGTTGATAACGGTTTAGAATCGTATCTGAGAGGCTAAAGTGCTGATGAAAATAGGGCTGAAACGGCGTGCAATATCCTGCCTGGAACCGTTCAACTTACGTCGCTTCATGTCGACGGAGGGCTATTTCACGCTCTGCTCATTAAAGATGCATTCGTGGTGTGGGGATTTCGGATGAAACGCCTGACCTTTCGGAAGTGATTCAGGGTCAATCTGCTGGCATTCAAAGAATGGCTTGAAAGCGAACCAAACGACACCGACCCCTGAGCTGGTGAAAACTGTGGTGGCAGAGTGCGTGGTTATGTCGCGTATTATGGGGTGATTGACAATTCTCGCGGGATTGAATTCTCGCGGGATTGGCTGTTATATGTACGAAGTTGGCAAACTACTGTTCACGTGGATTAACCGCCGCTGCAAGCGTGGCAGTCTGAAGCAGGAATCCCCGACATTGGCGAAAGGAAAGCACATGGCAAGGATCCTCTCTGATTGGTGGACAAACTTACGAGGCAAACCACATTGAATCGGCCAGACGCTGGCACACCGTGTCGAACTGATGCTGCACCGACCTGAAGGCCTGCACCAGACGCGGATCGAAGAGTCGTCCGTTTTCTTCATCGATGATGGTCAAGGCACGTTCATGACTGAAGGGCTCCTTGTACGGCCTGCGGGCACGCAGCGCATCGTACACATCCACCAGTGCCATGATCCGGGCGCTGAGGGGAATGGCCTCCCCGGCAAGCCGGTCAGGGTAGCCGCTGCCATCCCATCGTTCATGGTGATGCCTGGCGATATCGATCCCCATTTCGACAAATGCGTTGTGTGGATACTGTTGGTGCACCGATTCCAGGGTGGCGGCGCCAATGGTGGTATGGGATTTCATGACCAGGAATTCTTCCTCATTCAGCTTGCCGGGCTTGAGCAGAATCGAATCGGCAATGCCTACCTTGCCCACGTCATGCAAGGGGCTGGCGTGATAGATGGCGTCGATGAATTGAGAAGTGATCACCTCGCTGAATGGCGGGATCGCGGCGAGTTCGGTGGCGAGGATCTTGCACAGATGCTGCACCCGTTCCAGATGCAAGCCGGTATCGTCATCGCGGGTGTGGCTCAGCTTGGCCAGGGCAAAGATCATTGCCTGCTGGGACCGGGCAATTTCCTCGACCTGCTGGGCCACCATGTCCTGCAGCCTGTCATTGAACTGTTGCAGCGCATTCTGGGTCTGCCGCAGTTTGAGGTGGGTGTTGACCCGGGCCTTCACCTCTTCGATCTGAAACGGCTTGGTGATGTAATCCACCGCCCCCAACTCAAATCCCCTGGCCTTGTCGCCGATCTCAGAGAGAGCGGT
>JAQUEZ010000550.1 GCA_028684915.1 Desulfobulbus sp.
CGACGCAACGATCAGATCTCACTCGATGAGGTCGAGAGGATACTAATTTGAGGCCTCTATTTAGCACTGCTGCTCGCTATTCTGATTCATTTTTTTTGGCTGCCGATTGGTCAAGATAAACAGGAGACATCGTGACTCGGCATAGAAAAGCGTGGGGCGTCCCTTATTATTTAGTTTCTGGATCATTCAAACAGAAATATATCCTCACACGTGCGAACTACCGGTTGCTCCTGTTGTCGCTATTGATCTTTTCTTGCTTGATGCGGGCTATTTGCTCTATGAAATCAGCTTCTGTTTTGTAGAGATTTTTGTTCGTTTTGATGGTATCCCCAAATTCCAGATTAAGATCATTTTTCCTATTGTATGCTGGCCAATTAGGGAGCCCCCTCCCGTTCGGGTTACCGATTTTGGCAAAATTTACCCAGTAATTCATTATCTGTGCAGAAAGTTTCTTATCTGTGTCGGTGTAGTTCTCGGTTGTGGGCATGTTCCCAAAAACATAGGCCAGTTCTACACCATGATGTACCCCAAGATTTCGCGTCAGTGCCGTGGTAGGCAGACGAGTGAACTGATACAAGTAGGCCTTGGATTGTTTTTTTTCCATGGATTGAGCCATAAGCCTTGCTGGCTGTGCGTTAGCTGCCACAGTAAGGATTTTATCCAAAGCAGGGGCAACGTCTTGAGCCGTTAGCGCAGGGAATATTTCAAACGCTTTCGAAAAATTATCAGCAAACCTCGTCTTTAAAAATAATGCGTATTTTTCGATTGATAAGTCTTTCTCTTGGGCCAGGTAAATATTGCCTTCATTGAGAGTGCTGCCGGTAATAATCGGCACATCGTGCTGTTCTCCGCCCAAGTATGCGGCTAGCGGATCGCGAGGAAGTACCCATCCATCAAATACCGGTGCAAAAAACAGTTCGTCCTTAAATATGCTTGTATTGCAATTGGCCACCTTCACTATTTCCTGCGCTGGTTTGGCGCGCATTGCAGCTAGGACATCTTGAGCTTTATCGCAGCCAAGTCTTGCGGCTAGCTGTAACCCCATTTTCGACACGTTTGCCATATTGCCGTTAAACGAGGGAGATAAATACTCCGAACCAATTATTGGCCCGCCACTTTCAGCGATCGCTCTATGGAAAAGCCCAGCTGATAGTGGACTGATCATCTGTAGCGAAACGGATCTGGACCCGGCGGATTGGCCGAAAATGGTTACTCGTTTTGGATCCCCGCCAAAAGCGGCACTGTTTTTTTGCACCCATCGCAAGGCAGCAATTTGATCGAGTAGTCCATAGTTGCCCGAGGTGCCCTGGGGAGATTCACTGGATAATAGCGGATGTGCAAGAAATCCTAGCGGACCGAGGCGGTAATTGATGGTCACGATTACGACGCCTTTCTGGGCAAGATTTTTGCCATTGTATTCTGACAGAGATGCGGAACCGAAATTAAAAGCGCCGCCATGAATCCATACCATGACCGGCAGCTTTTCAGCGGGTTCTTTTTCGGGAGTCCAGATATTCAGGTAGAGGCAGTCTTCGCTATATTTGCTTTTTTCATCCTGATTCAACTGTGGGCAGGAGGGGCCGAACTCCGAACCGTTGCGTACTTGCGTCCACGGAGTAACTTCTTGTGGAGGTTTCCAGCGCAGTTCTCCAGTGGGCGGCGCGGCATATGGAACGCCCAAAAATATTCGCATGCCTGCTTCCACCTTGCCGCGTATTGGGCCGCTATCGAGTTGAACGACATCAGATCGTTGCTCATCGGCAAAAGCGACAAGGGGTAAGGCGATCAGGAATAAAAAAAGAGCAGTCAACGGAATGGTTTTCAACTATTTTTTCCTCGGCTGAACTATTTCCAGGCCAAATATCAACAGAATCAAGGCGTCGCCGTAAGACCTCTTATAGGGACAGGAATCGTGATATGCGGTACTGGACGGAATCAACAGCATCCCGAAAAATTGATAGCGCATGAGATCAATTAGCACATAATTAAACCAAATTATTGAAAAACGTCGTCCAGCCAGTCGAACAGCACCTGTCCCACAAGAATGCGGTTCTCCATGACACAGTGATTAGTAGCACCTTCGGCAGTCGGGGTGATCACCATTTTCTTCAACGGGTTGGGAAGACCGTCCATGATGACTTTCTGCTGTCGTGCAACCTCGGCACTCTTGTATTCACCCTCACCAACCATAAGCAATGCAGGGGCTGCAATTTTTTTCGGATCAAAGGTAAACCCTCTATTGGCCTCCGCCAAACCCATCGGAACATCTAGCGAAGTCCCCCAGCGCCAGCAGACAGCTCGAGCTATGTTGGTATGAAATGTTGACCAGTTAGCTATTTCTTTCCTTGTTGCCAGTACCACAGGCATTGTAGAAAAAAGCGGATAGGCATCAACTACTCCGGAATTCATGGCAATAGCCTTGATGCGGGGGTCGTGCATGGCGGCTTGCGGTACAAAACCGCCGCCACCGCTGTACCCAAACATGGCCAACTTGTTGGAATCCACGTCCTTGCGGCTGAGGGC
>JAQUEZ010000213.1 GCA_028684915.1 Desulfobulbus sp.
ACACCAGGTACTGGCTTGGCGGGAGATGTTCCGGGGCTCGATCAACCGCAACTCGGTCTATCCCCGCGAGGTGGTCAAGGAGGCCATGGCGCTCAACGCAGCGTCGGTCATCATTGCCCATAACCACTCCTCCGGCGGTATCCAGCCCAGCAAGGAAGATCTGGAACTCACCCGCACCCTGACCGAGATCCTCAAGGTGATTGACGTCAGGGTGCTCGATCATCTGATCGTGGGCGAAAAGGTCCTCTCCCTTTCCGAAACCGGCCATCACAGCGCCTGACACCCATGGGGGATGACCCGATGGGTTGTCCCCTGCACTCAAGGAGCAAAATCATGAACGATCAAAAAGAATCCATTTACGAAGAAATCACCGGCAAGATCGTCACTGCCCTGGAAGACGGCGTCACCCCCTGGGCCAAGCCCTGGCAAACGGTTCATTACGGACCCTTCCGCAATGCACTCACCAACCGGCCCTATCGGGGGATGAACGTCTTGCTGCTCAATCTGGTGGCGTTTGCCCGTGGGTATGTCGATCCCCGCTGGCTCACTTTCCGCAATGCCGAGCAGTTGGGCGGCCATGTGCGCAAGGGTGAGAAAGGAGCTTCTGTTGTTTTCTGGAAGTTCCTGCCTGCCAGGGATCGGGACGGCGATGCGGAACAGGAAGCCCTGACCGATGACGAACAGGAGCGAAAGCTGATTCCCTTTGCCCGCAGCTACACGGTGTTCAATGTGGAGCAGTGCGAGGGGTTGGACCTGCCGCCGCTGGTCGAAGAAGAGGCGCTGGATGAAGGCTGCTACAACGAACTGGCGGAGCAGATCAGGGCCCTACCGAATCTCAAGCATGGCGGCAACAAGGCCTGCTATCTGCCGGGTCCGGATATGGTGATTCTGCCGCATCGGTCCAGCTTCGAGCATGATGATTTCTATTACGCCACTGGCTACCATGAAATCTGCCATTGGACCGGGCATCCCAGCCGGCTGAACCGGGTGTTCGGCACCCGCTTCGGTGATCTTGGCTATGCCTTCGAGGAACTGGTGGCCGAGATCGGCGCGTCCTTTCTCGGTGCCCACACCAGTATCCCCTTTGAGAACATGCGCCATCCGGAGTATATCCACCATTGGTTGCAGATCCTCCAGGGCGACAGCAAGGCAATCTTCACCGCCGCTGCCAAGGCCCAGCAAGCAGCTGACTTTGTCCTCGACAAGGTGGGGATTATTAGTGTTCAGGAAGAAACGCTGCCGGCGGCAGCATAGAGAACAGAACTAAAGAAACGAAGAAACCCAGCAACGCAAACGGCTGCTCCAACCATGACGGTTGGGCAGCCGTTTTTTTTTGCTGATTGAACGAGTCAAGAAAGACAAGAAACATGGCCTTCGGCCAAGAAAGAAGAAACGGCGTGATGGAAGAAACGAAGAAACTGGATGTAAACGGGTTCCTCAATTCCGAACATCTCTATTTGCAAAGGTTAAAATAACAAGCCGTAGTTTACGGCACCGTACACCGTACAATATTTGACATTTTGAACGGCAAGGTGTAACAACCTAAAGAATTTTCATGATTTTATTGGGGAG
Source organism: Desulfobulbus sp. (assembly GCA_028684915.1). The sequence continues at coordinate 1,573 of JAQUEZ010000213.1, forward strand.
AGAGGACAATGGGCTTTCTGCCTTTTCAAAATATTTGTTGAACACAGGCCGCCTCATTCAGTGAATTGCTGATAGGAGGCCTTTTTTGTTTTCAAATGTGAAATTGGCAGCATAGAAATTATTTCCGAGACAACTATTGGTACAGCTGACATCCATCAAACTTAATCTTTCCTATCGTACCGGTCGTGACGAGCTGGTGAAGGATTTCTTTATCCCATGCATGGAGTCATCCATCCTCTACCGCCGGGCTGCGGGATACTTTACCAGCGCTGGTTTGGCGTTAGCAGCCAGGGGGGTGGCCAGCCTCGCTTCACGGGGGGGCAAGATGCAGTTGGTGGTCTCCCCCTATTTAGAACCTGCCGACGTGGAAGCGCTGCAGGGAGCGGCCAGTAATCCGGCAGATGCTCTGCGGGCTATTGCAGCGCGTAGTCTTGCCGACATTGAAGATGCCTTAATAAGGGACCGGCTGAATGCCTTGGCGTGGCTCGCAGCCGCCGGACTCTTGGAGATCAAACTTGCCTTGCGCCTGGATACTCGTGGAGGTTTTGCGCGAGGAATTTTCCATGAGAAGAGCGGTATCTTTACCGACCGAGAAGGGAACCACGTGGCATTTTCCGGTTCAGCCAACGAGACAGCCGGTGGATTGATGGAAAATTTTGAAAGCCTCAAGGTGTTCTGCTCCTGGCAGGACAAGGAAGGAAGAGTGCTGGAAGAAGTGGAAAATTTCGATGCCCTCTGGAATGACACGACGCCGGGATTACAGGTTCTGGAATTTTCTGCTGCGAGCAAGGAGTTGCTCGAACGTTTTCGCGATCTGGACAAGCCGCCCGTTGGTCTTTCACTCGACATATTGAAATGGCCGGAGCCACATACCAACTTTTCTCTGCCAAAAGGTTTTGTACTGCGCCCATACCAGGCTGATGCGATCCGTGCCTGGAGCAAGGCGGGGGGGAAAGGGATCTTCGCTATGGCAACTGGCTCCGGGAAGACCTTAACAGCGCTAACTCTGGCTAGCAAGGTAGCGGAAAAAAACCGACCTCTCGTGCTGATTGTTGTTTGTCCGTTCATTAATCTCTGTAAACAATGGCTGAGAGAAATGGCCACTTTTGGCCTGCAGCCAGTGGCTTGTTTTGAGGGGAAGGCACGGTGGCAGGTGGAACTGGAAGAAGGGTATCAGCGGCTCTCTATAGGAATGACGCAGATCCATGCTATTGTAGCCACCAATGCCACCTTTCAAAGCGAGAGTTTTCAGGCGCGTATTCGACCACGGGTGGCATCAGCGGCAGCCCACCACCTCCTCATCGCTGACGAGGTTCATAACTTGGGCGCTGAACGTGTTCGTGAAGCGTTGCCGGAAGGAATCGCGATGCGTTTGGGATTGTCTGCAACACCCGAACGTCATTACGACCCTGTCGGTACGTCGGCGTTGCTGGACTATTTCGGCAGTATTATTTATGAATATTCTTTATCAACGGCCATTGCAGATGGTCGTCTTTGCCGTTATCGGTACTATCCGATCCCTGTGACCTTGACAGACGCCGAAGCCAACGCCTACGAGGAGATTACCACTAAACTGGCGAAGTTCTTCTCCCGTGGCGAAGACGACATTGAGATACAGCAGGCGGCAATGAAATTGCTCATCAAGCGTTCAAGGCTCCTGGCAGGAGCAGAAAATAAGCTCGTCGTTTTGGACCGAGTAATTTCTTCTCTGCCGGAGCTACCGAAAAAAGCTATCTTTTACTGCGGAGACGGTCGCACCACCGATGCTATCACTGATGAGGAAGTCCACCAGATTCAAGCTGTTGCCCGATTGCTCGGGGAAAAGCATGGTTTAAGGGTGCGAAATTTCACTTTTCGGGAGAGTACGGAAGAGCGGGAAGAGATCCTGCGCGACCTGTCAAGCGGCTTTTTGGACGGTGTCGTTGCCATTCGTTGTCTTGATGAAGGTATTGACTTGCCCGACTTGTGTATGGGGTTTCTCCTCGCCAGTTCCACTAACCCTCGCCAATTTGTGCAACGCCGAGGTCGGTTGCTCCGTAATGCACCGGGCAAGAATCGAGCTATTATTTATGACTTTGTGGTCGAGCCTCCTGATCTTGGCGGCAAGCTTGATGACTCGGGGTTCAATATGGAGAGGTCGTTTTTCCAAAGAGAGTTGAGCCGGATCGCAGAGTTTTGTCGTATGGCGGAAAACGGTCCGGAAGCGCTGCATTCTCTGCATGATTTGCGGTTGAAATACAATTTATTGTCGGAGTAATTACATGACTTCAGGACCAGACTCATCTGAACCAAGCAAGAAACTCACTCTTGCACAAGAAATCTTCAAGGCAGCCCCCCCGGCGTACCAAACCCTTATCAGGGATATTCTCAAAGAAGAACGTGATGTCATGCATCTGAAGCGCAGAAGCGATATTCATACGCGGATCTATGACCATGTAAAGCGGGTGATCAAATGATTCTTGAGCGTCTCGTTCTGGAAAATTTTCGGCAGTTCAAGGGGCGGCAGGAAATTGTGTTCTCCGATCTTCGCGAGCGTAACGTCACCGTCGTTCATGCTGAAAACGGTTTTGGCAAAACAACGCTTTTGAAAGCTCTCCTATGGGGACTGTATGGTCGCGATGGTCTCATGGGCAATAACGGCAATCCCGATGACTTTGAGCGCCCTGACAGCATAATTCATGAGGGGCTGGCACTGCGTGCTAAAGACCCACTGGCACTTGCTGCAACCATAGAAATTACCTTCAAACATGATGCTGATCGTTACATCTTAACGCGCCAACTTACCCTCGCTCAACAAAAAGTTAATCCCAGGCAGACAACTCTCTCCCTGGAAGTAATGAGGAGTGGTCAGACTTTTTCGTTAGATCGTCCGCAGCAGAGGATTCAGGCGATCGTTCCTGACGGAATTAGCCGTTTTCTTTTTTTCAATGGTGAACGTATCAACTACCTTGCAATGGAAAGAAACAGCGCACAGGTGACCGAGGCAATACGTCAAATGCTCGGTTTGGAGTTGCTCAAGCAAACAATCGACGATCTGCGTCATCAGAATGTTCGTGGCAAACTGCGTAACGAACAAAAAGAAATGACCAGTGAAGAAAAGCGAAAATTGATAGATCAGTTGTCGAATTTAGAGGAACAGAGAAAAGAATTCGAAAATCAACAAGATCAAACACTTGCTAACCTGAAAGCTATTCAGGAAGAAATTGCCACAGTAGACAACAAATTGGCTGCCAACAGGGTTGCTCATGAACTGCAAACCAAACGCATTCACTTGATGCGAGAAAAAGAAGAATTTGAAGGGAAGAGAGAAGAAGTCACCAAGCGTTTGGCAAAACTGATAGCGGATGACGGTTATACTCTGTTCACGTCTCAATTAATTAATCGAGGCAGGGAAATTATCTCCCGATTCCGGAGCGAAGGTAAGATCCCCGCCAGAGTGCTGAATACTTTTTTGCAAGAGCTTCTGGAACAAGGTACATGCATCTGTGCGAGAGCTCTTGCCGAAGGATCTCCGGAGCGGACAGCTGTGCAGAATCTGCTGACTATTGCTGGAGATCAGGATTTTAACAATGCGGTTGGCGCTCTCGACCATGCTATTGGCTTAATAGAAGGTGTTTTCGGGCAAACACAAGATCTGCTCAATCAACTAAAAATGGAACGCCTGGAATACGCCCGTGAAATCCGAGAGCGTGATGAAGAAATTGAAGAGATTCACCAGGCGCTAGGCGGAAAAAATGACGAGGAAGTTTCGCAACTAGAAGAAAAACGAAAATCTCTCGGCCTTGATCGCGATGCCCAGAATGCAGCAATTGGACGGATCGGCGAACAAGTCAAAGTGGCGGGTGAATCGATAGGGGTGCTTGAAACGCAAATTCGACAGATAGAGGACAAGGAAGAGGCTGCCGCCCGTGCTCAACGTCGTGTGGATGCGGTGGAAGATTGTGCAAATATACTTGACCAAATCCTGAAAGCTGAGACCGAACATTTGCGACCGCTGCTTAATGCTGAAATCGATAACCATTTCCGCAAAATCATGACGAAAGATTACTGGGCGGAGCTGACAGACACCTACACGCTACGAATTCGAAAACGAGTTGCCGGTGGGGATGGTTCGTCTGAATCGGTTGAAATCGATGCAGCCCTCAGTACCGGCGAGCGAACAGTTACATCGCTGGTCTTTATTGCCAGTCTCGTCGCCCTTGCAAAGCGTCGTTCGGAAATCCCTACTATATTGCGGGATTTGGCGGGCTCAGCATTTCCGATTGCTATCGATTCCCCCTTCGGCTCTTTGAGTATTTTCCGGGAAGGTGTTGCCAAGTATATTCCAGAGATCGCTCCGCAGGTCGTCCTTTTTGTAAGCCCGAAACAGTACGATGGTGATGTCGAAACGGTCCTTAAGGAATCTGGGCGTATCAATAAGCGGTATTATTTACGGTACTATGGTCCGACCATGCCGGAAAAGGCTGCTCCGGAACTGGTTGTGGATGGTCAAAATATCCAGCAATACTGGCCACTGGAAAACGATGAATACACTGAGATTGTGCCACTATGACCACAAGAGACACTATCGCAGACGTTGCCCAACAGGTGTTGCGAGCGTTTGGCAGACCGGCATCGATAGACGAAATCTACGCTGAGATAGTTCAGAGGGGTCTTTACGAATTTAATACACCGACCCCTGAACATGTTCTGAGAACAACCATCCGCAGGCATACAGAAAATGTGGAGAGGATAGATTCCTACAGTGAAGTTCTGTTTCATGTGATTGGTGAAGATGTTTACGGACTGAACACGCCTGGAACACAAACGAGTGCCAGAAAGAGGGCTGGAGCCGGTATGAAACGTATTCAACGCGCAGGCGATAAAGAAGAAATCATTAAGTCCCTTATGTCCGATCAAGTGGGAGTTTTTAAAGAGATTTGGAAACTCTTGCTGTTTGCCGCGCAGATTGGAGTAAGAAATAATGCCAGATCTCTTTTAAAAGTCACTGATGCCGGTAAAGGTATCGATCAGAGTACATTTGGCAGTTGTCCATCTTGGCCGGGAGTATTGTACCTGATGACACTGGTAGAGACACAAGACTCTAGCTGCCTTTCAGGTTCTTCAGGTGCAGAGGATGTGCGGATTTCAGTGTTCCAAGAATACGCGAATGGAGGGCTTGCCATCTTGCAGGATTTTTTTGCTGGACGACATGTTGATCTTGATGGATTATTATCCTTTATTGAAACGCAACTGCAAGAGAGTGCTGGTCTGCCTAATCTTGACCTAATGATTTGATTCATAGGCTGATTTGTGGAAATAAATACATATTCAATGATTGATGTAACTAAAAAAGCTCCAGAGCGCCCTGGTGTCTATGTATGGTATTGTAGTCCATGCATCGGACTTGCTGATATCAGAAATAATGATGCATTGCAAAATCTGCTAGATTCTTATACTGTCAAGTTCGGAAGGCAGCAAATGTCAGTATCTGCATCGCTAAATTTTGATCTGAAATGGGAAGGATGTCTTGCCCCTGGAGAGGATGACAAAACGAGTAACCTTTACAAGGAAAGTTTCTCTGAACGTTCAAGATTGTTAGTTTCTCAGATGATAAAATTTTCACAGCCAATCTTTTTTCAACCACTGTATATTGGCAAAGCTGAAGTTAGCTTGAGAAGCAGACTTAAGCAGCATGTTTCTGAGTTTATGAGATTGAAAGAACTGATTGGAGCCCTAAGCCATGTAGCATACGATGGTGAAGATGATTTCGCACAGCGAGCTGTGTCGCTTGGTTATAATGAGGATCAACTCACAGTTCATACTATTGATGTCGGTAACGCTGAGGGTGTGAGTGTTGATGAGGTTAGGCGAGCGATAAGATTAGTTGAAATGTATTTAAATAAATGGACAGCGCCCTTGCTTGGGAGGAGATAACATGGATAATTCTGGTTTCATATTGCCAGCCAGCGGTTCAACATATAATTGTGCAGTTGAAGGAAATGTCGGTCGTTTTACAACATCCGCAGGTGAGGTTGTTTTCTTGCAAACGCGGGCACGCCTTTCAAGTGGAGACATTTCTAACGCTGCAAGATTGACCTCACTATTGACCCCAGCAAGAGAAGCCCTTGATGTCCGGGAGATGGATTTCAATCAACTATTACAACGAGATCTTGATGATCATAGGATTGCCCACGAGTTGGTGCCATACATTCTAAAGCCCCATGAAACAGGTCCAGCATTTTTCCCTCCAATTCTTGCCGCATTGCTCCCTTTCGAGAATCGGCGTCCGAAACAGGAACTTCCCTCTGTCACGTTCGCCCAGAGCAATGAAGACCCTCTTTATCCGTCAGTCAAATGGAATATGTCGAAGGTCGGCGAGGTCTACTGTTTACAGGAACTCAGTGATACTAATGGCATTTTAGACCCCAAAGGCACGGGAATACTTCGATGGAATGACGAACTTTCGAAGCTCGTTATTATGGATGGTCAGCACCGAGCAATGGCTTTGCTTGCCATTTATCGCACAATGACAAACTCTTGGGGCGCAAGCACTTCATCTGGAGAACGTTATAAGTCATTTTACGAAACCAAGATAAGGGAAATAGAAGGAGAACTTGCGTCCCAGGGGAAATCAATTCAAGTTGATCGTCTGGAATTTCCTGTCACCATCTGTCTCTTTCCAGAATACACTGGGCCTGGAAAAAATCCTCACCTAGCTGCCAGGAAGCTATTTGTAGATGTTAATAAAGAGGCTAAACCGCCGAGTGAGTCAAGGTTGATTCTTTTGAGTGATACCAGGCTTGACTATGTTTTGTCTCGAGAGATGCTTAATCATCTCCGGACCTCAAATGGTGACAGTCTGATGCCTTTGTATGCAGTGGAATACGATAATCCTGAACCTCGTACAAGTACGCCAAGACGATGGAGCGCTGTTACAAATCTTGAGATTTTGCTTCGTGCTGTGGATTACTGTTGTTTTGGCCCTGAGGAGATAGTTTCTGATATAAACAAACTGACAGTAGTTATTGGAAAACCTAACAAAAGAGCTAAGGGTGCCTACTTCAGGTCGCAAATGCGACTTCAAGACTTTTTGGAAGTGTCGATCCCTGATGGACCTAGGTTATTAGAACGACAAGAAATAGGGATTGACTATTTTCCGATTTACAATCAAGAGGCCAGGAAGGTTCTTCTGCAAAGGTTTTTTTCCTTTTGGGGTAAGGGGTTGTTGCGACTTTTTAGCGAGATTGAGCCATATAAAGCACACATTTTTGCCGTAAAATCTATGCATTCAGGGTGGCTTGGGGGGAATATTGCCGGTGATTTGGCAAAAGAAGCCTTGTTTGAAGGGGTGGGGCTTTTTTGGACACTGGAAAGAGGTCATGAACATTGGCGCGAGCAGGTAAATACAGCAAGAAAGCTTAAGCTGCCTGAACCAATCGAGAGCGAAGTTAGCAAGGCATGGCGGATAGTCAGCGAAATAAAAAAGGATGAATTTGAAAAAGCGAGATGTTCTATCTACCTTGAAAAAACAGATGAAAATTCTGTCATTGCATCAAGGCAGTTTTATAATGTTGCTATTACTTATGCCGCTCAGATTGGCCTTGCCTTGACATGGGGAATGCTCCGACAGGATAATCCTTCTTCTGATCCTGAAAAAATTCTTACAGCTGTTATTGATTCTATTAACAGATCATTAGTTACCGGACCAGTTCATTCGAGAGATCGAAAACTCATTTTCAGAAAAGAAGAGAAAGACCCTTTCAATTTGCTCCCAAAGCTTGACGCACCTTTTGCAGCCTATTTTAGGTTTTTTTGGTTTGAACTGGTTATGATGGACCAAAATATCAAAGATCTTAGAAATGCTGGTATAGACACAGATAGTGCTTCAAATATGTTGAAATCTGGAAGAGCGTTTTATATAAATAAAATAATAGCTGACCATATTCAGATTTATCGTCGAGCTGAGGACTTGAATGAAGGTGAGTATATAACAAAAGGAACAGGAAGTGCAATAAAGGCTCTGTCTCGTGCCTACCACAAATGGTTTGGGTTTTCAATGGAGCAAGCTAAAATAATGCTAACAGACGCGATATGTGTTGATGATGTTGATAATGAATGTATTGAAGAGCAGGGAGACGATCCTTATACATTATAATTGTTGAAATCATAGTGTATTCAACAAGGTGGAAATAGTCTCTGCTCAGCATTTGAATGAATGTTGGCCTCGTCCGCAGAATTTGTGGGTAGCTCTTTGATATTTAGCCCCAGAACCTGAGCCCCGCCGGAGGTGAAGGTGTGGGGCGCCTGCCGCCCCGTCACCCTTGCCACCTTCAGGTGGAGCAGGGAGGCTCGGCTCTGTCAAGGCTGTGCGCACAGCGCACACCCGCAGGGCTTGGCCTTGATAGAGGCGGGCCTCCATGCTATTGCCACTGTTCTGTTGCGGGTTTTCAGAAAAAGCATCCTGTCTTACCTTGCCGGGGAAAGTTTCTTCCAAAAACTCCTCAGCTTAGCTCAGACAGGATGCATATCAAAACTCTCTTGAACCGTATCGAAAAACAACCGGGTTTTATCTATGACACCTGCCGGTGGCGTGACTCCGGGCCTCCGGCACTGGTGATAACCTTGCGGCCCCAGGCCGGCAGCAAACCCATCTGCTCCAAGTGCGGCGAGAGGCGACCAGGGTACGATACCTTACGTGTCAGGACTTTTGCTTTTGTCCCCTTATGGGCCATACCAGTATTTTTCGGCTCCTCGTCATTTGGTGTGGATTTGATCGTTTTATACATCAAATCCACACCAAATGACGAGGGGAACCATGAATAGCAAAGATATCATCACGTTAGGCCTTGGGCTGCAGGCTCCATGGGAAATTACGGGGCAACTGCTCGACACCGACAAGAGTCCCCATGAG
>JAQUEZ010000551.1 GCA_028684915.1 Desulfobulbus sp.
ATCACGGGGCCAATGGGTCCGAGGAAGCTCGACCCAGTGCCCACCGCGGGTTCTGCTGTAAAACCATCGATCATTATCGTAATAATAATAGTAGCCGTTGTAAGAGTAATAGGGTCGCTCGTACAGATCTACCTCATAAGGCAACGCAGGCGCGCCCCCCATATCGGCGCCGTAATATGGATCGGAAGAGTAACCGTCAGCAGGAACAACACATCCCGAAAAAAGGATTGGGCTGCTGACAACCATAAGCAGAGCGAGTAATGTTGATTTCTTCATAGATCACCTTGGGTTCTGGTTTTGCAAAATACTTCTGGTCGTTACTGAGATGGCTTTTTCGAGTGCGTCAAAAGTCAAAATCAGATAAATTATATTCATTAAATACAGAATGTTACAGAGAAATCCCATCGTCCTCGAGATTTTTTTTATGAGAACGACAATATTAGGATTTCCTCCAGTTTGTCACAAAACACGCACCTTTGTCTAAAATTAATTTTGTCATCGGATAGTTCTCGCCCCAATGAAGCTCTCTCAAAGCTTTCGCACCTCAGGCCCCAAGGCCGCAAACAAGAGAAGACTGCACTATTGCCCCCAATGCGGGCAGGCTTTTCTCCTCACCGAACTCCAGCCCTTTGAGCGGCACGCCTGTAGCCTTTGCGGTTATGTCCATTATTTGAATCCTGCGCCCGGCATCACCATCATTCTCCATTCACCGGACAGAAGAGTCCTGATTGGGAAGAGGGCGGAAAAAGCCCAGTACGGCGGCCTCTGGTGTCTGCCAGGCGGTTATATCGAGTATGAAGAATCCTTTATAGAAACCGCACACCGAGAAGTCATGGAGGAAACCGGCCTAAAAATAGGGGTGGAGGGGGTGATCAATGTGGTTTCCAACCATCTTGACGACCAGCATCACACCCTAGTGATCGTGCTGCTCGGCACAGTGGTCGGTGGAAGGGAAGCAGCAAATGATGACCTGACCGAGTTGCGCTGGGTTGATAATAAGGAACATCTACAGATACCGTATGCTTTTGAGGCGGATCAACACATCATTGATGTTTTTTTCAGCGGTGACTATGCCCTCCTGCCCATTGACCAGAGAGCGGAAGATTGCTGCACAAGAAAAGAGAAAAGAGAAAAGAGAAAAGAGTATTTTAAGAAGATCTGTTCGATCTGGGAAAATTCCCTACACCCCTGCATGTGGAGGATGGATATGAAACTGCTACTCGCCCTCTCGTTGATACTCTCTTTTGGAGCCCTCTCGGCCACTGCCCGTGAAACCCTGCTCACGGACCGAATCGCCACATCGGAAGGCGAGGTGGCACTCGGATTTATCGGCCATGGTTCACTGATGCTGAGTTTTCAGGGCAAGGTGATCCATGTTGATCCTTACAGCAAAGTCGGCGACTACACCACCCTGCCCAAGGCTGACTTGATCCTGCTCACCCACGATCATGGCGATCATCTCGACCAGAGTGCACTTGCGGCCATTCGAACCCAAACCACTCAGGTTATCCTGCCTCCGGTCTGTGCCGACCGAGTTGCAGGTGGCATGGTGATGCGCAATGGTGAACAGCAAAAGATCATGGGTATTTCCATCACTGCTGTTCCGGCCTACAATCTGGTGCATAAACGGGAGAACGGACAATTCTTTCATCCCAAGGGCGTGGGAAACGGCTACGTGCTCGGCTTTGGCGAAACCAGGATCTATATTGCCGGTGACAGCGAGAATATACCGGAAATGAAGGCACTGAAAAACATCGATTGCGCCTTCCTGCCAATGAACCTGCCCTATACCATGACCCCGGAGATGGTAGCTGATGCGGCCCGGGCCTTTAAGCCGAAAATCCTCTACCCCTATCACTACGGTGACACCGATCCAAATCGGCTGGTGGCCCTGCTCAAGGACAGCCCGGATATTGAGGTGCGCATCCGTCCTTTGCGCTGAAGGGTTGGTCGCTAACGACAGAAACGGTATTCGCGAAGTGAAAAATGCTGCGACCCAGTAGATCGAAGTTTTTACGACGTCATTACGCTTCAGAACCTACCGTTTTCGAGATGCACCGCTTTTCGGATTTCGACTTTTCACGGCTCCATCACCTTTCCCTTTTTTATTTTTTCCCAGGACATCAAATTCCGGTTCGTAGCCGATGGTAAAGGCTTCAGTGGTGGAACAACGAATACTCAAGAAATTCTTATTGCCCTTGTCAAACGGGCAAAGAGGGGCGTTACAGGGGACAAAACCAAATTTTTGGTAAAAGGAGGGGCCTCCGAGGACAAAAATCGGCTGCGAGGCGATGGCCTCCTGTCGCAGGGCAAAACGGAGCAGCTCTGAGCCGATCCCCTGCCCCTGCATCTGCGACTGCACCGCCAAAGGCGCCAGGTGCAGACCGCAGACTTCCTTACCATGATAGGCTCGGGAAAAACAGATATAGGCGATCACCGCATTGCGGTGGATGCAGACCCACTCATGCAGCGGCCGGTTATTATCATGCAGGTTGTCAAACAGACGCAAGATCGGAAGA
>JAQUEZ010000552.1 GCA_028684915.1 Desulfobulbus sp.
GCCCCTGGCGGGTCTTTAACATCGGCAACAACAACAAAGAAAAGCTGATGCGCTACATCGAGGTGCTTGAGGAGTGCCTGGGGCGGAAGGCGCGCAAGAACTTCCTCCCCATGCAGGACGGCGACGTGCCGGCCACCTACGCCGATGTGACGGATCTGGTGGAGGCGGTTGGCTTTAAACCGGCGACCTCCATCGAAGCCGGCATCAAGAATTTCGTCGACTGGTATCGAGGCTATTACAAGGTGTGAGGTTGCGCTTTGCCGGTCCACCCTGCCCAGGCCCGGATTTTTTGCCGGTGCGGCATCGTTTTTCCCGATAGCGTTTGCAGAGCGGCGTGGCGGCGCCGCTGAAAAGCAGGGGGAAAGCCTACAATGTTATGGTAATTGGGAAAACTTTTTGGTAGAAAGGAAAACCAGTCAGCTCAAGCGTTCTGCTCGTGCTGGCTGCACCGATAGCTAGATCGCATTTGCACGGACGGGTAGCTCAGCTGGATAGAGCGTTGGCCTCCGAAGCCAAAGGTCGCGGGTTCGAATCCCGCCTCGTTCACCAATAAATATAGCCACTTAGCGTAGTATAAGCTAGGTGGCTTTTTTCGTTTTGCTACCCTATTGCTACCCTGCCACGTAAAAACCATAATGAGGCTAACTGAAGGAATATGGATGACGGTAACGGCTTTCTAAGCCGTAGATCGAAGGTTCGAACCCTTCCTGGCGTAACCTAATATCTGATCCTGCCCGTATTCAGTGGACATCTGATTAAGCTGCTTTGAGAGCTTCAAACGCTATAGGACCGATACGACCATTAGCACTATGGCGGCGGTTACGGTTGTAGTCAACTTCAATATATTAGAACACAGTGTGGCGCATCTCTTCGCGAGTGGCAAAACGATCACCGTGGATGGCTCCCACCTTCATGGTGTGAAAAAAACTTTCAGCTCAGCACGGGCATTGTCGTAGCAGTTGCCTTTGGCGCTCATACTGCAGACCAGTTGGTGTTTCATCAAGAGACTTTGGTATGTGTTAGAACAATATTGACTGCCACGGTCTGAATGCAGGATTACCCCTTTGGGCATCTTCCGCCGCCAGAGCGCCATCTGCAAAGCCTGACAAACAAGATCGGCGGTCATGCGCTCTGCCAAAGCCCAGCCAATTACCAGCCGTGAAAACAAGTCGATAATCACGGCAAGGTAAAGCCAGCCTTCACCTGTCCAGAGATACGTTATATCGCTTACCCACTTCTGGTTTGGAGCCTCGGCGCTGAAATTCTGCTGAAGCAAGTTTGGTGCTACCGGAAGATTGTGATTCGAGTTCGTTGTCGCCTTGTATTTCCTTGCGGCCTTGGCCCGCAGATTTTGCCGCTTCATGTTGGCTGCTACTGTTTTGCGATCATAAGTGTGACTCTGATCGTGCAGATCAAGAACCAGACTGGGCGAGCCTGCCCGCTTTTTCTGGGCGGCAAAAGCATCAGCAATCAGTTTATCAAGATCCATGCGCTGCTGTTGTCGTCTTGTTGGCTGTTCTCCTCGTTGCCGCCAGCGGTAGAATCCGCGGCGAGAGACGCCCACACACGACTCATGGAAATAATCTTGAAGCGTCTGAATGGTTACCCTACCAATGAAAATCTATATAGTCGTCTAAACGAATGGGATAATTAAGTTGTCCAGCAGTTCTAGCCCATCAGTCGAACATAATGCGCTATTGTGCGACTCTTACCTTAAAAATTACCAAAGTTAAGTGGTCTTCTGTAAATCGAACCAAAGAATTTGATTCTCTGCATCCAGCCAGAAATGGTTATTGTCGGGCAAAACGAGGACTTTCGTGTATCTCACGGGGGATATACTACCGTGAAACCCTTGCCACGATTAGACGGCCAGGAAATAAGCCAACGAAAGAGCTTTTCCTCCTCAGCTGAAATCACCTCTACTCTCTACCATCAATAACAGTCACACTTGATTGTAGGCGATTATTCAATCCCACAAAGTAGGAGGATATACGAGATAGGGCATGATTCTTATTTGGACCGAGACCGCTTTAGCCTTGCAAATGATGATATTTTAATAATATAAAATAGTTGCACCGAAACAAATTCCACATCATATTGGCTTGCCAAGTTTAATCCATTGCCACCAAGAGATGTCAGAAAAACCTTATAATTTAAGTCGCATGGAGTGTCTGGATGAAGGACTACCCTGGCAATTATTAAGGCGGTCGTTAATCAGCGTAAATCTCGGTGTTCATAAATCTTGTATTTGAACGATATTCCAACCTGTTGAGCATGAACCATTTAGCGAAAATGGTTTCAATGTTCGGCGATTAACGTACTTGTTAATATAAAAAAAATGCCAAGTCAGCCCGTTGAATAATAACAATTTTCGAGAAGGGATCTATACTGCCCCCCTACTCCACAAAAAGGGTCACAAAAAATATGCCAAGAGATACCAGACTCACGCTGTGGCCAGAGCAAACAGCCTATTATCCTCTCTCCAACTCTTGGGCTGAAATAAAAAACACTGAAACC
>JAQUEZ010000553.1 GCA_028684915.1 Desulfobulbus sp.
ACCTCGTTGGAAGATCCAGCCAGGATGGTGGACCTGATAACCTCGCATATCCAACTGCGCACCGAAGAAAAGCAGTCGATTCTTGAGCTGGTCTCTCTCCCCCAACGCATCTCCAAGGTATTGGAAACGCTTTTCCGCGAAATGGAACTCTCGGAAATGGAGCGGGATATCCACGCCAAGGTAAAGAAAAAGATGGGTGCCACCCAGCGCAACTATTATCTCTCTGAGAAGATGCGGGTCATTCAGGATGAAATGGGCCAAAACGAAGGTGGCGATGACCTAAGCGAGCTCCAGGAGGCCGTTGATAAAAAAAGTCTGCCGAAGGCAGTCAAGGAAAAGGTCCTCAAGGAATTCAAGAAACTGCGGCAGATGCCGCCGATGTCGGCGGAAACCACGGTTGTTCGCAACTATATCGATGCTATCCTCAGCCTGCCGTGGAAAAAGAAATCCCGCGCTAAGATCGACATTGACCGCGCCGAGGTGGTGCTCAATGAAGACCACTACGGTCTGGAAAAACCCAAAGAACGAATCCTTGAATATCTGGCGGTCCAGTCCCAGGTAAAAAAAATCAAGGGTCCCATTCTCTGCCTGGTTGGTCCTCCGGGTGTAGGCAAGACCTCTGTCTGCAAATCCATTGCCCGCGCCATGGGGCGTGAATTTGTCCGCTTGTCCCTGGGCGGAGTCCGTGACGAGGCGGAGATTCGTGGTCATCGACGCACCTACATCGGCGCCATGCCGGGAAAAATTATTCTTTCCATGCAAAAGGCCGGGGTGATCAATCCTGTTTTCTGCCTTGATGAGGTCGACAAGATGTCGGTCGACTTTCGGGGTGATCCATCGTCGGCGCTCCTTGAGGTCTTGGATCCGGAACAGAATTACGCCTTTAACGATCATTATCTGGACGTAGATTATGATCTATCCGAGGTGTTTTTCATCACCACTGCCAATAACCTCCATGGTATTCCCGGTCCACTGCAGGATCGAATGGAGATTATTCAACTCACCGGCTACACCGAAGAGGAAAAACTCCATATCGGTCTTGATTTTCTCCTGCCCAAACAGTTGGAAGCCAATGGCTTTGATACCAGCGAAATCGCTATGAACGACAAAGCCGTGCTTGAGATCGTGCGGCGCTATACCCGGGAGGCCGGGGTTCGTAGCCTGGAGCGTACCATTGCCAGTGTCTGTCGCAAGGTTGCCCGTGAACGGCTTAAAAACAAAGAACCCAAAAAGAAATACCGCATTTCTCCGCAGTCGATTGAGAAATATCTGGGTGTGCCCAAGTACCGTTACGGTCTGGCAGAAGCAAGGGATGAAATTGGCTTAACCACCGGCATGGCCTGGACCGAAGTAGGTGGTGAATTGCTCCAAATCGAGGCCACGGTAATGCCCGGGGCGGGCAAACTGACCATCACCGGCAAACTCGGAGATGTTATGCAGGAATCAGCGCAAGCCGCCATGTCGTATGTGCGCTCGCGAGCCATGCGTCTCGGCATGGAAAGCGATTTCTATCAAAAGATCGATATCCACGTACATGTGCCTGAGGGTGCCATCCCCAAGGATGGTCCATCAGCGGGAATCACAATTGCCACGGCCATCGTTTCCGCGATCCTCAAATTGCCGGTTGATCGCCAATTGGCAATGACCGGTGAGATCACCCTGCGGGGTCGAGTCCTCCCGATCGGTGGGTTGACCGAGAAACTGTTGGCTGCCAAGCGGGGCAACATCACCAATGTTCTTATCCCGAAAGAGAATGAGCGCAACCTGCGTGACGTACCCCAAAAAATTCGTAACAGTTTAGTTATCGACTTGGTCGATGACGTGGATGAAGTGCTCCAACGGGCACTGATTCTTAAAGAGGGAGAGATTCTGTTTAAGGATGTGTCCATGGAATCCGTTTACAAAGATTTCACCCTCTCCTCCCATAATACGCCAGCTCAGTAAGCGGACCGGGTATACAGAGAGGCCGACGAAATCACCTCGAGACCCCTGATATTTCTCACCAGGGACTCAACTTTTTAATTGACGTTGCCGCCTGGTCCTGATATATACACCCGCACGCTTTGGGGCGAATAGCTCAGCTGGGAGAGCATCGGCCTTACAAGCCGAGGGTCACAGGTTCGAGCCCTGTTTCGCCCACCAAAAAATACTGGGGTCGTAGTTCAGTTGGTTAGAATGCCGGCCTGTCACGCCGGAGGTCGCCGGTTCGAGCCCGGTCGGCCCCGCCAGTATATGTGGGTAGTTGGAGCAATCCAGCTACCCCTTTTTTATGTGCATCGACATAACTGATATTCACCCCTTCCATTCCTCTCCCTCGGCGAGGCTGCAAAAAAAATGGAACAATTTCTGCTCTTGAGCAGCGGTTATGGATTGACGTACAAGCCCGATCCTGATATATACACCCGCACGCTTTGGGGCGAATAGCTCAGCTGGGAGAGCATCGGCCTTACAAGCCGAGGGTCACAGGTTCGAGCCCTGTTTCGCCCACCAAAAAATACTGGGGTCGTAGTTCAG
>JAQUEZ010000214.1 GCA_028684915.1 Desulfobulbus sp.
GCCACCCGGATGCGGTCAGAGTCGGTGAATCCCGATGGTTCTTCCAGTGTCGTTACTCTTGGTCCCGGGGGCACCGGCATCCAGGAGGACATCCTTGCCGCCGGCAAGGCCTCCTATGCGGTGGATAGCACTGGCATCAGAACCACCACCCAAGCCTCGGTTCATGGCCTTGATCCGGTCAAGGTCGGGGCTATGGCGGTACAGCAGAAGGTGGCTGGTGCGGCCAAAACCCTGGGGAGTGACAGCAACTGGGGGATGCTCTGGCAGCAGGTACAGAGGGATAGTCTGTCCGGTGGGGAAAACAGGAGTTACTCTGACACGCTCAACAACGCGCTCCACAACAGTTGGAAGCGGGCCTTTAATGATCAGTCGAGTTTTATGCACTCTATGAATGAAGTGCAACGAACCCAAATACAGGGGATGTTAGGTGCCGGCGGCGGAATAAAAAGTGCGAGAATAGGAGCTGATGGACAACTGGCAATAGTTGGAAGCAATGATGAACAGGTGAGTTTTCACATTTCTGAGGACACGGCCAAAGCCTTTTCCCGAGACGAAGCTAAAGTGCGCTCTGAAGCAGTCGCTCAGACATTCAGCAATGGTCGCGGATTGGATTACCTCGCCAATGTGGCCAAGCGTATCGGGGCTACAGAGGCCTACTCCATCATTGACGAGGCCCGGTCAATCAGTAGGTCACAAGAATCCTATGGTGCAGATCTGACCACAGCTCTGGTGAAGAATTACGCCCGAGAGCGGTATGGCGAGGAAACCCCGGAAACGATCCGTAAAACCATCAGCGATTTCAACAGCTATGTTACGCAACACGGTGCAGCCGGTGTCAACAATATGCGTGACATTGTCAGTGGCTTTGTCAGCGGGCACGGTTACGGTTGGGGCAATACCCACTCCGAGGTGCAAGGAACCATCCATAGCACCCGGAATCGAATCCATGACCAAGGCCTGATGAAGAGTTATGTCGACCAGTCGGCCGGATCAGTTCGCTCCAACACCGCTGGCATTACCGAGGGAACCATCCAACCTCCCGAAAGTCCCCTCCCGTTACAGAAGCCAGACGGGACGCGAACCATAACAGATGCTGATAACCTGCGGAGTGTCAATCGACATGAGGAATCAGGACAAGGTCGAATCCGTACCGATGCCAAAGGGATGGCCACCGAGGGGATCGGCAAGTTGTTCCTGGGGGTAGTGGACAGCCAGGGGAATCGGCCGACATCAGAGGGATATTTTCAGGCGCCGCCAGAGAACAAATTAGCTCCGGGCGAAGGAAAACCCGGAGCTGTGGTGGAAATTCACAAACGCAAATAAATCCACAAGATATGACGGATCAATTATTTGCGATTATGGAAAATGTTGGCGGGATAAGACCTCCACGTTGGGCAGAACTCGGGTTCTTCCTTGATAGGCGACAATGCCTCCACGTCGCTACAAGGCTGCCAAGAATTCACGATTTTTGCCACCAACCCGCTTGCGGAAAAAGGCCGCACCGGCATCGACTCATCCATCAATCGGCCACAGGACTGGCACATCGCACTGTCTTCGGACTCATACCCGCAATGGGGACAAATGGTGGTCCAATTAGTCTGGTCAGGCATGGCTGGTCTCCGGAGTCCTGGGTAGTAGGGATGATCAGTACCGGTTCGTGTGCGAGAGAATACGCTTCAGGATAACCTTTATCATGTTTCCGAAAAAAGTCAAACCATCGGAAATGGCCTTACAAGTGACAGATACGAGAATTAAGTGGATCAAAAAGAACGAAAGCCCTTTGCATTGTTTCCGATCCTGGCCGGTTTACTGCTTTTCCTCGCGTTGAGCTTTTCGTCGCCATCCACCGCCGGGGCAACCGTTGCTGCCTATATGGATTTTCAAGGGAACCTCCATTATGTGCGGGGCAAGAGCAGTCAAACGAACAGGAAGATCGCCATCAACCGACCTCTCCCACGATCAACGAGAGAATCAACCCCTCAAACAATCAACACTTTCATCCAAGCAGCCGCCACCGAACACGGGATTGATCCGCTGCTGATCAAGGCGATCATCAAAGCCGAATCGAATTTTGATCCCGCCGCTGTTTCGCCAAAAGAAGCCCAGGGGTTGATGCAACTCACGCCGGCGACAGCGAGGGATCTGCAGGTTACAGACCCCTTTGATCCGCAGGAAAACATCAGCGGCGGAGCCAAATACCTGCGTTTCCTGCTCGACAGTTACAGATGGGATGTAGAACTCAGCCTTGCCGCCTACAACGCAGGACCGGGCAATGTCAAAAAAGCAATCCCCAATATTCCCGAAACCAGGGAGTATGTGGCAAAGGTGTTGGGCAATTACCAATCCTATCAAATGAAGAGGTAAATCGTCACGCCACCTTCTCGTATCCATTCAAAAAAACAATACGGATTGCGCGACAGTTCAGTCTCCCACAACCCTTTTCACGGGACAGCGGAGCCATCAAGCATCCTTTCCTTCTGATTCCCCCTCCAGTATTTCCATCAACTCTGCCTGAAATGCCTCATCCCGCATCAATTTCTTGGCCAAGGCGTGACACAACGCGCTTGCTAGTCCGTTCATGTCAGGGGACTCGACATCCATGGTGATTTCGCCATCGTCGGAGGTGGAGAGAATGAGTGCGGCCTGATTGTTGTTGAGTTCCATTTCAGTGCTCCGTCATTTGCGCTTTATACAATATTTCATCGGGATAGATTTCCAGGGAATCGCCAGCCTGTAGCGGAAATTCCTTGGGTAACTGGGTCTGGATTAAGCCAAACACCGTCTCGCCTTCGATGTGCTCCACCTCCAGGTCCAGATAGCCGCCATCGGAACGAACATTCTTGCCGGCGCCTATGCGAAAAAAGACTCGAATGGTGACCACATCGCCAACATGGAGGTGCTGAAGATCGACTCCTGGGTAGTCGGGAAATTTGTTGGGGTAATAATCCGGCAGTTTCGCGTTTTCCATGCTGAAAACGTGGTAGCCGTTTTCCAGGATCTCCTTGAAAAAGGGAAAACTGTCGTTTTGGGAGGGGAACTTCAAAATGTTCTTTTTTTTCATTGCGTTGGTCGCCGGGTACAATTAGACACAACCAGAGGGCATGATCGGTTTTATCATGAGATACTGCTGAACAGCGTACCCTGCATTCCAGCGTGCTGCAAACTCATCAGCCCCGAGGGCACGGGAGCCTTTTGGCGCCATCGAAATATGGTTAGCTATTGTCAGCTTGAAAGGCTCGAAACCAACAAGGAAGCCTCTATAACAAGAAGTTGCTGGCCCGACCAGGCAAATTGCACACTCACCAGGAAGAAGGAAGGATACCGGAGCATGAACCACGTCACCCATAACGTCATCGTCAACTTTATCTGGGGTATTGTAACCGGTAAGTATCGGACAGTGATTCGGGACAGTGCCGGAGATTATGCAGATATGGAGGACGGAGAATGAGCGTCGACCGTTCCACAGAATATCTTGCCGGTCTTGTCCGTGAGCTGCGCAAGTTACCCCAGGAAACAGAATGGGTGGAATTCAAGCACAATAACGCCAATCCCCAGGAGCTTGGCGAATACCTCTCCGCCCTGGCCAATTCTGCGGCGCTTCTGGGCAAGGTGAACGCCTATCTGGTCTGGGGAGTGGATAACCAAACCCACGATATCATCGGCACCACTTTCAAGCCCGCTGGCGTAAAGTGCGGTAACGAAGAACTGGAAAGTTGGCTGCTTCGCCTCCTGGAACCCAAGATCAATTTCCGCTTTCATGAACTGACAATCGAGAACAGCCCGGTGGTGCTGCTGGAAATTGGCGCTGCCTTCCGGCATCCAGTGCGATTCAGCGGCTTGGAGTATATCCGGGTCAGCTCCTACAAGAAAAAACTCAAGGATTACCCGGAAAAGGAACGAGCCCTTTGGCGGGTTTTTGATCAGGTCCCCTTCGAGCGGGGCGTTGCGGCTGAACATGTCAGTGGTGAAGATGTTCTTAAACTGCTCGATTATCCCGCCTATTTCGACCTCCTGGAGCTGCCCCTGCCTGATGGCCGAGCCGCAATCCTCGACGCCTTGGGTAAGGATGAACTGATCCAATCGAGTCAGGCAGGCAACTGGAACATTACCAATCTCGGAGCACTCCTCTTTGCCAAGAAACAGGAAGAATTTCCAGGGTTGCGGCGTAAGGCGATACGGGTGGTTCACTATAGAGGCCGAGGACGGGTCGAAACGCTCCGGGAGCAAACCAGCAACAAGGGATATGCCAGCGGTTTTGAAAGCTTGATTGCGTTCATCATGGCCCTGGTGCCAAGCAATGAAGTGATCGAGCAGTCCTTGCGGCGGACAGTGCCGATGTTTCCCGAACTGGCGGTACGGGAATTGGTGGCCAATGCGCTAATCCATCAAGACCTCTTCGTCACTGGGGCGGGGCCGATGTTGGAAATTTTTGACGACCGGATGGAGATCACCAACCCCGGAGAGCCGTTGGTCGACATACAGCGTTTTTTGGATACTCCACCCAAGTCCCGCAACGAATCGCTGGCCTCCTTGATGCGCCGATTCCGCATTTGTGAAGAACGCGGGAGTGGTATCGATAAGGTGGTCGCCCAAGTTGAGGCCTATCAACTGCCTGCCCCAGCCTTCGAGGTTCCGGAAGGGTTTACCAGGGCTGTCCTGTTTGCGCATCGACCGTTGAACGAAATGGACAAGGCCGACCGGGTGAGAGCCTGCTACCTCCACGCCTGCCTGAAATGGGTCATGCGTGATCGCTTGACCAATGCCTCGCTCAGAAAGCGGTTTGGGGTTGAAGAGAGAAACAAGGCCGCCGTTTCCCGATATATCCGAGAGGCGGTCGAGGATGGAAAAATCAAGCCATTTGACGAAGAGGCACCCAAGAAATTGATGAAGTATGTTCCTTTCTGGGCCTGATTTTCATTGATGGGTAATTGATGAAAGCCGTCATGGTCGAAGGGCAAGGCAAATTAACACATTGATATGCATCAGATTCAACTAGGAAATTTTCATTGATGGGTAATTGATTGACGGGGATTGAAGCCGACTGGTATCCAGCGCAAGGCCATGGGTGAACCGGACAACTCTCCCCGGCCGCTGCTGGTGGAGATCAAGGAACGCCTCAACCACACCCGGATTTGGATCAACTCAGCAACACCATCAGGGCTTTTAACGATAAATTCGGTAATGTCGAATGGAAGGATGCCGATAAAATCCAGGAGGTCATCGCTTAAGGAAATTCCCGACAAGGTCAGGGATGATGCGCCTATTAAAAAACGATGAAAAATTCGGACAAGCAGAACGCCCGCATTGAGCACGACAGAGCCCCACAGCGAGTGTCATGATCTAGCTGTGGCCGATCACACCGAACTGTTCAAACTATTCCGCGACAATCCGTCTTTCAAAAAATGGTTGGAGGATACGATCTTCGGGTAACGTATCAACCGGCTGGGCAAGGTGGCGTCGAAAGCGCGGCGAGGTGAACATTGAAAAGTTTGCCCGATGGAGAGGAGATAATGTTACTCTGATCCCAACTTATTCTTTTCACAAAAAAAACAGCGAGCCCCAAATAGAACCCGCTGCCTTACACTCTGCCCGAATGTAAATCTATTTAACTAACGGTATATTCCTTCCATGGAATAGCGCTCATAGGTACCCTGGATAAAAATTTCGCTATGTCTGGTCTTCCGTAATATGTTGGCACTCCCCTACTGTCTTGCGCCATGAGCACAACCGGAATGCCCGGGAAAAATCCACTAAAATTTAGTATTGCTTCACGAGCTTGGCTTTGCATTTGTAAAATATGACGTTTTACTACCACGATCGCAAATTTTTGCCCTTGTTCGCTGATTACAGCGCCTTGAAATTTGGTCATAAATTATCATCTCCCTTTTTTATTTTTCCCTGCCTGAGCTAGCGCACTTGCTGCGGCAGATTTTGATTCCGCGCTTGTCCTGCCGTCCCTCAACACAGACGACGCTTTGGAAGCCACCGAATGCGATGTCGTTTTGTTTGGAGCGTTAGTCTGGCTCAATGCGCTAGCTGCTGCTGACTTAGATTTTGCACCAGTGTTCTCACTTGTGAGCACGTTGGATGCCTTAGATGCTGTTGCTGGTCTCGTTACCTTTGTTTTCGTCACTTCTTCACCTCGTAATTTCGTAAATTTTTGTTTGTGGGCAGAGTTAATCTTAGGTTATAAAAATAAACACGCATATTTATTATGTCAATAAGCCGTGAAACGAAAATAATTTATGCTAAAGATATATATATCTTGAGAATACTTAATTTACATGCTATGTATCTTTTTCGAATTGCAAAATACAACATGGTGTAATGATGGATAAAATGAGATGGAGCACAAGGAAGCGGATCGAGTTTATCGAATCGCGCCTTTTTTGGGACGGAAAGGTGAGCAGGAAAGATTTGACAGATTTTTTTGATGTCTCAGTTCCCCAGGCAACGAAAGATCTGAAAATGTACGCTGATATCGCTCCGGAGAACATTAAGTACGATAGGAGCGCAAAATGTTACGTTATCGGTGACAATTTCAAAGAGGCGATGGGTGAGCTAAACAGCGACAGTTATTTTTCCCATCTTTCTGCAACCGGGATTAACCACGATGGTATTTTCTTTTGTGGGATGACGCCGCCCGCGTATCAATTGCCTTTTTTGGCGAGAAAAATTAGTCGTTCTATTCTCAAAGCTATTCTCTTCTGCATGCGCGAAGACCTTTCCGTTGAAATCGAATATCAGTCGATGAGTACCCCTGAACCAACCAAAAGATGGATAACTCCACATGCGTTAGGGTTTGATGGGTTTAGGTGGCACGTTCGGGCTCTTTGTCATCGACACAAAATGTATAGAGATTTTGTTTTGAGCAGAATAATTTCTGTAGGGAATAGAAAGCAATTTGGATTTGGACATAATAACGATTATTTGTGGAATAATAATCTGAAATTTCGCATAGCTCCACATCCTGATCTACCTCCTGGTCAAAAGAAAAGTATCAGTTGTGAATTTAATATGACAGACGGTGAAGTGATTCTTGAGATAAAAGCCGCATTTCATTTTTATCTTAAACGCAGACTTCGCTTCAACATTGAAAATGATAAACAAGAAATAAATGATTATCATGTTGTTATAGTAAATAACGACGAGATTGAGGCGAAATTATCTTTATTATTTGAGTTGGAGTCTTCTAAAGTTAATGAACTTCCCATTGATTTGTCATTATGAGAACTAGGATGTGGAATAATTTGTCGAATATAAAATTCAAAGTATTTTACACCGAAAAATGGTCTAAAATCGATGAATTTCTTGGGAAATTTTATTCATTTATTCTTTCTTTTGTTGCCGCAGGTAGTGTGGCTGGCTGGTCTTTGTGGAAAGAATACCCTGTATTGTGGGGAACATTAATTACAATTTCGCAATTAATGCATGTGGCAAAACCATATGTACCATTTATAGGAGACGATAGAGATATGATCGAAATGTCTCATGAGTTCGATCTTCTTTATTTGAAGTATGAAAAGATTTGGTATGCTCTTGAATATGATAAATTATCAAAAGAAGATGCTGAGGATCAACTGTATGTTTTAAAAGAAGAGGAATGTAAGATAGAAAAAAAATACAGAAAACTATACTGTCCCGAAATAAAGAGATTTACGGAAGACACGCAAAAGAAGACCTATCATTTTTTGTCGTTAAATTTTTTATGAGGCATAATATTATGAGCGAGGAACCACGGACTCCAAACCAACAGCCACAAAAATCACCGCAACAACCAACTGTAATAATACGACCAAGTCGTCCTAGTGAAGAGATTCGCGTTCCAAATATACCGACACCACCACCACCCCCACCAGAAAAAAGATGAGAAATAACCTGTTGGTTTCGTTTGAATCAGAGGCGTGACAGGACAGAAATATCTCCTGTTGCTACAACAGTCGCCCGCAGGCCGTAAGTTCTTGAGGGATCTTATATTTTCTCAGGAGTGGCCATGAATCAACATGCGCTGTCATCACCAGGATGCTGGGAGCATCTTGGCATGACCGGCATCTCTGGTGACATCTTTTTTTAAAGTTTCTGCCTGGAAGGCTCGCCGAGCTGTGTTCAGCATGAACTAAATCTTGCGCCTACCATGCATGCTGAGGTCAAACGCTCATTGCCTCCAGATAGGGCCGCATCACATTGCTCACCCGGCAGATCTTGGCAAACCGCCAAAGAGTATCAGCTTCGCATCGACGGTTTCTCAAGCAATCTTTCAAGGCTTCAAGTGCCACATCCAGGCCAATTTTATTGCGATATTTTAAGCAATCAGCCACAGTTTTCCCCGGTTGATATATTGCCACAGGTATTCCATCGATGATATGGCTCTCGATTCCTTCAATCAATGCCGGGCCGGAAAAACGAACGAAGCGGATTGGCAAAGCCTTGTTCACCGGCAAACGTGTTTTGCGGTCAATCGCCATCCAAATCTCATGGGGTGCCTGGGTGGTGAGGTTATGGAACCGGAGAGCGGAAAACAGACAGATAACTCCTTTCGGTACCATCTTCGCGGCTTCCGCCAGGGAATGATGCTCGGAAATCTGGGTGTCGGGCAGTCGATACAGCCCACGGGCCACCTTTTCCACCAAACCCCGCTGGTAGAGCCGTTGCAAGGTAATGCGTGGAATACTTAGTTCGTCAAGTTCAGCAGGACGAAGAACCGTTCGCGTCTTGAGGATTTTTAGAATTTTTTGAGAACTTTCTTGCATATAGCGTCCTTGTTGGGATATTCCAATTACGTGGTGTCACCGTAGAGCTGATTTTTTCGTGTTTTAATATGTAGGCATTTGTAAAAATATGCTAACACTTTATCGCTAACATGGCAAATTCAAGAATGATGAGAAGGGAGAGATGAAGGCGAGAGGAAAGGAAGGCAAAACCAGGAATTGGGGCCGATGAAGATCATCGACAATATCAATTCTTTGCTGGGTGACGATCTGAAGGCCTCCATCCACCATAAGGACAAACTGAAAATCGCGGCATCGTGCTTTTCGATCTATGCCTATGAAGCCCTCAAGTCTGAGCTTGCAAAGATAGAGTCGTTGGAATTCATCTTCACCGCACCGACCTTCGTACCTCATGAAGTCACCGACAAGCTCAGAAAGGAACGTCGAGAGTTCTTTATTCCCAAGACCAACCGGGAACGCAGCCTTTATGGCTCCGAATTTGAAATCCAGCTTCGCAATAAACTTACCCAGCGTGCCATTGCTCGCGAATGTGCCGAATGGATGCGTCGTAAAGCCAGATTTCGTTCAAACAAGACCAAATCGCCAATGCAGCAATTTGCCTGCATTCAAAGACCGGAGCAGGAAGTAGCATATATGCCGTTGCATGGGTTCACCGCTGTGGATCTGGGCTATCAACAGGGTGATGCCATTTCCAATATCGTCAACCGGATCGATGAAACTGCTTTTACCTCAACATACCTTCAACTTTTTGACCAGATCTGGAGTGACTCCACCAAACTTGAGGATGTAACCGCAGCTATCTGTGATCATATCGCATCGGTCTATCAAGAGAATTCGCCGGAACGCATCTATTTCCTGATACTCTACAATATTTTCAGTGAATTCCTCGACGATATCGACGAGGACGTCCTGCCCAACGACCGCACTGGTTATCAGAATACGCTGGTATGGAACAAACTTTTCAATTTCCAGCGAGATGCTGCCATAGGGATTATCAACAAGCTGG
The DNA here is from genome assembly GCA_028684915.1 of Desulfobulbus sp. The sequence goes on from JAQUEZ010000214.1 coordinate 9,736, forward strand.
AATCGTATAACGGTTGCATTCTGGCCGATAGTGTTGGTCTTGGTAAAACCTTCACCGCCTTAGCCGTTGTGAAATATTACGAACTGCGCAACCGTTCAGTGCTAGTACTGTGTCCCAAGAAACTTGCCGACAACTGGCTGAACTTCAACAGCAACCTGACGACGAATATCTTTTCCAGGGATCGCTTCAATTATGATGTTCTCTGCCACACTGACCTTTCCCGCACCTCGGGTGAGTCGTTTGGCATTCCTCTGAACCGGGTTAATTGGGGCAATTACGACCTGGTCGTCATCGATGAATCGCATAATTTCCGTAACAACGATGCTGTCAAGGACCGGGAAACCCGTTACCAGAAGCTGATGAATCAGGTCGTCCGCCAGGGCGTAAAAACCAAGGTTCTGATGCTGTCAGCCACCCCGGTCAACAATCGATTCAATGATCTGCGCAATCAACTCGCACTGGCGTACGAAGGTGACTCTGAAATTCTCAGCAAGAAGCTGAAAACGGGAAAATCGGTGGAAGAAATTTTCCGCAATGCCCAGACGGTCTTCAACCAGTGGTCAAAATTGGCTCCGGAGGATCGTACGGCACGAGCTATCCTGGATTCCCTTGATTTTGATTTTTTTGAACTGCTGGACAGCGTCACCATTG
>JAQUEZ010000038.1 GCA_028684915.1 Desulfobulbus sp.
GGACTTTCGACGCCAAGCGCCTTTTCAAAGATTTTTTCCATTGTTTTCAGGGTCAGAGGGTAAGGTAAGGGTTGGTCGCCAATACTCTACCTCAACCCATTACCCACCCGTTTTGAAAAAGAGCCAAAAAGTATGTTTTCAGAAAATCGATGACTCGTAAAATGTCCATCACAATTTAAGAGATGGCGAGGTAAAAACGCTGCGACGCAGGAGACCGAAGCTTTTACGACGTCATCAACGTTGCAGGGACAATTATAAGGCCGATCATCGATAAACCAATGCGCCATTCTCCGGAGAAAACCCCGGCACCCGAAGAACCATTTGACCACAATGTATCCCCTTACGTTTTTTATATTCCCTAAACGCCGCAGTAAATTTATTTTGCCAATTTCCCCTTTGCGCCTTACGCTCTTTGCAGGACTAAGCGTTCTGCCGTCAGTTGGCAGAATATTGGACCGGCCCTGCCCATCCTCACACCAACAAGCCAGTTGACCACCCATCTACTTGCCTAAGGAGAGAGCCTATGCCCGCGCCCCGTCCCTTTGTCAACCCCTCCTCATCCACACGCTACAACCCCGGCAACAAAGTCCGTTTCGTCACTGCAGCCTCACTGTTCGACGGACATGACGCCACCATCAACATCATGCGTCGCATCCTTCAGGCCACCGGAGTCGAGGTCATCCACCTCGGCCACAATCGTTCGGTGGGCGAAATCGTCAACGCTGCCCTGCAGGAGGATGTCCAAGGCATTGCCGTTACCAGCTATCAGGGTGGTCATGTGGAATTCTTCAAGTACATGATCGATCTGCTTCGCCAGGGAGGGGGGGAAAACATCAAGGTCTTTGGCGGTGGGGGCGGTGTAATCACGCCCCTGGAAGTCGATGAGCTGCACGCCTACGGCGTCTGCCGTGTTTTCACCCCGGAGGACGGACAAGCCATGGGGCTGCAGGGGATGATCAACGAGGTGGTACAACTGACTGATACCGACCAGGGGCCGCTTGCACCGCGGCAAATTGAAGAGATCCTCACCGGTTTAGCCGCTGGAGATCGAAGACTGCTGGCCCGCGTCATCACCGGGCTGGAAAACAGGATTTATCCGGAGTCTCTCGTTGCCCAACTTCAAGAGGCGGCTACCGATTGCGCGGCCCCGGTACTCGGTATCACCGGCACCGGCGGGGCGGGGAAATCATCCCTTACCGACGAGCTGATCCGACACTTTCGTCTTGATCAGGAGGATCGGCTGAAACTGGCGATCATCAGCATCGATCCTTCGCGTAAACGCACCGGCGGAGCGCTCCTTGGCGACCGCATCCGCATGAATGCCATTGAGCATAACAACATCTATATGCGATCACTGGCCACACGGGAAACCGGTTCGGAGATCTCCGCAGCCCTACCTGAGGTGCTCGCGGCCTGCAAGCTTGCGGGCTTTGATCTGATCATCGTTGAAACCTCGGGCATCGGCCAGGGAAATGCGGCCATCGTGCCCCATGTGGATCTGTCGCTTTATGTGATGACCCCGGAGTTCGGTGCGGCCTCGCAACTGGAAAAAATCGACATGCTCGACTTCGCCCATTTCGTGGCAATCAACAAGTTTGACCGCAAGGGAGCGGAAGATGCCCTGCGCGATGTGCGCAAGCAGTACCAACGCAACCATGAGGCGTTTGCCCTGCCAGCGGAGCAAATGCCGGTCTTCCCCACCATTGCCGCCCGCTTCAACGATGAAGGGGTCACAGCCCTGTTCCAGGCCCTACTGCCTGAACTGCATGCGCTCGGCCTCAATCTTGCGCCCGGTCGTTTGCCCGAGGTGGCGTTACCCATATCCACGACGCGGCAAACCATCGTGCCCATCGACCGTAGCCGCTATCTAGTGACTGAACGAAAACTGAAAAAGAAACGAACAAATAGCAAGATGCCCATCGGTTTCAATGTGAAGATTCTTGCGGTGACCAAGTGGCTTAAGTCATCTTTCAGAAATTTAAGGTGATACTATAGCAAAGCGCTGTTTTGTGGTACTCCAATCAAAAAATCTTCATTTTTTAAAATTTTAGTTTTTCAATATAATTCTAGAAAGATAACTTGAGAAAATAAGTTTTCGTTCGAGCACTATCTAGCTGAAATCGCCGATACCCTGCGCGGTTACCATGCCCACACCGAGGAGCAGGTACAAAAAGTCCGCGAGCGCCAATCTCTGGTCATTTCGCGCTCGCTGTTGCTTGATTGTGCGAAGCCCGTGGCGGATCTGGAGGAGGTTGCCGCTGCCAAAGAGCTGGAGCTTGATCCGCGAACCAGCCGCCTGCTGGCCAAATGGCCGGAACTGGCCGAACAGTACAGTGGCGAGGAACATGTGGTCAAAATTCGCGAGCGGGAACTGCGCACCAAACTGACCCGCACCTCACTCTCCGGCTCGATCATCCGCAAGGTGTATCTGCCCCGCTACCAGGATGAAGGCGAGCGACTGCGTTTCTTGCGCAAAGAACACCTGCCCGGTTACTTTCCCTTCACTGCTGGGGTTTTTCCTTTTAAACGGGAAAACGAGGACCCAACTCGGATGTTTGCCGGTGAGGGAGATGCCTTCCGGACCAACCGCCGCTTCAAACAGGTGAGCGAGGGCATGCCAGCTATCCGCCTATCCACCGCCTTTGATTCGGTAACCCTCTACGGCTGCGATCCGGACGAACGACCCGACATCTACGGCAAAATCGGCAATTCCGGGGTCTCCATTGCCACCTTGGATGACATGAAGGTCTTGTATAGCGGTTTTGATCTGGTCAACCCCACTACCTCGGTCTCGATGACCATCAACGGTCCGGCGCCGATCATTCTCGCCTGTTTCTTTAACACCGCCCTTGATCAGCAACTCGACCAGTTCAAGATCGACAATGGCCGCGAGCCCACAGCCGAAGAAAGGCAGACCATCGGCAAGCGAGTCTTTGCCAATGTTCGCGGCACGGTCCAGGCCGACATTCTCAAAGAGGATCAGGGCCAGAACACCTGTATCTTTTCCACCGAATTTGCCTTGAAAATGATGGGGGACATCCAAGAGTATTTCGTCGCCCACCAGGTGCGCAACTTCTATTCGGTGTCGATCTCCGGCCATCACATCGCCGAAGCCGGGGCCAACCCGATATCCCAGTTGGCTTTTACCCTGGCCAACGGCTTCACCTATGTCGAGGCATATCTGGCGCGTGGGATGCACATCGACGACTTTGCCCCCAATCTGAGCTTCTTTTTTTCCAACGGTATGGAGCCTGAATATTCGGTGATCGGTCGGGTGGCCCGGCGCATCTGGGCCGTGGCCATGAGAGATAAATACAATGCAAACGAACGCTCGCAAAAACTCAAATACCATATCCAGACCTCGGGCCGCACCCTCCATGCCCAAGAGATGAACCTCAACGACATCCGCACCACCCTTCAGGCCCTGATTGCCATCTACGACAACTGCAACAGCCTCCACACTAATGCCTACGACGAGGCCATCACCACGCCTACCGAGGAGTCGGTTCGCCGGGCCATGGCCATCCAGCTGATCATCAATCGCGAGTGGGGCCTGGCTATAAACGAAAACCCCAATCAGGGGGCCTTTGTCATCGACGAGCTCACCGACCTGGTCGAGGAGGCGGTGCTCAAGGAATTTGAGGCCATTGCCGCCCGCGGCGGGGTACTCGGTGCCATGGAAACCGGGTACCAGCGCAGCAAGATCCAGGAAGAATCGCTCTACTACGAACACAAGAAACACGACGGATCCTACCCAATCATTGGGGTCAACACTTTCCGCAATCCCAAGGGGGATACGCCGATAGAGATTGAACTAGCCCGGTCAAGTGAGGCTGAAAAACAGTCCCAAATCAAACGGCTGCGTGAGTTCCAGGCCCAAAACCAGGAGGCTGCTGGCCCTATGCTGGCGCGGCTGAAAGCAGCGGTGATCAACAACAATAACGTCTTTGCCGAACTGCTCGAAGCTGTACGGGTCTGTTCGCTGGGGCAAATTACCGAGACCCTCTATGAGGTCGGCGGCCAATATCGGCGATCTATGTGAAGGTTAAAACTGGAGCATTTATCATTACTTAACACATCAAAATTATGGCCTAATATTTACTGGACTATTCAGCCATGCCTTCATACCCAATACCCACAGAGTGTGATGCAGGACCGTTGTTTTCTTATACTGCAACGGGATGAATGGGAGTCGCCCTCAAAAGAGAACGATCCTTCTTTCCCTTGCCAAAACTCACCTTTCCGCTAGCATGAACAAGGTGCCTTTTCCTCGAGATGAGGCGCCTTTGATCCATTGAGCCGGTTATCGCCTCAATTTAAGAAAAAATGCCCCAAAAGACCTCCCAGATGAAACCAGCAATCTCCTCCAAGATATTTGATCGTCTTCTTGCGTTACTCCTGCTCTGTCTCTGCCTGCCCTTTGCCTATTTTCTGCTCTATAAAGATTATATCCTCAAAGAACAGCACCACCTTGCCTCGGCAACCTGTTGTCCCTGTCGTCTCTTTGCCCTAACTCAACCCCACTCCGAATAAGCCGATGACCACCAGAACTCGCTTCTTCTCGCTCATCAGTCTGCTTTTGATCACCGGATTCCTTATCACCTCGGTGGTCGGCTATATGGTCTCGGTCAGCATGGCCCGCAAGGACCTGACAGACTCCATTCTCCCCCTGACCAGCGACAATATCTATTCCGAAATTCAGAAGGATTTGATCCGGCCGATCTTCATCTCCTCGATGATGTCCTCGGACACCTTTCTTCGCGACTGGGTCATGTCCGGAGAACAGGACATTGCACGCATGACCCGCTATCTTTCCGAAATTCGAACCAAATACCAGGCCATCACCAGTTTTTTCGTCTCAGAGAAAACCGGCAACTATTATTTCGCCGGGGGCGTGCTCAAGCACATGCGCCCCAATGATCCCCGCGATGTCTGGTACTACCGGGTCCGTTCCATGCAGGAGCCGTACGAGCTTAACCTCGACCCGGACCTGGCCAATCTTGACACCATGACCATCTTCATCAATCATAAGGTCTTTGATTACAACGGCAACTTTATCGGCGCAACCGGCTGTGGGCTTTCGGTCGACTCAATGACCCGACTGCTACGGGATTATGAACAGCGCTATCAACGCCATATCTACTTTGTCGATCCCCAAGGCAACATCACCTTCAGCGCCGATAAAAATACCCCGCACAACCTCTCGCAAATTAGGGGATTAGCTGATCTTGGCCCAAAAATTCTCCACCAGGAACAGGGGGGATTCAGTTACGAACGCGGTGGCCAAACCTTTCATCTCAACACCCGCTTTCTCAAAGAATTGAACTGGTTTCTGCTGGTGGAGCAATCGCTGGAACCGGAAATACGGTCACTACGCAGAACCCTGTTCCTCAACCTTGGCTTGAGCTTGGCGATCGGCCTGGTGATTTTGGTGATCGTACAACAGACTATTGCCCAGTATCAACGGCAGCTTGAAGAGATGGCAGCCACCGACAAACTGACTGGCCTATGCAATCGTCACTCCGGAGAAACCCTTTTTAACCAAGCCATTCGCGAGGCCGACAGAACGAAAGGAAGAGTTGCGGTGCTGCTTATGGATCTCGACCATTTCAAACGGATCAACGATACCTACGGCCACCACGCCGGTGATCTGGTGCTGGTTGTCTGCTCCAAGGTGATCAAATCATGCCTCCGCCAGGCAGATATTGTCTGTCGATGGGGTGGGGAGGAATTTCTGGTTTTGCTGAAGGACTGCAGCCTGGAGGATGCCTATAATGTGGCAGAAAAAATACGGCTCTCGCTTGAACAGGAGAATATCGTTTTGAATGCTTGCCAGTTGCATGCCCAATGCAGTCTAGGCGTGGCTGAACGACAAGAGGGCGAATCCTGGGAGGCCTTGGTTATCCGCGCCGACAAGGCCTTATATCAAGCCAAGAACAGCGGTCGTAACCGGACCAGCCGCGGCTAGAAAAAGACTCAACCTTTTAATGAATCATCGAGCAGTGTTTTTACCTAGCCATCTCTTAAAGTGTGACGAACTTTTTACGAGTCCATCAAAGAGTACACATCAAATTGAGCAAAGAAATGAAGATTATGCTCGGAAGACTTTGACAGGAAAGGACATTGCCCCCTATCCTAAAGCTAACATTTTTTTTCCTTGTTCTCGCCTGAACGGCTTGCTCAACTGGAGGTCCTATGTTGAACCGATTGTCCATCAAAGGAAGAATGCTGCTTGTGGTGATTTCGATCCTGCTCTTGTTCATCATCCTGCTGTGGTTTGCAGTAACCAATAGTTTTCAGGTCCGCGATATGGGCCTGGAAAAAACACGTGCAGTAATGCTGGAAGACCAGAAAGCCAAACTGCAGGTGGCCACCCATAGCGTCGCCCTGACCATGGGGCATGCCCTTGAGGGAGTGCAAGGTGAAGAGGCTCGGATTGAACTCATCCGCAAACTGGTGGATGATATTCGCTTCGAGGAGGATCGGTCCGGCTATTACTTTGTCTATGAGAACACTACGGTTGTTGCTCTCCCCCCTGCAAAACAGAAACAGGGCAAAGATCTTTCCGGGGCCAAGGATAAAAACGGTATTTACTTTGTCCGAGAGTTGATGGATCAGGCCAATAAGGGCGGTGGCTTTGTCCAATATATTTTCCCGAAACCACCGTCTGGGGAAGACACCCCCAAGCTGGGTTATTCCGAAATGATCCCCGGGACCCGCATGTGGATCGGGACCGGTATATATATCGACAATATTGAAAGTTTTGTCTCCTCCATGCACAAAGAGACGAGTGATCAGGTTCGAAGATCTTTGCTTCGTATGGCCCTTACCGCCGGACTCTTTTTTACGGCCATCATCTCAATCATCCTTCTTATTGCTTACGGAATCGTCCGCGGGATTAGCCGTGTTGCCGCCAGTTTCGATGATATAGCCCAAGGCGAGGGCGACCTCACCAGACGGCTGCAAATCACCTCCAACGACGAGATTGGGGCGTTGGGTAAGGGATTCAATATTTTCATAGAGAAACTGCAGGGTATTATCCGTGGGGTGGTGGCCAACAGCCAACAGGTGGAGCAGGCCTCCAATGCCCTGGCAAAAGTTGCCCGGAATATGTCGGCCAGTGCAGCAGACAGTTCCCAGCGCAGTTCGGCGGTATCAACCGCTTCAGATCAGATGAACAGCAATCTCAGCAACGTGGCCGCAGCCATGGAAGAATCCTCCACCAACACGGCCATGGTAGCCAGCGCGGCTGAACAGATGCATGCCACAATTAGCGAGATTGCCGGCAATGCCGAGCGGGCTCGGATGATTTCCGAACAGGCGGTGACCAAAGCCGAGGCAGCGTCTTCAAAGATGACCGAACTCGGTGAAGCGGCCCTGGCAATCAACAAGGTTACCGAGGCGATTACTGAGATCTCCGAGCAAACCAATCTCCTGGCCCTCAATGCCACCATCGAGGCGGCACGGGCCGGTGAGGCGGGCAAGGGCTTTGCGGTTGTCGCCAATGAAATCAAGGAACTGGCCAAGCAAACCGCAGCCGCTACCATGGATATCAAGCGGCAGATTGCGGGTGTCCAGGGCACTACCGGCGAAACCGTCAATGAAATCAAGGAAATCACCGGGGTCATTGATCAGGTCAATGCCATCGTCTCCACCATCGCTTCCGCGGTTACCCAGCAGTCGGCCGCCACTGAAGAGATTGCCAAGAATATCGAGCAGGCCAGCCTAGGCCTGCAAGAGGTCAATGAAAACGTCAGCCAAAGCTCCATGGTGGCCGATACCATCTCCCGCGATATCGCCGAGGTCAACCGGGCCAATAACGAAATTTCCGATAGCAGTGAGCATTCCCGAACCAGCGCAGAAGAGATGCTGAACCTGGCCAGGGAACTCAACAAATTGGTGGCCGTATTTAAGATTTAAGCCCCACCACCCTCGTGCTCAAACCGTATCCCCACCAGGAGTTCCTCCCGCGGTGGGGAGACGGTTTTTCAGGGCCTTTCCCAGGGGACACTCGCTACTGATCGGGTTGCCCTGCCGATAACTTGCCAACAACTCCACCGAACGCTGGGCTAAGAGTCGCCGCACCCGACGCCGCTCGCCCTTGATCCGGGCGATGGCCATGGAGTCATAGGCGGTGGTCTGATGACGCATCCAGGCGATCACCGCATGAGCAGCCCGCTCTTCCAGAGGAATACGGGTGGTTCGGGCCACAGTTCCACTGCCCACCGGGACCGCATGGCGGGTGATAGCCTCGGCCATAGCCTGTTCCTGGTCATGATAACAGGGGGCAAAGTTGAGGAAGCAACGCACAGCCGCCAAAAAATCCTCTTCGTAGGCCTCCTGTTTGACTGCCCTTCGCCTCCGCTCTCCAGCCAGTTTCTGCTGATAGGTAGCACTCGCCCGCTGGGTTTCGACCTCGCCCCGGGCCTCATGAATAATCGATTCCGCAGCCCAAATTCCCTTGGAGATGATTCGTCGGCCCATCTGAGCCTGTAATCGCCAGAAACGGGTTCTCGCAGTCACCTTTCTAGTCAGCCCTGCATCACCAGCCGGAAGAAATGCCCAGCCCTCTGGTATCGCAACCTTTTGCCCTTCAAGATCGACCGGGTTCCCATCACGCCCAAGTCGCAAACACCGTTCTTCCTTGGTCATAATCAACCCCTCTCTTTTTTTTGACGTAGATCCGGGAGAAAAACAGCGGCTAGGCCAAGCAAAGGCAACCAGGCACAGACCTGATAGACAAAATCGATTCCTTTCATATCGGCGAGGTTGCCAAGCAGAGCCGCACCGATCCCGGCCATGCCGAAAGCCAATCCAAAGAACATCCCGGAGATTGTCCCAACCTTACCGGGAAAAAGTTCCTGCCCATAGACCACAATCGCGGGAAAGGCAGAGGACATCATCAGGCCAATGATAAAAGTCAGCGGTCCGGTCCAGAACAAATTGGCATAGGGTAAAATCAGGGTAAAGGGAGCCACGCCGAAGATCGACCACCAGATCACCTGTTTTCGGCCGATACGATCACCGATCGGACCACCGAGGAGAGTGCCTAAGGCAGCGCCAAAGAGGAAAACGAACAGGTGCAATTGAGCGGATTGCACCGAAATCTGGAACTTATGGATCAGATAAAAAATAAGATAACTGTGCAGACTGGTGGTGTAGAAAAACTTTGAAAACATCAGTATCAAAAGAATCAACATCGGACCTCGGGCCGCCTTGAAATCAATGGAGGACTGCGCATTGGCGTGCGATTGCCGCTGGCTCCGCTCCTCGACCTCACGCCTTTTGTACCAGGTACCGACCCGGGTAAGAATCATCATTGCCAGGAGGGCAAAACAGGAAAACCAGGCCAGGGACTGGCGACCAAAGGGCAGTACCACCAGGGCCGCCAGCAACGGTCCGGCCGAGGTACCGGCATTGCCACCGACCTGGAAGATCGACTGGGCAAGACCGTATTGTCCGGCTGATGCCATCCGGGCCACCCGTGAGGATTCGGGATGAAATACCGAAGATCCAGTCCCGACCAATCCCACCGCCAGTAACAGGAGACCAAAGCTGGGCGCGACCGACAACGCCAACAGACCAATCAGGGTCGAGGCCATACCAAAGGCCAGGGAATAGGGTTTGGGATGCAGATCGGTGTAGATACCAACCGCAGGTTGCAGCAGCGAGGCCGACATCTGATAGGTGAGAGTAATCAAGCCGATCTGGGTGAAACTCAGGTCGAAACTCTCCTTCAGTTGGGGATAGATTGCCGGAATCAACGACTGCAGCATATCGTTGAGGAAATGGCAAAAGCTGATGGCCAAGAGAATTTTGAGGCCGATGCGTTTGCCTCCGGCGGAGGTGGGCTGAGCCCCGGGGTGATGCGCCATGGTGCGATAGTCCTTGCCAGAAAAAAAGAAACCCGGCCGAGGTGGCCGGGCATAAAATGAGGCTCAAATGTACCGTATGGGCGGTTATGCGACAAGGGGATTGCTCAGTGAGATTGGGTTCAATGAGGGCTCATGAGATGGTTACATCCACAGAGAATCCGATCAGCACCTATTATAGAAAACAATATCCAACACGAGATGCGAATCGCCCACCTAAAATAAAATCGGAAAAACTGGTATTCCCCTCACTCCCTGTTAATGCCACGTGCTATACTTTTGCAATGGTGGCCTCTGCCTCCCTCCCGCGGCCAGGACTCATAGCTGTTACATTACCACTACAGCACAAGGAATTTCATCATGCCTTTTTCCTTTTTTTGCGATCTCTCCCTAAAAAAGAAACTTGTGGGGGGCTTTTTGCTCACATCGCTGATTACCCTGCTCATTGGCGGCAAAAGCTTGGTTACACTTTCCCAAAACATTGACAACTTACATCGCTTGCAAAATATTGAATTATCCTTACTGATCACCGCAGATCAGCTGGAAATCCTGGCACTTAATCATCGTCGCTATGAGAAAGATGTCTTTCTCAACATTGGCAAGGCCGATAAACAACGGAGTTATCTGACAAAATTCCAGGAGATATCAAGTAAAACCACAACCGCTCTCAACCGGGCAACAGAACTCATTGCTGCAGGTGCCGACATATCGGAGGCAGTGAATCAGGCACTGAGCAAAAGCCGGGACGCTTATAGTATCTATGTTGGAGAATTTCAAAAAATCGCTAAAAATGTCCTTGCTGATGCTTCGATAACGCCCCAGGCAGCCAATAAACTCATGACACCGATAAAAGATCATATCTATCAGTTTGAGGAAGGAATAAACCAGCTGGGCCAAGCGGCACAAAATCTCATTACCAATGACGCTCAGGAGATGCTTGCCAACAGCAACCGAACCCGAATGGTCATCGCGGTGTTTGTTGGTGCAGGCGTTGCCTGCAGTGTTGCCTTGGGCATCCTCATTAGCTTGGCGATTACTCGTCCCATGATGAAAGCAACTGCCTTTGCCGAGCAACTTGCCGAAGGTGACTTTAGTGGAACGCTGCCCTCGTACTGCAATGACGAAATTGGGAAGTGTATCCATGCCATGAACCGGATGTCGGAACAGCTGAAAAACACCCTACGCAAGGTGGTAGACGGCGTGGTTACACTCAATGAATCATCTGCAGATCTCACAACTATTGCCGAAAAAATGGCCAGCGAGGCAAACACAACCTCGGGTGATACCTATGCCGTTGCAGAGGCTGCCGAAGAAATGACCACTAACATCCAGGCCGTTGCCGCTGCGATGGAAGAGTCTGCCACCAACGTAACCATGGTCGCTGCCGCTACGGAGGAGATGTCTGCCACTATTGGTGAAATTGCGACCAACGCCACTCAGGCCAGTGCCATTTCCGATGCGGCAGTTAAACAGGCTCTAGATGCTTCCGATCTCATGTCCAACCTTGGTCGAGCTGCCAATGAAATCAATCATGTCACTGAAACTATAACGGAAATATCAGAACAAACCAACCTGCTCGCTCTCAACGCCACTATTGAAGCCGCCCGGGCCGGTGAGGCAGGGAAAGGCTTCGCGGTGGTTGCCAATGAGATCAAGGAACTCGCCAAACAGACGGTCACGGCAACCATGGATATCAAAGCTCGGGTGCATGATGTACAAGCGACCACCGCGAAAGCAGTCATCCAAATCAAGAATGTGGCAAATGTTATTCAGAACATCAACGGTATAATCAGCAGCATGGCAGGGGCGGTAAGTGAACAATCTGTCGCAACCCGGGAAATTACTGTCAATATTAGCCAAGCCGCCACCGGAATCCAGGAAGTGAATGAAAACGTGAACAACAGTTCCTCGGTAGCTCAATCCATTGCCGAAAAAATTACCAACGTCAACACATCAACGACGAAAGTCCTCAACAACAGTCACAGCGTGCAACAACGCTCAACCGCTCTTTCCACCCTGGCTGAACAGCTGCAACAGACCGTGGCCTTCTTTAAATTACACTAAACAGCTCTTGCTGGACTCGTCAAAAGTCCAGCACACTCTAAGAGAGTGTGCTAAGTAAAAAACACAGATATACAAGGAGTAGGTTTTTTTTCGGCGCCATCACTCTTGGCCGCCCCACCCGGGGCGCCATACAAACTGGACGCCCAGCTTTGGGTTGACAGATGCTTTTTTCCGCCTTATATATCGCTAAATATCAATATAGGAATATAGAAAACAATCTCTATGAAAAATTTTCTCCGCATCACCAAGGCCCTCTCCGATCCGAATCGGGTGCGGGTCATTAAACTTTTGGAAAATCGTGCCCTGTGCGTCTGTGAAATACGGGAGGTGCTGGGACTTGCCCAACCCACGGTTTCCAGTCATATGAAGATTCTTGAGGATGCAGGTCTGGTCACCAAGGAACGACAGGGCACCTGGATGATCTACAGCCAGGCTGAGGAAAGCGATTCCCCCTATGCCCAGACCATGCTGGCTCAATTGCGCGGCTGGCTTAACGATGACCCTGAACTGCAGGCCATGATTGCCGCCTTACCCGCAGCGGCCTGTCTCAAGGTCGTTACTTTAAAGGCCTGAGTACCGAAATATAATTCAACCTACCTGCGCTCACGTCCTATGGAACCGATACAACCTTTTAACGGCCCCGGTGCTGGCAACAAGCCAACAAATACCCCCAATAGCGTGCCTCCTTATTTTTGGCTCAAATACAGCTTTGCCGGAATTATGGGACTTGGGCTATGGTTCCTTATCTATTGGAATCTCAAACCTTTCGCTCATTTTTTCACCTACAGCCTTCTTGGCCTTGACCGGGCCAGCCATCTGGGGAGCACCGTTGAGTTTTTTGTCTACGACAGCCCCAAGGTGATGCTGCTGCTCACCTTGATTGTTTTTATTGTCGGTATTATTCGCTCGTATTTCACCCAAGAACGAACCCGTAAGTATCTGGCCGGAAAACGGGAAACAGCAGGCAACATCATGGCGGCCTTACTGGGCATCGTCACCCCCTTCTGTTCCTGCTCGGCTATTCCGCTCTTCCTGGGCTTTGTCCAGGCCGGGGTCCCCCTGGGAGTGACCTTTTCTTTTCTTATTGCCGCGCCTATGGTCAATGAGATTGCCCTGGTGTTGCTGTACGGCCTACTCGGATGGAAGGTGGCGGCCATTTATCTGGGTACCGGCCTGCTCATTGCCATCGTTGCCGGGTGGGTGATCGGTCGCCTGCATCTGGAAACCTGGATGGAGGATTGGGTGCAACAAATGCGCGCCGGGGAAGCGATCGTACTCGAGCGACAGTTGAGCTGGAACGACCGCATGCAGATGGGTCGGGAAGCTGTGCGTGACATTGTCGGCAAAGTATGGATTTACGTGATAGCCGGCATTGCCATCGGCGCCATCATTCACGGCTATGTTCCGGAAAATTTCATGGCCAGAATCATGGGCAAACAGGCTTGGTGGTCGGTTCCGGCCGCAGTGGCCATTGGGGTGCCGATGTATTCCAACGCCGCAGGTATCGTCCCGGTGGTAGAGGCCCTGCTCGGCAAAGGTGCGGCCCTGGGTACGGTGCTCGCCTTTATGATGAGTGTCATCGCCCTCTCCTTGCCGGAAATGATTATTCTACGCAAGGTGCTTAAACCGCGCCTGATAGCGGTCTTTGTTGGCGTGGTAGCCTGCGGCATCGTCTTAATCGGATATCTCTTTAATTTTATCATATGATGGACTGGTAACGAATCCATTACACTTTAAAAGATGGCTAAGTAAAAACAAAGATATACAAGGAACAGTGTTTTTTCGGCGCCATCACAATTTACTCAACAAAGGAGAACACGATGATTATCAAAGTATGCGGACCCGGATGTGCTTCCTGTGATAAAACCAAACAGGTTATCGAGGCAGCAGTTGCAGCAAAGGGTGTGGGGGCAGCCATTGAAAAGGTTCAAGATTTTCAGGAGATGGCCAAGATGGGTGTTTTTTCGACTCCGGCCGTGGTTATTAATGGTGAGGTCAAATGCGTGGGACGCATCCCCAAACAAGACGAAGTTGAACAGTGGCTGAGCTAAGCCTTGCGAAAAAGACACCTGCTGCATACGCTGTGATGGACTCGTAAAAAGTCCATCACACGCTAAGAGATGACTAAGAAAAAACACAGATATCCAGGGAATAGTGTTTTTTCGGTGCGGAGGCATACATCAGGTCTGTCGAGTGTCGAGAAAAACGCTGCGATGCAGGAGATCGAAGTTTTTCACGACGCCATCAAGCTTTCATTGTTCGCAATACTTGCCCATTCCTTCTATTTTTTTCCTGTATGAGCGCATTATCTACACCCGCTGTCACTTCCGTGGATTTTCCCCATAAAATTTATCTGGAAACCACCACCCGCTGTAACCTGCGCTGTCGTATGTGTGTCAAGTACGCCCAAGGCAGTTGCATTGAGGAGGGAGACTTGGACATGGCCCTGTTTCAACGCCTGTTGCCCTCGCTCTCGCAAACTCGTTTTCTGGTACTCAACGGTATTGGCGAGCCCCTGCTCCATTCACAGTTGACGACCATGATCGCCCTAGCGAGGCAGGTAATGCCGCAAAAGGGTGTAATCGGTTTTCAAAGTAATGGCCTGCTGCTCAGCAAACAAAAGGCCGAAGAGTTACTGCAGGCTGGCCTGGACACCATCTGCCTGTCCATAGACAGCCTTGAGCCAGTGCAGGGAGGAGAGCATCAACGTTCCCCGGTGGAACGGGCTATCGACTACCTGCGACAGGCCGCAAGCGGCCGAAAACGTCCGTTCAGCATCGGCCTAGAGGTGGTACTTCAACGACAAACCGTACACCAGCTACCGTTGATCATCGATTGGGCCCATGAGCGTGGGGTGGATTACATCATTGCCAGCCATCTCTTTTCTTACGATGGGCAAATGGATGAGGAGAGCGTCTTCACCCCCTGTAGCACTGAGGCCATCGAACTCTTTGCCAAATGGTCGCAAAAGGCCAAGGCCCAAGGCTTAGACCTGGGCAAGCTGCAATCGATCCATCTCCGGTTCAACAAAAGCGCACAGGATCGACAACTTCTCGCCTTAGGGGCTGCCATGCAGCAGGAAGCGCGGGAGTTGAATATAAACCTCCATTTCCCCAACCTGCTCAAACACACCGGATCAGTGCAAACCGACATCGAGCGCATCTGGGAGCAATCTTTGGATCGCGCTGAGCAACGAGGCATTCGCCTTACGCTCCCCCCGCTGCAGGCTCCAGCCTCCGGTGACCGGGCTTGCCCATTCATGGAAGAACAGGCGCTCTTCATTGCCACCAACGGCGATGTCAGCCCCTGTCATTTTCTCTGGCACACCTATCCCTGCATGGTCAATCAAACCTCGGTACAGGTTCAGGCCCGATCGTTTGGCAACATCAAAAAAGATACTTTAGAGCAAATCTGGCAAGATGCCTGTTACACCGCCTTTCGCCAAGAGGCCTCTGGGAGCGACTATGCCCCCTGCTGGAGTTGTTCCTCCGGCCCCTGCCCTGATCTCGTCAATCCCAACCTGCTCGACATCCATGACTGTTACGGCACCCACGTTCCCTGCGGTCACTGTATGTGGAGCCTTGGCTGGACCAGGTGCCTTTAATAGCCGTCCCATGTTTGATTGCATCTACATCCATACATGATTACAGGTTCAAGTAGGAAACAAGAATAATTCTCAAATATTCAAAAGGGGGTCGTTTCCTCCACCTTTTGCACTCCTTGAACAGGGAGGTGTAATCATGACACATAATGAAGGTTTCCTTCTTGGGCAACGCCATTTTCTCCGGGGTGAGTACGGCCGGAGCATCATGGGTTTTGGCAAGGCTCTGGAGTCGGGCATGGATCCGACCAGGATCCACCTTCCCTTGGGTTTGGCCTATTTAAAAAACAGCGACTTTGCCGAGGCGGCAACCGAGTTCACCCAAGCCTTGGAGCTTGATCCGACCAACGATCAGCTGCTCTTTCTGCGGGGTATGGCCCGGTTCAACAGGGGCGAACTGAAAGGCGCCCTGGAAGATTTGAACGAGGCCCTGCGCTATAACTCGTATCGCAGCACGACTTATGTCGCCCGCAGCCTGCTCTATCGAGCTCAGCACCGGGAGCATGAGGCGGAACTTGATATGAAGGCTGCCCTCAGCATCGGCGGAGTTGAAGCGGAACTCTTTATGCGCGAGTACTGCTTGGCCCCCTCGCTCCACAACCTGGCTCTGTCCCTTTTGGATGTGGACAAGGCCACCTGGGGAGTTGAACTGAAATACAGTGGCTCTCCACTCACCCATTAATGCTCCTATTGATGGGCGAGTAAAAACTTTTATCTCCTAGGGGACAGCTTTTTCCTCGACACTGTTGGGCAGAGGTGGGTCCTGAGGTTATAGTCCTCTTGTGCCCGCCACCCCTCGCAGGACCCGCCGTGCGGAATTCCCGCAACGAGTTCCCTAGGTTGCACGCGTGGACTGTTTGTCACGCCGACGGATGTAATACTGAACCGCATAGGGGAGTTCAAACCTGGAGCCACTCTTGAGGTGGCTCCAGTACATTCGATGCCTCTGCCTGCGCCGGAGTCTCCAACGATTATCCCCCGTGGCGGTCGCCTACGCGTGATGGACTCGTGAAATCGATCAAAACTTCACACTGATTCCAGCCTCGATATACAACCCGTCCAGCACATAGAAGGCAGTTGCCGGCGTGCCACCGACACCGGTGAGTTCGCCATCGCTGTTTATGGCCCGCTCCACCTCTTCGTTGAGGATATTTTTTGCCAAGACCCACACCTTGTATTCATTCCAGGAATAAGAGACCGAAGCGTCAAAAGTGGTCTTGCTCGGGTAGCTGAGCCTATTGGTGTAATCCATGTAATATTTGCCAAAAGTGACCGCATCCAGGCTCGCCTTCCATCCCACCCAGGGATAAAAATCGAGGCCAATTCGACTGGTAAACTCAGGGATGCCGTTGACCTTATAGCCGTCAAGATCGACCTCGACCCGATTATTGGAGGGGTGTTCGAAAATTCTTGCTGTTCCGCCCTTCCACTCCGCATCGATCCAGGCCCCCGAAATCCGGTACCCGAGCCAGCTGAGCGGGCGACCGTCAAGTTCCAGTTCGATTCCGTAGGTTTCCGCATCACCGGTGTTCTTTTGGCCCATGTAGCTGCTCCCCTCATAATAGCCGCTGAACTTATCCTTGGTCTCCATGTAGTAACCGGTGAGGGCGATGTTGAAGGCCTTGCTCAGATGGTGTTTGTAGCCAATCTCATAGGTGAGTGATTCTTCCGGCTTAAGATCTTTGGGAAGGTTATTGGCGCTGCCGTAGCTTGCGGCCCAGTAGTAATACTGCGGGCTGGGAAACCAATAATTGCGGCTAAGCGAAAAATAGACATTGGCATCCGGGGTGAGATGGTAGGAAGGAGCCACGGTCCAACTCCACATGGTATCGTCGATTTCAAGCCGACTCGGCTCCAGGGTTTCAAAGGTCATGTCGACCCGGTCCACCCGATTGCCGATCTTCAAGCCCCAATGCTCGCCCAGAAGAAAGTCGTTGTCCCAATAGAGACCGGTGGTGGTTTCATCCAGATCAACATCGGATGAGGCCGTGCTCCGGGTAGCAGTGGTATCGTAGGGGTAGGTCTTGCGCTGACGGAAATCGATACTCTCCACATTCAACCCCAGGGTAGGCGTGTAGGCGAGCTGACCGAAATCAAAGCGATAGCCGCCGGAGAGAGCTGCGGTATAGGTGTCCTGCTGCCGATCGTCGATATCGCCGCGGGCGGTGGAGCTTGAGGTGTAGATATCTTTGCTATCGTAGTATTTTTCGTTGTAATGGGTATACGAGAGGGTACCGTCGGCAAAGAAACGGTTATCGTTGTGGGTGAAGTCGAGGGCATAAACCCCGGACTCCTGCTCCTTGGCGTTATGCCACACCAGGCTGCTATCGGTGGCCGACACCGGAAAATGGCTATTGCGGCGATAATTATCCAGTTGCCACTTATACTTGGCTAGGTCGTAGGCGTTATCGCTGTCCATATTGACCCAGTTGCCGCGGGCGCCGATCCGGGTTTTATCGGAAAGATTATAGCCCAATTTCACCAAACCAGCGGTCCGGGTTATATCCTCGCTCTCATAGCCTTCAGTGGTGTAGTAGTTAATATCGGTGAGATAGTCCCAGCGTTGGTAGCGCCCATTGAAGCCAGCGGAGACATTGCCGCTGCCCCAGGATCCGTAACTGGAGGAGAGATGGCCATTGATTGGTTGGTCGGAGTGACCTTTCTTGGTGATGATGCTAATCACCCCGCGTGAGGCTCCCGGGCCGTAAGCCACACCTGCCGAGCGCAACACCTCGATCCGCTCGATCTGAGAAACCGGTATGATGTCGAGTTCTTCGCGGCGATAGTTGCCGTAGTTCTGGGCAATGCCGTCAACCAGAATCACCGGTCCCCCAGCCATAGAACTACGCGTTCCGCGAACAGATATCGATGATCCGCTGGCAGTGGTGTTGTAGACTCCGGGAATCCGCTCCAGGGCCTCGGTGATGTTCTTCGCGCCCATCTGCTCGAGATCGGCACTGGTGATCACGGAAATACTGGCCGGAGTATCCACCAACTTGCTCTTGCTGGTGGCGGTGACGACGACTTCTTCCAGGACATGAGCCTCTTCCCCAGCCTGCTCCGCAGCCACCGGATCCGGGCAACAAAAGGCAGCCCATGCCGCCACGGCCACCACTAAAACGTCTCTCCTGCTCCAACTCCCTTGCACACCTTCCACGGCGCATTCCTCCTTTTTAATGATAGAAAACCAAAACAGAAGACCAGGCGTAAACACCCGGATCCGACTGGCTGCGCATTTGGTATGGGCGGGGGAGATTGGGCAAAAAAAAATCCCGGATCGAAACAGTTCTCGATCCGGGATATCCCTATTTATCCACAGTTATATGTACTATAAACCGGGCACGCCGCCGTCCACGCAGTCGTCTCCTGACTTCCGTTCAGGCAGGTCTTCTGACTCCCGGATCACTCTAAAGGCTGCGTCTTCCCGACCTAGAAGGTCAGTGACATCGGTGCAGCGTTCGTCCCCGGTCACAGCGGCGGGCCCGTCCCCGAATTACACGGGGTTCCCTTTTCAGTTCCTTAGAACACCTGAACACAGGCAAAAAACTGCACCCCGAGGCTAAAGTCAAGAATAAAAACATAAAAAGAACAAAGAGTTACCAAAAATTATCTTTCCAAGCTAAAGAAAAATTGATGGCGTCGTAAAAACTTCGATCTCCTGCGTCGCAGCGTTTATCCCGACACTCGACATACCTGAGGTATGCCTTCGCGCCGAAAAAAAACACTAATCCCTGTATATCTGTATTTTTACTTAGCCATCTCTTAGAGAATGATGGACTATTTACGAGTCCATCAACATCGTCCTTTTCACCTTTACGTTTTCAGCTTCAACGGGCTTTATACCCAAGCTTGCTTGATTGCTTCCCCTGCCCGCATAAGCGGATATTTCGTAGCCGGGTCAAATTTTATGCGGCAGAGGAAAGAGAAAAATACCTATGCCAAAAAATACAAAAGCAATCTGACTGTTGCCAGCGGTTACTGATTCACTTTTCCATCGCCCTACAAACTCAAGAGGGGCACACAGAGTCCCCCTCTTCTTTATTCTCCAACCACAGGTTCCACACCACACCACATCTCCCGCCAACACAAGGTGTCGCGTCTCTCTGCGGCGGTCTGTTTCCCCCTGGATTCCAGGAAATATACGCTTTATCCGGTGATCATTGCCGAGGAAAGGAGTATGATCAGCGCTAAAACGGCAATGCGGCCCGACAATGGCAGACAACCTCCAGGCCACCACTGATCTTGCATTGCACAGCAGCGAGGTGTCAAAGGGAGTGCGCATATGATTGTGGGGTACAAATGGTTACTGGTGATGGCGGGGGGGAGCCTGGGAGCGGCGAGCCGCTATGGCATCGGACTTCTCGCCGCCCGTTTCTGGGGCACATCCTTTCCTTACGGCACCCTGGTCGTCAATATGGCGGGCTGTTTCATTATCGGACTGATCTTTGCCTTGGCCGATCGTTCCCGCCTGCTCACTCCGGATGTGCGCCTCTTGCTCATCACCGGCTATTTGGGTGCGCTGACCACTTTTTCCTCCTTCTCTCTGGAAACCGTCAATGCAGGCCGGGCCGGTCTGACCCTACAATCGCTGACCAACATGCTGATCAATAATCTGGGAGGCCTGAGCCTCACCTATCTGGGGCTGCGTCTGGGCAGTCTGCGCTGGGGGCTGTGATGCTGAATTACAAAGCGATCGAGATTTTCACCAACGAGGAGGCACGCTGCAACAATAAACCGGTTGCGGATACGGTGCTCGAGTATGTTCGCAACTTGAAGATTGCTGCTCGCTGTACGGTGACCCGCGGGATTGCCGGCTGCTATGAGAGTGGCGAGATAAGCACCGGCCGCCTGGAGATACTCTCCTACAATCTGCCGTTGCGGATCTATATTGTTGTCCCGGCAGCGGCCTGCGAGCAGGTGCTGGCCGGGTTGGATGCGCTGGTCTGCGACGGTATCATTGCCCTGCATGACCTGGCGGTGGTCAGTCACAAGACCGCTAACACCTTTTTTCCACGGCAACTGGCAGTACGCGACGTCATGACAAAGAATCCGGTCAGCATCAAGGCCGACTGCGCTCTGGATGAGGCGGCCAGCCTCCTGCTCTCCTCCATCTTCACCGGCCTGCCGGTGGTTGATGGGAAAGGTGTTCCTATGGGAGTGGTGACCCAGGGCGATCTGATCACCAAGGGCGGGCTGCCTCTACGGTTAGGGCTACTGGCAGCCTCCGGCCAGGATGATCGAAAGGCGGTGATGGCTGCACTGCAGCAAAAACAGGTGCAGGAGATCATGAGCCGACCGGCAGTGATTATTGACGAAAATCGGCTCTTAGGCGAGGCGGTGTCCCTGATGCTTGCCAAGCGCCTGAAGCGTTTGCCGGTGGTGGACAAAGGTGGACTCCTGACGGGTATGCTCTCCCGCCTGGATATTTTCCAGACCGTGATGCGCGAGGCACCGGACTGGCAGGCCTTCCGTGCGCAAAAAATCGAAGTCAACAACCTGCGAACTGTTCGCGATATCCTACGCCGGGATACGCACACCGTTTCCAGGGAAACCACCATCGATCAAGTGATTCAGATTATCGACGGCAACGATATCCAGTGCGTGGCCGTGGTTGATAGTGGGAAAAAACTCATTGGCATGATTGCCGACAGCGACTTGCTCCACTTCTTTAAGCCCGGGCCCGATGGGCTACGCGCCCTCTTTGCCCGCATTGCTCATCCCTTCAACCCGGATCTGGCTCAGCGCCTGGCAAGCACCACCGCCGGAGAAATTATGCGCACTGCATTGCATACTGCAGGCGAGCACATGCTCATCGAGGAGGCCATTGGCCTGATGGCAAGCAAGCAACTCAAACGTTTGCCGGTGATCGACGACCAGGGCCGTTTCATGGGCATGATCAGTCGCGATTCCCTCTTACGCACCGGATACGACGCCGCATAAGCGGAAGCAGGCCGTTCGCGAGCGAGGCCTGCTTCCCCCCTTTACAGCCACAACATCCGCACCCGTAAGAGCGGGGCTTGCTGCAAACACCTCTCAATCTCTGTCCTTCCGCAACAGATGAGCGACAAATCTGCGCTCAGCCAAGCGCGCCTTCATCGCGATCATCAACCCCGAGACCATCACAACCAGCATCCCCAGCAGACTGAGATGATCAGGCATGTGATCAAAGACGCCCCAACCAAGAAGTGAGGCCCAGACCAACTGCAGATAATTCATCGGCGCCAGTTGCGAGGCGGAACTGAAGCGGTAAGCCAGGGTGAAGAAAAAATGGCCCAACCCGCCTAAAATTCCAATGGCAAGAAAGAGCAGCAGGTGAAAGCTGGTGGGCGGATCGCCCGCAAACGACCAGGGCAAAAGCACGCCGAAACAGACAGCCCCAACCAGCGCGCTATGGAAGAGCATGGTCAGGGTACGTTCGCTCCCGGCGAGCAACCGCGAGAGCAGCTGGTAGGTCACGTTGGCGACAACGGTCATGAGTACGCAGGCAAGGCCGACGGCATTAAGCCCTGCCCCTGGCCGGACGATGAGCAAGACGCCGAGAAAGCCGAACCCGGCAGCGAGCCAGCCGACGAGGCCGATCTCCTCCTTGAGCAATGGCCCGGCAATCAGCACCACCAAAATCGGGGCAAGAAAAATAATCGCGGTTGATTCGGCAACCGGCATTCGCTGCAGGGCCAGACCAAAAAAAAGCGAGGCCACCACCAGAGAAAGCGAGCGGATAAAGACCAGGCCCGGTCGCGTTGTCCTCACCAGTTGTCGCCCCTGGCTCGGCGCAAACACAACCACCATCAACAGACAGTGAACCAGGTAACGGATGGCCATAACCATGGGCACGTTATAACGCATGGTCAGGTACTTGGTGGTGGAATCCATCGTGGCGAAAAACAGCGTGGCCGCCATCACTAAAAGGACGCCCAAGAAAGGCCGGTACTGCTGTTCCGGTGGATCGACGGCGGGGCTTCCAGCCGGTGGCTCAATCTGCATAAAAGGCTTCCTGGCGCCTGGGCAGCCCCAGGAGGATTTTAAAAAGTGGGGCAAAGCTTAACCACGCGATGTTTTTTTCGATTCCTCACATTGGTTCGAAATACCATGGGGGAGCCTCATCACCTTATACGTTTCCCCCCCTTTTCGTAAAAGGAAAGGAGCATGTACCTCATAAAGCGGTACTCCCCAAAGGAGAAAAGAAAACGCTTGCTGGAAAGGTGCGTTCCAGGCTCAGCAGACAAGCGTAACGCTCAAGCTGCCTTCCAGTCAAGCACGGCGGTGAGGGGGTAATGGTCGGAGGGAAAGAGATTGCCCTTATGGGTCCGATCGATTTCAGCGGCAAGCACCTGAAAGTGCTCGGAGACCAGCACCCAATCGATGGTCTCCCGCAGCTCCGGGTGGCCAAAGGCGTGATAGGTGGACTCGTCGGCTGATTGCGGATGCATCTGGTGATAGGCATCGCAGAGGTTGGTGGTGAGAAGTTGATAGGCTGCGGAATCTTTTTCCGCATTGAAATCGCCGCTGAGGATAAGCGGTGTATCCCGGCCGAGTTGCTCCAGCCACTGCTTGAGGCAACGGGCATCGCCGATGATCGCCTCAGGTTCATAATCAAAATGGGTATTTGCATAAACCAATTCGCGACCGCTTTCCGGGCAGCCTAGTCGGACCCAGCTCACTGTGCGCGGATAGTTGCTCTTCCAGCTGCGACTACCGGGGGTCTCGGGGGTTTCGCTGAGCCAGAAACAGCCGGAATCAACCAGGTGAAAAGATTTGCGGCGAAAGAACAATGGTGCCATCTCCAGCGCCGTTTCACCGGGGCCGCCACGATGTACGCCATAAAACCGGTGACCGATGAGGTGATCGCGAAGAAATCCCGCCTGGTGGTCGTCGCGACACTCCTGCAGCCCGAGAAGATCCGGATCAAAGGCCTGGATGCGTTCCAGGGCTAAGTCCTTGCGGTTGTTCCAGTGGTTCTCACCATCGTCGGCCAGTCCATAGCGCACGTTGAAACTCATCACCCTGATCATTGGCGCGACTCCCGATTACTCGACCCTTTCCGACGGCCGGTTAAGGATGGTGCGGGTGCCGACCAGTTGCTCCGCCTTGCCCAGATTGGGGATAATGCCCTCATCCACCAGGTTGCGATAGCACCACTCCGGCGTGGTCTCGGTGCGATAGGTCCAGAAAAACCAGCCGTCGCACTGTTCAAAGGCAAGCAACTGCGCAGCCGCATAACCACGCAGGGCAATGGCAACCTGGAACGCATCCATGTTCTCCAGGGCGTGATTGTAAGGCCCCTCGGCCCAAAGAGAAACCACCTGCAAATCAAGCCCCAGACTCCACTCGCCGCAATACACCTGATAGCCGGATTCGGCGACAATGGTTTTGACCTCATCGCGCAGATTCACTGCACTTTTGCGAAGATGGCCAAATATATCGAGATCGATTTCGTCGCGGATAAAACACTGATAACGGTGGATATCAAAGGCCACGTTTTGAAACTCCGGCTCCTGGAGAAAGCCGGCATACTCGCGGAAATCGCGAAATCCGTCGTGAAAAACCACAGTCACCTGCTCCGGCGGACAGTGACGGCGGATACGCTGGTAAGCTGCCTGGGTGTACTCCTTGAGCAAATCGGTGGGGATGTCCCAACGCGGCTCGTTAAGCACCTCGATCCCGGCCAGCATGGGTTGTGTACAGTACCGTTGGGCAAGCCGCTCGAGCACATCCAGGGCGTGATCGATGTATTCCTTTTTGCTGTGCCACTGGCAGACATTGAGGATGCCGCCGTTGTCGAAACCGTTCTGGCAGCCTGGAGCTGCGTGCAGATCAAGGATTACCCCCAGGTTAAACTCATCGGCCCAGGCAAAGACCTGATCGACAATCTCCACTCCGCCGAGGACAAAGGGATAGCGCTGCTCACCATAACTGGGGTGGTAGGGGTACTCTTTGCCGAACAGCCAATGGCCCACCGGCAAGCGGACGGTATTGATCCCTACCTCGGCCAACCAGGCAAAATCGTCGCGGGTAATAAAACTGTGCCAGTGCTGCTGCAGACGACGGGTGGCCTCGACCTCGCCCAGTTCGACACAGTAAGAGGTCTCATCCGTGGCCTCAAGACCGGCAAAGAGGCTGGGGGTGATCCATTTTTCCAAAACCAGCCAGCCGCCGAGATTGACTCCGCGCAGTTTGTGTTCCTTGAACATGGCGCCGTTGGCGCAAATCGATGGGGTAGTCATGACCGGTCTCCTGCTTGCTAGGTTTACAGGGCGAGACGACGCGTGTAAAATGTTGAATTTTCAGGGACATTAGAAATAGCCAAAAGGCTGGCATTGGGTAATTGCTTACAGAGCAAGTCCAGCATCCGCTCCTCCTCCTCGGGTTTAAGCGAGTCAAACGCCTCCTGGAGGAAGATCCACTGGGGCCGATTGATCAACAACCGTACCATGCCCAGCCGCTGCTGCTCGCCACGGGTCAGGTTCTGCAACCAGTTGTCCTCGATGTCGAGCTGATTGATCAGGTGCTCCAGACCGACCAGACGCATCGCCTCCTCAACCTGATCCCGGGTAAACTTACGCCGAAGCGCCGGGTACCAGATGGCCTCCATCAGGGTGCCGGTGGGCAGATGCGGCCGAGGCGGCATGAAAAACAGTCGGCCTTTGTTCGGGAGTTCAATCGTACCGCAACCCCAGGGGCGGATTCCGGCAATAGCACGGAAAAGTTTGGCGCCGTCATACAGGTTGCCGGTGATGAGCACACGATCGCCCTCGTTAATCTCCATATTGATCCCATCAACGAGAATGTCCCCCTCGTATTTGGCAATGCACAAATCATGAAAGGCCAGGACCGGTCGTTCACCGGTTTTCACTTGAATCCAATGGTCGGGTTTAGCCACCTCTTGATCGACATCATCGAGCACCCGCAAGAGACTGAGCACTCGCTCCACCGAGGCCCGCCATTCGGCGATACCGCCCACGTTGTTCACCGGCCAGGAGAGTGCACCGGTCATGTGCTGGAAGGCCTGGGCCGACTGCATCAGATCACCCAATGTCAGTTTACCGAGGATGTAACGGGGGGCGACCACCAAAATTGGAAAGGCCATGGACAGTGTCGCATACCCGGTGCCGAACATGACGATATTGCGCCAGGCACGGGTCTGGGCGTGCCAAATTTTGCGGATCTTACAAAAGAGGATGCGAAACTGGCGGCGTTCGCAAGGTTCGGCGTGGATCAGCGCAATGGCCTGGCTGTTGTCCTTGGCCTCGAGCAGACCGGCACGGAATTTGGCCTCCGCTGACTGACGTACGTTGGTGGCGTTGGTCAGGGGCTGGCTGACCCACCAGCCAATCCAGGAAGCCACGGCCGTATAGATGATCGCCACCCAGATCAGATGGCCGTAAATGGGAATTTGGGCAAAGCCGAGATCAAGGGTGACCACCCCCGACTTGCCCCAGAGGACCTTGGTAAAACTAATCAAAAGGAGGATGCTGTAAAACAGGGTATGCAAAAGCACCACCGCCGATTCGGTGGCAACCCGGCAGTCCTCGGCGATCCGCCCATCCGGATTGTCGTGTTCGCCCGGAAGATGGGCCACGAGATAATGGCGGCCGTTGTCCATCCAGCGCGAAAACACGTAATCGGTCATCCAGGTACGCCACAGCATTTGCAGATTTCGTTTCACCTCCAGATGCGATCCGGTCAGGGTCATATCTGCAACAAAGAGCAGCGACAGGAGGCCGACCTGGATGAGAAACCCTTTCATAGAATGGGCTTCTAGGGCGTCGAATAAGCCGGCGCTCCATTGGGTCATGAGGACCGCGACGACCATCTGCATGATGGTGAGCAGAGCAAAGAAAAAAAAGGCGGGCCTGATCTTTGACTTGCGGCTCGAATCCCAGAACAGCTTGGTAAGCTTAAGAAATTCTATAAAAAAATTAGGCGATTTCGGCATAAACGTTCAAGCGACAAAAAAGGGCTAATAATGAAAGTCCATTTCCCACCACTCGGCCTTAAGGGGCTCAAGTAAGGTCGATGGCGCCGTAAAAACTTCGTATTTCTGCGTCGCAGCCTTGTTACGAATCCATCAAAGTTGGTAATCGGTCCAGATAGTTACGCAACATTTCGCCGCTGAATCCGTTTTGTTCTATGATGTTGCGGTACAGCAGGGCGCTGGGCTTCGGCGTCCGTGCAAAAGTCTGCGGGTCCACGGCCACCAGGCCGAATTTGGGGAGAAAGGTGGTCCATTCGTAGTTATCCATCAAGGACCAGTAAAAATAGCCGCGGACATCCACTCCCCGCTCCATGGCCTCTTTAAGGGCAGAAAGATGCAGCGCCAAGTAGACGATGCGAAAACGGTCGTCATCGCAGCAGCAGCCATTTTCAGTGATATAAATCGGATAATCCTTGAGCCGTTCGAGGTTGGCGATCAACCCCTCGGGGAACATCTCCTCGAGGTAGAACGGCATCGGAATCATGCGCAATGTTTTGTGGGTAAATCGGGGGCCGTCGAGTTGAGCCAGGCGGGCATCGACCATATGGCGGGTGTAATAGTTGACCGACCAGAAGTCGATCGCACCTTTGACCTCGGGATCGTACTCGGCATCAACGTTGGGATAAACCAGCTCACCGGTACGCAGGGCATGGAAAAAAAACTCGTTGGTAGAGAAATCGATAAAATCGGTCATCCGCCGATCCAAGGTATCGTTGAATCGCCGGGGAAACCAGTGGATAAAGGCATGGGCGCTGCTCACTGGGGCCTGTGAATACTGTTTGATCAGGTGGTAGCCCAGGGCGTGGATCCGAATCATATTGAACTTCAGCGGTGCAATCGAGGCACCGGCATTGAACCCGCCCCATTGGTTGAACTCATTGATAACGTTCCAGCCGCTGACATAGGCACTGATCTTAGGCACAAGAAAATTGAGATATCGTTCGAAATAACGATTATTTTCCGGCTTGCCGAAACTACCCAGGCGATCAAACCACAGGGGATGGGTGAAGTGATGCAGAGTGACAAAGACCTGGATGCCTTTGGCAACAAGGCGCTCGAGCAGATCCACATAGTGGGCCACGGCCTGGTGATCCCACTGCCCATACTCGGGCTCGATCCGGCTCCACTCAATCGACATCCGGTAGCCCCGGTGGCCGAGTTCGGCTATCAGTTCCACATCTTCTCGGTAGAGACGGTAATGGTCGCAGGCCTTGCCTGAAGGCGCACGAATCGTGCGCTCTGGATCGTCTCGGTAAAATTCGGGCGCCTGTTCGTTATGCCAGGCCTGGGAATGGATGTTGTCGCCTTCGATCTGATGACCGGCGGTGGAACTTCCCCAGAGAAAGTTATCCGGGAAGCTGATGGACGGCAGACTGAAGACGTCGTACATAAAGGCGCTCCGCGAGTATTTTATGCATCTCCAAATGACCAACCGGCAAAGCGACAGAGTGAAAGGGGGTACGCTCCAGCCACCTTGTAGCTCTCTCTACGGCCTAAAGCTTTCCTATATGAATCAGGCAAACCAGTCAATAACTTATTGAGAGTGTAGAAAAAATCATGGCTAAACAGGGCCGGGCCACGCTTTGAGATTGATGCCCGATTTTTTCGGAAATCACCGGGACAACTCGTCTGATTGTAGCGGAATGTTGCTGGACTCGTAAAAACCCTCGGGAACAACGTTTCGCGCTTCGTCACTTCTGGTATTTGCTCTCCCTAACTTCTCGGATTTTGCCTTTACACGAAGCTATCAATTTCATTATCGTAATTCTATTGTGAAAGATCAGCCTGCCGACAGGGTGCGGCACACGGAATGGCCCTCTGCGCAACTTCCAATGAACGTCCTGAATAAGCGAAAATAATTGAGATTAGCCACATCATTTCTTTGAGCTGGCGCCGATCATGCATATAATAGGAATGTAAAACTTCTTTGAGGAGGAAGACCATGCTCTCAGCTATTAACTCCGCAGTTTCCGGATTACAGGCCTATTCACTAAAAACGCAGGCAACCGCCAATAATGTGGCCAACCTGAACACCGAAGGCTTTAAACGGGATGTGGTAACCCTCTCAAGCCAAACCCCTCAGGGGGTCCGCGCCAGTGTCAGCAAAGACCAATCAGCCGGTGCCCTGGTTGCGGAAAGCACCGATACCGGGACCGAGATGGTAGAACAATCCAACGTGGATCTTGTTCAGGAAATGCCGGATCTCATTATGGAAAAAAACGGGTTTAGCGCCAATATCAAAACACTGCAGACCACAGACCAGATGATGGAATCCCTGATCAACCTGAAGGCCTGAGACTCTCGTCGCCTTCAAACGTTTAGGCATAAACCTTGATGGACTCGTAAAAAGTCCATCACACTCTAATAGATGGCTAAATAAAAACACAGAGAGACAAAGAGTAGTGTTTTTTACAGCGCGAAGGCATACATAAGGTATGTCGAGTGTCGGGAAAAATGCTGCGACGCAGGAGATCGAATTTTTTTCGACGCCATCAAACTTTCACCACATACAAAAAGCCTTCCCTCATAGGGGGAAGGCTTTTTGTGTGCGGTGAAAGCAGACAGGATCTTCCACATTTTTCAAAGCTGATTGACAAAAAAGGTCCGTGGTTGGATTTTAGCCCCCCGATATGGCCGACTTTTACGCCCCTGATTTTGGCTGGAAAGTCAATCGCTGGTTCCAGACTGTTGACTCACTTTACAAGACCCATTAAATTACCAGCAGCAGAGTTTAGAGCTCAGGAAAAATGCAAGTTAATCGGTAAGAGCTTCAGCTTTTGACTGTTTTTTATCGGTCGATTTTTATTGATCTCCCCTTCCCTTTTTTTCTATTCCATAACATGGTGCCGGGAGTCGAACCCGCCGCCACCCTTTCAGCTCAAGGACTTCCGGGTATACCGTGATACAAGCGGGATACCGTCAAAACAAAACGTGGTCTGCCCGCTATTATTCTGCCCCAAAATATACCAATCATCCGGTACGGATGTCCCCCAAACTATGATCGCTATCGCTTTGTTGTTTATGCCGGAGAAAAGGCCGTGGCACGATGAGGGGAGAAAGAGAAATAAACGGACCTGCAACGAAGGTGCAACTCACCCGGCACCCGGCACCCTGACCCTCTTTTGCAGGATTTCAGCGCCGAGCGCCGAGGCCCTGTCAATCCTTCACAACCGTTGCGATTCGCGACCGGACCGGAATATTTTCAGAGTGGAGTCCAGGCGTTTGCCCATGGAGATCAAATCGCAACTTTACTTGTGGCCTGAAGATCAGACAGTGTGTGGAGCCGCCAAAATGAAACATGCCAAGCTGGTCGCCTTTATTGACATGTTGTCCCTCATACACTGTTATTTCGTTGGATGAGACCTCCGCCATACCCACAAACATAATGGCCATCAGGCCGATATCCGGGTTGTCGGCTTCGATGAAGATCATTGCTCTGCTCGCGACATGGGTGATGTACCCCTGCGACTCATTGGGGCCCGCCGGATCAAAGCCCGCCGACAAGGCTTCCGCATAGTACGACCCGTCTACAAGTTTTGTTTTCACAATCTTACCGCTGACAGGACTATGCCAACGGTGGTAGCTCAAAGCGCTCAGAAATGCTTGGTAAACGGTACCGCCCTCGAACTGGCTCACCAAAGGATCGCCTGCCAACATGTGATAGAGCGAATAGGGCTGCGCCTTAATCCAAAAGGTATCATTCCCCTTAACCTCATTGGCTAAACGGTAGGGGGCGGATTCACAAGCGTTGGCAATAATTGCATCATCCGAAGGGCTGGCCACAGGACGGCGACTATCGCGGAACTGGCGAGTGAAAAAATCATCCCAGGAAACATAGCCATAATAGGGTTGGTTGGGATCAAACTGAAAATCGAGATCAAAGGTAGGCATCGCCTTCTTCGCATCCCGTCCGAACCAGCCGTTTTCGGGGTTATCGTTCAAGACATAACGGGAATCTTTCGATGCAAGAAACAGAGCCCATTGATTGAGAATTTTTTTAAGCTGCCGATTAACCTTCTCGTTTAGAAATGCAGTTGTCCCGGCCTGGGTTCCCATTGGCCAGTTAAGAATGGCATTGATGGGAAAACCAACCAGTCCCGTTTGGTCGAACTCCGGTGCTTTGGTCATAATTCGATTCATAAGCTGCAGCATGTGCTGATAGTTTCTGACCTGGGGCTTGCCGGTGGGATCGTTCTGGAAAGGAGGCGTTTTGGGAACTTGTTCAAACATTTGCGTGAACAGCATGATGAGCTCGGGGTCGCTCTCGATGAGACTTTTGAACTCCTGAATGACAGGGAGCAATGGCCTGGGATCAGCATCCGTTTCACTGATGAGATTTTTAACCCATCGATTCAGAATCTTCTGGTCGGAAGGGAGCCATTGGCCGACCTGGTACGGAAGTGACTTGTCAGATACGCCCGTTGCAATAGGCGTTATCTGTTGCTCCGATGCATGGGCAACGGCAGCCAAAAATACCAACGAAATGCAGATTATGAGTTTTTTCATAAAGATCATTCTCCTTTGACATTACGGTGGGTTATCACGAATGCGCTGTCTTAGTTTATATGCACAAAACTCCTGGGCCAAGCGAGACTTTCATACCAGCCTCTTTTTTTGGGGGAAAAGAATGATGGACGCGTAAAAAGTCCATCAACCATCAAGCCTAGAACCGATCTTTCCTTCAGGTGCCAGACAGGCAACATCACTTAATGATATTTCCTGAAATTTTCCGCCTGCGCAAAGATCTCCTTATACACCTCATCCCGGTCCACCGGCGGGTAGCCGTGTTCGGCCAGCACCAGGATCAAATCTACCTTCAACTCGGCCTTGATGTCGTCGCGGCGGTGCCAGTCGGTGTACCTGGCCTTGTCATCGACAATCAACTTGACCGCCTTGGCAAGCAGCAGCAGTTTGTCCTCGGGATAGCTGAAGTCGTACCTGATCATCAGAGCCTTGAGGATGTCGTAGAAGGCCTTTTCCTCGAAATCGATACCAAGATCGGCAAAGGACTCCTTCTCCCGCTTCAGCGCCTGTAAGAGATCAATGATTTCCTCGGTGAAGTCCTCCAGCACGTTGCTCACCAGCACATCCTCCTCGCGCCGCTCGTTGTAGCGGGCCACCAGGGCCTGGAATTGGAGGGAAAAATCCACCCCCTTTGCTCGATTCACCTTCCTGAACTCCTCGATGGCCCGGGCCAGCAGTTGTTGCAGGAGCTTGATCTTGGTGTTGGGCAACTTGATTTTATCGATCTTGGCCAGGTAATCCTCATCAAAGAGGTCGACGGCACTGGCCGCATCTTCGCCCAGCTTGAACACCTCTTCCACGCCGTCGGCTCTCAGCGCCTCGGCGATCATCTCGCGCACCCGTCCATTCATCTGGGCGGTATCCGGGGCATCGCCACGGGTCAGCTTGCAGACAATGGAGCGCACCGCCAGGTAGAAATGCACCCGGTCGCGCTCCTCCTGGCGCAGCAGGTCCGAGCCGCTGCAAATATCAAAGGCCGCCTTGAGCCGCTTCACCAGGGCCATGAACCGTTTCTCCATGGCATCGGTGAGTTGCACGAACTCGGCGGCGCGGTTGAGCGTGGCCAGTTGCGTTAGCGGTGTTCCGGTGAAATAGGGTGTGGTATCGAACTTGAAAAAGAGTTTGGCCAGCAAATCGAGATGGTCGCGCACCACCACCAGCGATTGCCCGATCTCCTCGATGTTCTGTTGGTCGGCCTTGTTGTAGTGGGCCAGGGCCAGGTTCATCTGCTTCTTGATGCCGATGTAGTCCACCACCAGCCCTTTTTCCTTGGCCTCGAAGCGGCGGTTGACCCGCGAGATGGTCTGGATCAGGGTGTGGCGCTGCACCGGTTTGTCGATGTAGAGGGTGTCGAGAAAGGGCACGTCGAAACCGGTCAGCCACATATCCACCACAATGGCGATCTTGAAGTTGGACTTGCCATTCTTGAACTGGCGGTCCAGCTCCTTGCGGTCCTCTTTGGTGCCGAGCAGGCTATACATCTCCTTGGCATCGTCCTTGCCCCGGGTCATCACCAGCTTGATGCGCTCCATGGGCTTGATCTCCTGCTGCTCGCGTTCGCTCAGCTCTGCCCCCTCCGCACAGGCAAGTACCTCATTCCACTGCGGCCGCAGGGCCACCACCTCGCGCCAAAAGGCAAAAGCATTGTCGCGATTACTGCACACGAAGAGCGCCTTACCCTTGATGGTGCTGCCCTCCGCCAAGCGCTGTTCGTAATGCTGCACAAAGTCGGCGGCCAGGGCGCGGATGCGGCCGGGATCGCCGAGGATGGCGTTCATGTTGGCACTGGCCTGCTTGCTCGCCTCGATCTGGTAGTCGCTGGCTCCGTCCTCGGCGCACTGGTCGTAATAGGACTCGATCTCCACTAGCTTGTCGTTGTCGAGTACCACCTTGGCCGCCCGCCCCTCATAGACAATGGGTACGGTGATGCCGTCGCGCACCGACTCGGTCATGGTGTAGGCATCCACCACCTCGCCGAACACATCCAGGGTGGCGTCGATGGGCGTGCCGGTGAAACCCACATAGGTGGCGTTGGGCAAGGAATCGTGCAGGTACTTGGCAAAGCCGTAGGTGCGTTTGACGCCCTCTTCGGTGACGCGCAGCTTCTGCTCCAAATTGACCTGGCTGCGGTGCGCCTCATCGGAGATGCAGATAATGTTGCTGCGCCTGCTCAGCAGCTGGGTATCCTCGGTGAACTTGTGGATGGTGGTGAGAAAGACGCCGCCGCTGGTGCGGTCCTTCAACAACTCGCGCAGCTCGGCCCGGCTCTCGACGCTGATGATGTGCTGGTCGCCGATATAGTGCTTGGCATTGGTGAACAGCCGCGACAACTGGTCGTCCAGGTCGGTGCGGTCGGTGATGAGCACGATGGTCGGGCTGGCGAAGCGGGCGCTCTTCATCAGCAAGCGGGCAAGAAAGAGCATGGTGTAGCTCTTGCCGCAGCCGGTGGCACCGAAATAGGTGCCGCCCTTGCCATCGCCCTCTGGTTTGCGATGCGCCAGGATGTGCTGATAGAGCTTGCCGGCGGCATAAAACTGCGGATAGCGGCAGACGATCTTTTCCTCCCGCCGCGACACATCGGGAAAGTGGATAAAATGGCGCAGCACCTGGCGCAGCCGGTCGCGGTGGAACAGCCCCTCGATCATGCTGTGCAGCGAACCGATGCCCTCGGCCGTCACCGGCTCGTTGCCGCTCACCTTGCGCCAGGTATAGAAAAACTCGTAGGGGGCAAAGAGCGAGCCCATCTTCGAATTGACGCCGTCGGAGAGCACGCAGAGCGCGTTGAACTTCATCAGCTCCGGGATGTCGCGAACGTAGCGCACGGTCAGTTGCTTGTAGGCATCAAAGACCGTCGCCTGTTCGCGGATAGCGCTCTTGAACTCGAACACCACCAGCGGCAGGCCGTTGATATAGAGGATACCATCGGGGATGCGCAGCTCCTGGCCCTCGATCTCCATCTGGCTGACGAGGCGGTAGATGTTGCCATCCTCAGCGCTGTGATGGTAAGGCGCTGGCGGTTCGGCGACGATGGTGGCGAGCCCGTCCTCGTCTGGCTGGCGTTGCTGGGGAAGGCCGCTGTAGTCGATCAGTTGGATGTAGCAATCTTTTTGGCTGGGGTCCTCGCGTTTGAGCAAAAAACCGTCGGCCACCAGATGGTGGATGGCCTTGTTGGAGGCGTAGAGGTCGGCAGCGGGAAATTTCTCCAGCCGGTTGATGATGGTGGTGATTTCGTGATCGGTGATACCCTCCGCCGCATAGCGACGGGAGAGATATGCGCGCAGGTCCTCGGCCAGCAGCACCTCGGTTGGGCCACGGCTCAGGCTAGCCGCTGAATGATGCGGATAGCCCTGCGCTTGCAGCAGGGCGAGGATCGCCTGTTCCAGCTTTTCTTCGGTGAAGTGGTTCATGGCATGTCGGCACCCTGCTGTTCGGCCTCGGGAATGCGAAGCTGGCCGGAGAGGAGTTCGGGGAGGAGGGTGTCGCGGAGTTGAGATAACATTTCGTTTTGAAAGCAATTTGATTCAATTTTTTGGGTTATATTTCCCGCTTGATCCTCAAAAAGGTGAAGCAAATAATTTGGTGGCAAAACGATGGAGAAATTATTGAGTGTTGGCCCGCTCCAGTTAGGGAATGTGGACCCTGTGGTCATCAGCAAGAGCGGGTCAATGTTCGCTTTAAAAGTCTGATCTGCAAACGCCTGAGAAATTTTCCCTTGTATCGCACAAACCCCTCTGCCGAGACAGTATTCACCATCTGCTTTCACATATCGTCCCGTGGTCGAGCCGCGAACGCAGACTATAAGGTCTCCGACATTGCAACATTTTGAGGGTGCCGTCGTCCATTTGGTTTTTTGTGCGAAATATTCTCCAAACTCCACTGGACCATTAACAAGAGGAGTTCCTTGGCCATCCGAATTGTATGTATCGCCAGTTGGTGACTGCCCCATGACCACATGGGCAGCCTCTGCAAAACGTGCAAAATTCCACCCCTCCGGTACCCAGCCCATATCCTCGTTGCAGACGAAGCTGTTGGGGAACTGTTGCCGAATCGCTTCGGGCAGGGGCTGGCGTTGGTCACCCAGGGCGGCCCTGGCCTCGGCGCGTTCTTGCAGGGGTTCGGGGATGGGATACCCTGCCGCCAGCGCATTGTCAATGACCGGGTCGAAATCGACAAACCAGCTCTTGAACAGCGCCTGCGCCATCGCCTCCAGGGTGGTATTCATTCGCCGGTTGAGTTCGATTTTGTCGTCGAGACTCCCGAGGATGTGGGCTATGGCTTTTTGTTGTGCTAACCCCGGAAAACTAAATGAAATTTTTCTTATATCTCGTATTGGTAACTGTGGTTGTGCGCTGCCTGTTTGTAAAGCCTTTACTTGGGTTGTAAATAAATTAGATCTCAGAAATAAATAGAGAAATCTCGGGTGCAGCTTCGTCTGGTCAGGGCGAAATATCACCATTCCCGAGTTGATACGAATGTGGTCAAAGGGAATTTGCTCATCAAAGTAGGCAACGTTGCCCACAGTCCCTCTTGTGGTCAATACAACGTCGTGTCTACATAGTTTCCCTTTTCGCAGGAGATTATCTCTGTTTTTCGAAATAAAATCAGTAGTTGAGAAGTCAAAACCCGATAGTGTTACGTTGCCAGTATTTAAAAAAAGGCAATGCCCCGTTTTCGAGAACTCGGTTCGTTTAGGATAATTGACACCACGATCACCGTCCTCTATTAAAAGTGGTGCATTTTCAAAGGATGAGGTTTGCCACTCACTCTCCATATCCCAACCCCGCCCAATTCTCCCGAATCACCGCATCATGCCACGCCACCTCCTCAATCTGCGCATTCAGGATTCGGTTCAACTCCGCCATCGCCTTTTGCGTGGTATTCATCGCTTGCCACCCGCTGTTTTTCGTGCGCGTTCTACCCTCTCGGCAGTCTTCTTAAGATCATCCACATAGCTTTGCTCCGCCTTTTGCTGGATTTCCAGCCGGCGTTTGTCGGCAAACTGATCATACTGTTCATTGGCAAAATCAACCGCTTGTCGGTGGCTGGTTGTTCCAGGAGATCCCAGGACGGGTAATTCAACATCAACGAGGAATTTATCGAGAAACAGTTCCCAGTCTGCCTTGCGAATGGTCTGCCGTCGTTGGGCTCGAAACTCAGCCTGATCCAAGAACATGACCGTGATGCGGTTCAGGGTATCGATTTCCTTGCTGTCCAGATAGTTTTTGGCGGTGCCCACATCCGTTTTAAGCACCCTTGCGCCTTTCCAGTTAGTGAGCCCCATGTTGGGGAGTTCGGCGTTGGCCCGTTGTTGCACAATTTCTGCGGCAGTCAGGCCGGTCGCTGCATAGTGCATCTTGTTTTGCATGGTGGCAAAAAAGAGCTGGGTTGCTTGGTCGTTTTCCTGGTAATCGCTGGCCAGCGCAAAGATGTTGCGCACCATCAAATACACGCGGGCCTCACTGGCGCGAATATCCCGGATTCTTGCCAGCAGCTCGTCAAAATAATCCACCACGCCGGCGCTGCCTTTCAGGCGCTCATCATCCATGGTGAATCCCTTGACCAGATATTCGCTGAGCCGCTCATTGGCCCATTTGCGGAACTGAACGCCTCGTTTGGAGCGAACCCGGAAACCAACCGCGAGAATCATCTCCAGATTATAGTGGTCAATCAGGCGTCCAACCTGCCTGCTGCCCTCGGTTTGAACTATTCGGAATTTCCGAATAGTTGCCTCGGGCAACAATTCCTCGTCATCATAAATAGTTGCAATGTGTTCGTTTATCGTTGGAACAGAGACACCATACAATTCTGCCAGCAGCCTTTGGCTCAACCAAACTGTTTCACCATCAAGGCGTACCTGGACAGGACTGTCAAGCCCCTGCCCCTGATACACCAGCAACGCACCCCCGGGGCGATTGTCGTCGTTACTCTCCATATCCCAACCCCGCCAAGTTCTCGCGAATCACCGCATCCAACCGCGCCCCCTCCTCCATCTGGCTATAGAGGGTTCGGCTCAGCTCCGCCATCTTCGCCTCAAAGAGCACGCCGTCATCCTCAATCTCGGCAGCACCCACATAGCGCCCCGGTGTCAGCACATAGTCGTTGGCGGCAATCTCCGCCAGCGTCGCCGCTTTGCAGAAGCCGGGCTGGTCCTCATAGCTACCGTCTTTGGCTTCGCCGCGCCAGGCGTGGTAGGTGCGGGCGATGGCGGCGATATCCTCGGTGGTCAGTTCCTTGTGGGTGCGGTCGATCATGGTGCCAAGGTTGCGGGCATCGATGAACAGGGTCTCGCCGCAGCGGTACCGCTGGTTGCGCTCGTTGTGGCCTGCGAAGGTTTGCGCCTGTTTGTTCTTGGTGAGGAACCAGAGGCAGACCGGGATCTGGGTGGTGTAGAACAACTGGCCGGGCAGGGCGATCATGCAGTCCACCAGGTCGTTTTCAATCAGTTTTTTGCGGATCTCGCCTTCGCCCTTGGTGTTGGTGGACATGGAGCCGTTGGCGAGCACGAAACCGGCGATGCCGTTTTCGCTGAGTTTGCTGACCATGTGCAGAATCCAGCCGTAGTTGGCGTTGCCGGTGGGCGGCACCTCATAGCCGGACCAGCGCGGGTCGTCGCTGAGTTCATCGTCGGCGCGCCAGGCCTTGAGGTTGAAGGGCGGGTTGGCCATGATGAAGTCGGCCTTGAGGTCCGGGTGCTGATCCTTGAAAAAGGTGTCCGCCGGGACCTCGCCGAGGTTGGCGGCAATGCCGCGAATGGCCAGGTTCATCTTGGCCAGCTTGTAGGTGGCGCCGATGGCCTCCTGGCCGTAGATGGAGACATCCTTCTGGTTGCCCTCGTGGCTGTCGACAAAGCGGATCGACTGCACGAACATGCCGCCCGAGCCGCAGCAGGGATCGTAGATCTTACCGCGAAAGGGTTCGATCATCTCGGCGATGAGGTTGACCACGCACTTGGGGGTGTAGAATTCGCCGCCGCCTTTGCCCTCGGTGGCGGCGAACTTGCCGAGGAAGTATTCGTAGACCCGGCCGACCACGTCCTCTTCCTTGTCGGCCACGGTGTCGATGTTGCTGATCGAATCGATGAGGGCGGCGAGTTTGCTCGCATCCAGGCCGAGGCGCGAGAAGTAGTTGTCCGGCAGGGCGCCGCGTAGGGTCTTGTTGGTTTTTTCCACCGTGTGCAGGGCGGTATCGATGGTGAGGGCGATGTCATCCTGCTTGGCCTGGGCTTGGATGGTCGACCAGCGGGCCTGTTCGGGCAGGTAGAAGACGTTTTTCATGGTGTAGAACTCCACCATGTCGAGGTAGTTTTGCTTGCCCTCGCGGGTCAGTTCGCGGCGGCGCTCCTCGAATTTGTCGCTGACGAACTTGAGGAAGATGAGGCTGAGCACCACATGCTTGTATTCCGAGGATTCCACCGAGCCGCGCAGTTTGTCGGCGGTGTCCCACAGGGTTTGCTCAAAGGATTTATTGGTGGTTTTTGGGGAGGATTTTGCTTTTCTGGCCATTGCTGCGCGCTGCTGGTGTGAGTGGTTTTTGGGGGATGTTCCGGTGCCGCCAACGGGGTGTGGAGGCGCATCCCAGGGGATGATTGTCTTGGTTGTTGTACACGGTTGCCAGAATACAACAATAGAAAAATTAGTGGGTTAATGATTTCAAAAGGGGGCGGAGCGCTAGGACGAATTGTGACGGTGTAGTGATGGCAGGAGATTTCTCCCGTTGATCGAGATGACAGAAAAATTGGGCAATAAGAGGAGAGCAATCCATGTTGGCGGCATCCGTAGAGGCACGGCGCGCCGTGCCCCTACACTCGTCGACATCGTACAAGTGGCAAACGGGAGTATCGTGCGCGCCATCAAGCGAGGGCAAGGCATGCCCCACCGCGAGTTCCGGGGACATCCATGATAAGTATTGTCAAGGGGAAAGCGGAGATTTCCTGTTGTCCTCCAAGAGGTACTAAGCAGGACTTCAGGTACTCTTCAGTCGTCCGACGACTCATAGAACATCGCTTTCCATTTCGCTTTCACTTATAGGATCACTTATCTCAGTGCCACCTGAGAATCCCATGAGCCTTCCTGGGGTCACGCATAGATCTTCCACACCGTGCCCCATCTTGGGCCGACCGGTTCATCTATAGGGTAGCCCCTTCGATTACGGACCGGTGTTTCTCCTCAAACCCTTCGGATTACACCTCACGATGGCCCCCCTGTCTTCCAAAACCGATATCTTGGTTTTGGCTAGCGAGACATTACTCCCGCCTTTGGATATGACGCCCCTTATCCGAGCGCCAGAGGGACTTTAACCCTCCTGATCTGCGCGCTGCCCAGCACACACTATGGGCAGGTCCGACTCCCGGCCGGGTCTGCAAAGCAGGTTATGTATTCCCTGCCTGCATTTGAACTCGGGCTACTTGCTGCCCTGTCCGACCCGCCGGGTCTCCCAGGTTCCCTGGCGTTCCTTTGAGTACATGCCGCCTCCAAACACCCCGGGCGACAAAACACGAGGCTCCTGTTCTCCTCCCGTGCCGATAGCATGCTTCCCCTTTCACTTGGAGGGTCGCCTTAGCCATTCGCATAACGAGGCCGAATCGAGTTCACAAAAGTTACGGCCTATACTCTATCTGACCTTACGGCCTTTTCCGGTTCTGCTTGACGTTTCGGGTCTCCCCTACGCGCCGAACCGGCGATTTCGCGGTGAACAGGCAATTACCGCGGGTGGCATTGCAGCCACCAGGAGCACCAGAGCTTTTCCTGGCGCACAAGCGATTGCAGGGTGCCGGAGGTGCAAGGCATCGGCCTGTGCAGCGTACACTTGTACGAAAACAGGCGGATAACACCGCAGATTCGGTGCCCCGTGATCGCTTACAAAAAAAACGGCAGGGTCAGCCCTTAGAGCTGCCCTGCCGTTCCGATTAAACGACGATCAATTATCGACGGCGCTCAAACGGCTGGCCATTTTGCTTCTCATCTTCCTCGCCACGTTTTTTGCCATCATGGCGTTTGTTGTTTTCGGGCGGGTTCATGTCACGCTGATTGCGTTTATCTCGGTGCTGATCCATGTTGTTTCGATCCCCCCGACGCTGGTCCATTGACCGGCTTCTCGGATCCTTACGCTGCTGGTCCATATCCTGGCGTCGATTATCCCTTTGCCGAGGATCAACTTGTGGCCGACGGGGATCATCCCGCCGCTGATCGACATCAGGCCGTTTGCGGTCATTCCACCGGGGATCGACCTGAGGACGGCGCGAATCGTCACGACGCGGATCAACCTGAGGGCGGTTGTGGTCATTCCAGCGTGGATCGGCTGGACGGCGTTTATCATCCCACCGGTGATCGTTATCAGGCCATTTTTTGTCGTCCCAGCGACGATCCTTCGAAGGGTGGCGATCATATTTGTGGTCCCGATGGTCATTGTAAAAATGACGCCCTCTCCACCTGGTATCACGGGGCCAATGGGTCCGAGGAAGCTCGACCCAGTGCCCACCGCGGGTTCTGCTGTAAAAC